>NZ_JADMJK010000015.1 GCF_018780625.1 Polaromonas sp. | reverse complement strand
TGGTTCAGGCCGGCGGCATCGAGGCCTGGAGCAAGGCCAGCGCCGAATCCATCATCGGGCTTGATGCGCCCGACTACCTCAAGAGCACCGACATTCTCGACGTCTGGTTTGACTCGGGCACCACGCACTTCCACGTGCTCAAGCACAGCCACGCCGAGCAATCGACCTGGCCGGCCGACCTGTACCTTGAAGGCCACGACCAGCACCGCGGCTGGTTCCATTCCTCGCTACTCACCGCCTGCGCCATGTACGATCACGCGCCCTACAAAGGCCTGCTGACGCACGGCTTCACGGTCGACGGCAAGGGCCGCAAGATGAGCAAGAGCGAAGGCAATGTGGTGGCACCGCAAGAGGTCAGCGACAAGCTGGGCGCCGAGATCATCCGCCTGTGGTGCGCATCCACCGACTATTCGGGCGACCTCGGCATTGACGACAAGATTCTGGCGCGCGTGGTGGACGCCTACCGCCGCATCCGCAACACGCTGCGCTTTTTGATGGCCAACGTCAGCGATTTCGACCCCGCCACCGACGCGGTGCCGTTTGAGCAGCTGCTCGAAATCGACCGCTACGCGCTGAGCCGCGCGGCGCAGCTGCAGGGCGACATCCTGGCGCACTACGAGGTCTACGAATTCCACCCGGTGGTGTCCAAGCTGCAGATTTACTGCAGCGAAGACCTGGGTTCGTTCTACCTGGACATTTTGAAGGACCGGCTCTACACCACCGGCCCGAAGTCGCTGGCACGCCGCAGCGCGCAAACCGCGCTGCACGCCATCACCCACGCCATGCTGCGCTGGATGGCGCCATTCCTGAGCTTTACCGCCGAGGAAGCCTGGACCATCTTCGGCCAGTCGGAGTCGATCTTTCTGGAAACCTACGCCGACCTCGGCACGCCCAACCCGGCGCTGCTGGCCAAGTGGAGCCGGATTCGCGACATTCGCGATGCCGTCAACAAGGACATCGAAGCCCTGCGCGCCGAGGGCAAGGTGGGCTCTTCCTTGCAGGCCAACGTGTCGCTGCAAGTCAAAGCCGACGACCTCGCGCAGCTGGCCAGCCTGGGCGATGACCTGAAGTTTGTCTTCATTACATCGGCTATTGATCTGGTAGCCGGGGACGCGCTTCAGTCCAGCGTCAACGCCAGTTCCGCCGTGAAATGCGAGCGCTGCTGGCATTACCGCGACGACGTCGGGATAGACCCCGCCCACCCCACGATCTGTGGCCGCTGCACCAGCAACCTGCATGGCGCAGGTGAAGACAGGAAGTTTGCCTGATGGCCACCAAGAAGACCACCTTCACCAAATCATCGTCCGGCATGCTGCCCTGGCTGGGCCTGGCGCTGATCCTGCTGATTGCCGACCAGTTCACCAAAGTCCTGATCCTGGGCTACTACCGCCTCGGCGACGCCACCACGATCACCAGCTTTTTCAACATTGTGCGGGTTCACAACACCGGCGCGGCCTTCTCCTTCCTGGCGTCGGCGGGGGGATGGCAGCGCTGGTTTTTCACCGCGATTGGCGTGGCGGCAGCGCTTTTCATTGTGTGGATGCTCAAGTCGCATCCCGGGCAAAAGCTGTTCTCGTTCGCGCTGGCCTGCATCCTGGGCGGCGCAGTGGGCAACGTGATTGACCGCACGCTGCACGGCTACGTGGTGGACTTTCTGGATTTCCACTACGCAGGCTGGCATTTCCCGGCATTCAATATTGCCGATGCAGGGATCAGCATAGGCGCAGTCTGTCTGATCCTGGACGAGTTGCTGCGGGTCAGGCGCGCAAAAGCTTGAGGCCCCAGCGGCCCAGCCCGCAGCATGCGTCACGCATTACGCATTACTCGGAACTACTTCGGCCTCTTGGGCGGTAAGGAGAGGCGCCGTTAAAACTAGACCCCGAATCCCCGCTCGTCATCCAGTCGCCCCGGCGCTGCGCTTCAAGCAATTGCGCCTTCACCTCCGCGCGCGTCAGGCCCGATGTGGCGGACGCACGCCCCGGGTAGCGCTGCGTGAAGGCAGATTCCGAGTCGCCGAACGACATCAAGTCGCCCCGGCGCTGGGCTTCAAGCAGCTCAGCCCGGACTTCGGTGCGTGCCCTGCTTTGCGCGTTGGCGCTGGTGCTGGCCGGGAAATTGCGCGGGTAAAGCTCATTGAGCTTCCTGCCGGTCTCCCCGTCGACCATGACATCGCCCGTGCGCTGGGCCTCCAGTAGCTCCGCCCGAACCTGCTCGCGTGTTTTGGCAGCGGCCGCATCTTGCGCAAAAACGGGGCCTGCCGCCACCGCAAGGACAAGAATGGATACCGTTGTTCTTAACCTGGTGTTCATGATGAACCTCCTTCAACAGTCAATCTAGACGGCTGGCAAGGAAAGAAATTCGCCTCGGGCCAGCCTCAGCGAGTCGTCTTTTTTTTCGACCCATTACTTTGACAACCGCCACCAAGGCGAAGTTTCGAAAGAACTGTTTCAAGGCGAGAAGCATATTATCAAGACGTAATGCCGGTGCGGCGCTTTACACCGCTGTTCCGGTTCCGGGCTCATACCCGGTTGCCGCGGCAGCTTGTGCAGGCACGCAGGTTTTCCAGCTTGCCAGCTTGGTAAAGTTGCAGGTATGAATCAACGCCTGACCCCCGCCACCGCCCTGCTGTTGGCGCTGCCGCCCTTGCTCTGGGCGGGCAACGCCGTGGTGGGCCGGCTGGTCCACGATCTGGTTCCGCCCATGACGCTGAACTTTTTGCGCTGGGCGCTGGCTTTTTTGATTTTGCTGCCGCTGGCCTACCCGGTACTGCGGCGCGGCAGCGCCATGTGGCTGGACTGGAAGCGCTTTGCCCTGCTGGGGCTGCTGGGCGTGGGCTGCTACAACGCGCTGCAATACCTGGCGCTGCAAACCTCCACGCCGCTCAATGTGACGCTGGTCGCCTCCAGCATCCCGGTCTGGATGCTGGTGGTGGGCGGTCTTTTTTTCGGGCAGCGTATCTCGCGCCAGCAGATTGCGGGCGCCTTGATGTCGGTCGTCGGCGTGCTGGTGGTGCTGTCGCGCGGGCAGTGGGCGCTGCTGGTGGAAGTCCGGCTGGTGCCCGGCGATGTTTATGTGCTGCTGGCCACGCTGGCCTGGGCGTTTTACAGCTGGCTGCTGTCGCAACCCAAGGAAACACCCGAACTTCGCCGCGACTGGGCGGCCTTCTTGATGGCGCAGATTTTCTTCGGCCTGGGGTGGTCAGGCTTGTCTGCAGCCGGCGAATGGACGCTGACGAACGCGCACATCAGCTGGGGATGGCCGCTGGCCAGCGCCTTGCTCTATGTGGCCGTGGGGCCTGCAGTGATCGCCTACCGCTGCTGGGGCATGGGCGTGCAGCGCGTCGGCCCGGCGATTGCCGGATTTTTCTCCAACCTCACGCCGCTGTTTGCCGCCGTGCTGTCAGCCGCCTTTTTGGGCGAACTGCCGCATCTGTATCACGCGCTGGCGTTTTTGTTGATCGTGGGCGGCATTGTGGTGTCGTCGCGGCGCTGAGCCTGCCGGCTACGGCGACTCGTCCAGCCCGAACTGCGCCCTGAACGCGGCACAGAACTCGCCCGTTCCGCTCAGGGCCAGCGTGTAGGTGTGGCGCGGCTTGCCGGCCGGGCGGGGCTCCACAGAAAACCGGCGCCTCAATTCGTCGTACTGAACCGCCTGCGAAGCCGTGAATTCCAGCAGGCCCTGCAGGTCATAGTCCCAGTCACCGCCCTCCTCCAGCGGGCCGCGCCGGCCTGCAAACGCGGTAAAGGCCCAGTCCAGCACCCGGGCCAGCTCGGCCTGCACCGCAGGCACCTGCTCGGGCCAGGTGGAAGCCGTCGCCTCCAGCGTGCCCGCGCCTTCGGGGTCCTCGCTGTAGTCAAAAACCAGGTAGTCCAGCGTCATGGCATGAAGCGGTCGCTCAATACGTCCCGGGATAGGCCCCGCCGTCGGCCAGGACGTTCTGGCCGGTCATGTAGGCGGCGTGCGTGCTGCACAGGAAGGCGCAGATGGCGCCGAACTCATCGGGCGTGCCAAAGCGCTGGGCCGGGATGTTCTTGCGGCGCGCGTCGGCCAGGGCTTGCACTGACTGGCCAGTTTTTTCAGACGTTCCCTGCAGCATGTTCTTGATGCGGTCGGTGTCAAACACGCCGGGCAGCAGGTTGTTGATGGTCACGCCCTGTGCCGCCAGCTTGCTGCGCGCCACGCCCGCCACAAAGCCGGTCAGGCCACTGCGTGCGCCGTTGGACAGGCCCAGCACCTCGATCGGTGCCTTCACCGAGCTGGAGGTGATGTTGATGATGCGGCCAAAGCCGCGCGCCGCCATGCCGTCCACCGTGGCCTTGATCAGCTCGATAGGCGTCAGCATGTTGGCATCCACCGCCTTGATCCAGTCGTCCCGCCCCCAGTCACGGAAGTCGCCGGGTGGCGGGCCGCCCGCGTTGGTGACGACGATGTCGAAGTCCTGGCGCACCGCAAACACGGCGGCGCGGCCTTCTGCCGTGGTGATGTCTGCCGCAACAAATTGCACCGTAGCGCTCGCCGGCCGGTCGCTGTCTGCTATTAATTTATTCGCAGCTTCCTCCAGCACCGCAGCGCCGCGCGCCACGATCAGCACATGCACGCCTTCGCGCACCAGCGCCTGCGCGCAGCCAAAGCCCAACCCTTTGCTGGCGCCGCACACCAGCGCCCATTTACCTGCAATACCTAAGTCCATACGATCTCCTTGATGAAAAAATTAACTTGAAAACACGTGGGGGCCAAAGAACGCAGCGCCGGGCCGCCCCAAGCAAAGTTCAGCCCCCTC
>NZ_JADMJK010000195.1 GCF_018780625.1 Polaromonas sp. | reverse complement strand
CGGCGACTTGGCCGGGTGCCACCAGTTGCTCGATCTGCAGCAGTTTTATGGCTTGCTGGGTCTTGCCCGGGCGGGCATAGGCGACGACGGTGTGGGTGGTGCCTAGGTCTATGCCGACGATGTAGTGAGGGGCTGGCTTGGGCTTTTTATTCATAGCCTGGTTCACTCTATTTTGTTGGGCTGGCCGGATTCGCCCGGCAGGCGACTCACTTTCTTTGCTTCGCCAAAGAAAGTAAGCAAAGAAAGGCGACCCGCAGTCTGGGTCCCTGCGCTGCGCTTCGGGCAACCTGTGCTGCCCCGAAAAAGCGGGGGTCGAGCTCGAACTCGCTTCACTGCGTTGCGCTCAGACAATCGCTCGCCCTGATCCCGCTTTTCCGTGTCATCACAGGCCCAGCCAGGACGGGTGGGGGATGAATGCCAACAGCCGAAGCCAAAGCCAAAACGCCAGGATCAATCGCTTTGGCCGCGCACGTCAAATTCCACCTTCCAGTGCTCGCCGCCCTGGGTCGCCACGGCGGTCAGCTCCAGTGTGCCGGTGTCGGTGGCCACGGCGCGCAGCTTGACCTGCACCACCTCGCCGGCCTGCCGGCCTTCGGCGGGCAGCGTGGCCTGGATCTCGCCGAGTTCCTGCAGCTCGTCGGGTTGCCAGGCGCCCAGCAGGGTGCCCAGCTGGTCCTGCCGCCGCACCGACGAGCCCAGCAGGCGCAGGTGCACCGGCTCGCCGACCACCAGGCCGAATTCCTGCGCCAGCAGGTCGGCATCGGTGCCTTCTTCCATGCCGAACGGCGCAATGCACAGCGCCTGCACCGGCGGCTCAAAGCCCGGAATCGCGGGCATGGCCGACTCGATGGCGACGTAGTAGGCGCGCGCCGTGCCGCCGCGAATCCGCACGCCCTGGCCGCGCCGCACATAGCCGTAATAGGCCGCGCCGCGCGCCACCGCCAGGTCCATGTCGGCGCCGGCCAGCATGCGGGCCGGCTCGGCGTTTTCTTCTGCCAGCCAGCCGTTCAGCGTGGCCAGCGTGCGCTCGGTCAGCACGCTGGACTTGAACACGCCGCCGTTGAACAGCACGGCGGTCGGGTGCAGCAAGCGGGCGTTGGCATCCACCTTTCCGGCAAAGCCTTCGAGCTCGGCCGTGGCGCCGGCCTGGCGCCCCAGCAGCGCGGCCAGGTGGCGCGTCACGCCGGCGTCCTGCGCGTAGGGCAGGCCCAGCTGCGTCAGGCCGCCGCGGGTGCGGCTGGCCGGGCGGGCGCTGGCGTCCACGTGCGGAAAGAAGCCTTCCAGGATGGTGCCCCGCACCTCGGCTTGCGTCAGCTCGGTGCGGATCGCGCCGCCTATCAGTCTGGCGCCCCGGCTTGGCACCACGATGGCCTGCGCGGGCAGCGCGGCGTCGCTCAGCAGCGCTTCCTTGGCGGCGCGGCAGGCGTGGTTGAGCGCGCGCATTTGCCACGCATCCAGCTCCTTGCCTTCGGCCGCCAGCTTGCGCGCCACCACATGCGCCAGCGTCAGGTCCATGTTGTCGCCGCCCAGCAAGATGTGGTCGCCCACCGCCACGCGGTGGAGCTCCAGCTGGCCGCCGCGTTCCAGCACCGCAATCAATGAAAAGTCGCTGGTGCCGCCGCCCAGGTCAATCACCAGGATGATGTCGCCCGGCTTGACGTCCTTGCGCCAGCGGCCGGCGCTGGCCTGGATCCAGTTGTAGAGCGCGGCCTGCGGTTCTTCCAGCAGGCTCAAGGTGGGGTAACCGGCGGCACGGGCCGCTTCGGCGGTCAGTTCGCGCGCGGCCGGGTCGAACGACGCCGGAATCGTGACGGTCACGTCCTGCTGGTCAAACGGCGCGTCGGGGTGGGCTGCGTCCCAGGCGCGCCGCAGGTGGGCCAGGTAGCGGGTCGAGGCTTCAAGCGGCGAGATGCGCGCCACTTCGGGCGGCGCGTCGTGCGGCAAGATCGTCGCGCGCCGGTCCACGCCGGGGTGGCAGAGCCAGCTTTTGGCACTCGACACGAGGCGAATCGGCGTCTGCGCGCCGCGCGTGCGCGCCAGCTCGCCCACCGCAAAATCCTGGTCGGCGGCCCAGGGCAGCGTCAGGTCGCCGGCCGCCAGTTCGCTGGCGTGCGGCAGGTACAAAAAGGACGGCAGCAGCGGCAGGCTTTCAAGCGCGCCCGGCGCGGTCAGCTGCGGTATATCGAGCACGCCGTAGCGGGTGTTCTCGCCTTCGCTGGCGGCCAAGTCCACATAGGCCAGCGCGCAGTGCGTGGTGCCCAGGTCAATGCCGATGGAATAACGCGGCTCGCTCACAGTTCCACCTCGGCCTGGGCCAGCACGCTGGCGTCATGGCCCTCGGCCAGCTTGGGCAATTTCACCTCGGTGGCGCGCCAGCCGCGGTGGCTCAAGGCGCCCTGGAACGGCGCCTGGCCCACCACGTTGCCGGTCAGGCGGATGGCGCGGGCGTCAAAGCCCTGATTCAGCGTGAGGCGGCTGCCTTCGGCTTCAGGCCGTACCGGCGCCAGCGTGAAATGCTCGCGCAGCACCTTGGCGCAGCCTTCATGCACCAGCCGCGCCGGCCCGCCGATCTCGGCGTCGCTGTAGCCGCTCAGGTCTTCCTGGACGAAGTCGATCAGGCGCGCGTCGCGCTGCAGCAGGGCCAGCAGCTGCAGGGCCGCGTCGGGCGTGGCTTCCTTTCGCGGAGCGGGGACCGGAGTGGGCGCGGCTGCGGGTGTCGGCATGGGCGCTGGCGCATGGCGCAGCCCCAGCACGCGGGCGGCATAGCCGGGGTCCGACAGAATGCTGAAAAAAGCGCCAAAGGCAATCGGAATGCGCTTGAAAAAGGAAGGGGTGGAAGGGGTAGCGTCGGTCATCAATGGCTCCTGATGGCGTCGGCCAGGGGGCCGAACATGAAAAGGGGGAGGGCTAAAAAGAAAGCAGAAGGCGGGCAGCAGCGCCGGCCTTGTCGGCTGCGGGCCTTGCGCCGGGGCGCCTTCGGTTATCGGCCGCAAGGGCTTTGCGCGCTGGCGCCTGGCGGCAAAACTCTATTGTCCATAGAAAAACGTTCCCTTGCGTTGCAGGGGGTAGTTTTTAGATGTAAAAGCGCCTCTTGCGCCTGTCAGGTTTACATCTATAGCTATTTAATTAATAGCAAGTTCCTTGATTCCGGCACGTCCGCCCAGGCCCACCGCGGGGCTCCCGAAAGCAGCCGAAAAAAAAGGCACCTTCGGGTGCCATTTTTCTGGGGGCTAGCGCCAAACAGACTGTTGGTCCAAGCCTGGCGGGTTCTGATTGCTATTGAATTAGAAGCAATCAGGCGGCCTGCGCTGCGCTCAGTGCCGCATTGAACGTGGCGCTTGGGCGCATCACGGCATCGACCTTTTTGGCGTCGAGCAAGTAGTAGCCGCCAATGTCGACCGGCTTGCCCTGCACCGCCTTCAACTCGGCCACGATCTGGGCTTCGTGGTCTGCCAGCGATTGGGCCAGCGGCGCGAAATGCGCCTGCAGGTCCTTGTCTTCGGTCTGCTCTGCCAGCGCCTGCGCCCAGTACATCGCCAGGTAGAAATGGCTGCCACGGTTGTCGAGTTCGCCGGTGCGGGTCGAAGGGCCTTTGCTGTTGTCGAGCAGCTTGCCGGTGGCGTCGTCGAGCGTCTTGGCCAGGATCTTGGCCTTGCTGTTGCCGGTCTTGAGCCCCAGGTCTTCCAGCGACACGGCCAGCGCCAGGAACTCGCCCAGCGAGTCCCAGCGCAGGTGGTTTTCCTCGACCAGCTGCTGCACATGCTTGGGCGCCGAGCCGCCAGCGCCGGTTTCATACATGCCGCCGCCGGCCATCAAGGGCACGATGGACAGCATCTTGGCGCTGGTGCCCAGTTCCATGATGGGGAACAGGTCGGTCAGGTAGTCGCGCAGGATGTTGCCGGTGGCGCTGATGGTGTCCAGACCGCGGATCACGCGCTCCAGCGTGTAGCGCATGGCGCGCACCTGGCTCATGATCTGGATGTCCAGGCCGGTGGTGTCGTGCTCATGCAGGTACATCTTGACCTTGGTGATCAGCTGGGCCTCGTGCGGACGGTAGGCATCGAGCCAGAACACCACCGGCATGCCGGAGTTGCGGGCACGGTTCACGGCCAGCTTGACCCAGTCGCGGATCGCAGCATCCTTGACCTGGCACATGCGCCAGATGTCGCCGGCTTCCACGTTCTGCGAGAGCAGCACTTCGCCCGTGGCCAGGTCGGTGATGTTGGCCACGCCGTCTTCGGCAATCTCGAACGTCTTGTCGTGCGAGCCGTATTCCTCGGCCTGCTGGGCCATCAGGCCGACGTTGGGCACGGTGCCCATGGTCTTGGGGTCGAAGGCGCCGTGCCACTTGCAGAAGTTGATGATCTCCTGGTAGATGCGGGCGAAGGTCGACTCGGGCATCACGGCCTTGACGTCCTTCAGGCGGCCATCGGCGCCCCACATCTTGCCGCCGTTGCGGATCATCGCGGGCATGGAGGCGTCCACGATGATGTCGTTGGGCGAGTGGAAGTTGGTGATGCCCTTGGCCGAGTCCACCATGGCCAGCTCGGGGCGGCCTTCGTGGCAGGCGTGCAGGTCGCGCTTGATCTCGTCCTGCTTGCTTTGCGGCAGGGTGGCGATTTTCTCGTACAGGCTGGCCATGCCGTTGTTCACGTTCACGCCCAGCTCGTCAAACAGCTGGCCGTGCTTGGCAAAGGCATCCTTGTAGAAAATCTTCACGCAGTGGCCAAACACGATGGGGTGCGATACCTTCATCATCGTGGCCTTGACGTGCAGCGAGAACATCACGCCGGTCTTGTAGG
>NZ_JADMJK010000140.1:2995-4865 GCF_018780625.1 Polaromonas sp. | reverse complement strand
GTGCGCAACTCGTGGCTGACCGTGGAGATGAATTCGGTTTTCATGCGGTCAATGCGCTTGAACTCGGTAATGTCGGTGCCCTGCGCGTAAAACCCGAGAACCTTGCCAGCGTCGGCGCCCTCGCCATAGCGCGGAAAATAATGCATGGCGTAGTTCCGGGTGCCGCCCTGCGACATCACTTGTGCCCGTTCGTAGCGGACAACATAACCTCGCAGCACTTCTTCAGCCTTGTCCCGGACACCCGCATAGGCAAGCGGGCCGAGCACTTCGGCCAGAGTGCGACCATTGATCTGCTCAAAACTCAGGCCAAAGACTTCTTCGTAGGCTTTGTTATGAAAACAAAATCGCTGTTCCAGATCCAGGTAGGCGATCAGGGCCGGTACGGTGTCGGTGATCTGGCGCATCTGCAATTCACTGGCACGCAGCGCCTCGGCAATGCGTTTGCGCTCGGTGATGTCACGTACACTGCCAATGAACTGGCGGCGCCCTTCCAGGGAAAACTCCGAAATTCGCAGATCCATCGGAAAAACCCCGCCGTCGCTGCGCCGCCCCGCCAACTCGCGACCGATTCCGATTATTTTCGCCTGCCCGGTCTGAAGATAGCGCCCCAGGTAGCCATCGTGTTCGCTGTGGTAAGGCTCCGGCATCAGCATGGATACGTTCTTGCCGACGACTTCCTCGCTGCGGTAGCCGAACATGCGCTCGGCAGCCGGATTGAACAGTTCAATCAGGCCGCCATCGGAGATGCTCACGATGCCTTCATCCACATTGTCCAGCAGCGCCCGTTCCAGGCGTTCGCTGTCACGCAAGCTTGCACTCATCGCGTGGGCTTGCGCTTCCGAGCGAACCAGCCGGCTCACCAGCGGCGACAGCCGCCAGCGCAGCAACAGCAGCGCAACGACCATCACGCCCACCAGAAGCGGGATCAGATAGCGCAGTTGCGCCCACACGGGAGCATACAGTTCGGCACTGTCCATTTTGAGCACCATTCCCAGCCCGAGATCGCCCACCGGCGCATAAGCCGCCACCACCGTCTGGTTGCGATAATCGCGGGCGGTGATGAATCCGGTTTGGCCCTCCAACGCATGGGTCATCGGCAATGGCACGCCCTCTGACGATCTTTTAGGCAAGGTGAAAACCGCCGGATTGAGCGTCGTCGGAAAACACTTCATGTTGAGACCGAAGGGCGCGCACAGCGCAAGCTCTCCCGTTTCGCCCTGAAGGGTGGCGTCCTTGAGCGTGCCCATGTAACCAGGCAGCGGCGTTTCCGCAATGACCGTGCCAATGACAGCGCCCCCCTGCTTCATTTCGACCACCGCACGCATCAGCAGTTGCTCATCCCATATCAATTGCACCCGCCCAGGAAAGGCAAGCGCAACGGCCAACACGGGCTTATGGGCAAAGGATCCGGCATGCGCCAACTCGCGTCCGTCTTTGTCAAGCAATGCAATGGCCGTAAACCCAGTTGAAAGAAAGGACTGCACGGCGGCTTGGAGTGCCAGATGGGCAGGGCTCTCGTCCACGCCCGCATTCCGTCCTTGCATCTGATTCATCAGCAGAGGACGGGTGGCAATGACCGTCGTTCGGTTCAAGCCGGCTTCAATTTCAGTCTGCAGCAGCTTGATGCGGTTTTTCAGGGAAATCTGGAGGCTTTTACTCAGCAGCGCCTCGGCATGACGCGCCATGACCATGAATATGCTGGCGCTCACCAACACGGTTGTCACCAACAAAATCACGCCAGCGACCAGACTGATTCGATGTTGACGATTTTTGGGCTGGAGCCTGTCTTCGAGGGGTGTATCGGTGGAGGACATGAGAGGGTCTTGTTGCCAGTTTTTCAGGGATGACGGAGTTATGGGGTCACGGGGTC
>NZ_JADMJK010000140.1:0-2895 GCF_018780625.1 Polaromonas sp. | reverse complement strand
GGGGTCGTGGGGTCTTGGGGTCTTGGGGACTAGTCAACCTGAATGCCGATTTCTGCGGACAGGCCGCGACAAAACGCCTCGACGACCCGGCCCACCTCGGTCTGCTCGGCGAGCGTCAAGGCCTTTGCAGCGCCTGCCAACGGACTGACGACCATCTCCAGCACCCGGGCCGCATCGCCCAGCGCGGCAAAGCCGAACGTTGCGCCCGACCCCGCCAGGCTGTGCGCACAGCGCTCCAGGCCGGCCAGCGCTGGCGCCTCGCCATTGAGCACCTGGCGCCAGAGGGACTCGACTTGTTCCAGCCGCTCGGGGAACGCGCTACGGTACTCCGCACGCTGCGCTTGCAGAAACGCGGCAAAAGAAGGATGGGGGGACGTCATGACAGCAGGACTGGCGATGGCGGCGTCATGCCCGGCGAGGCGACGAGGTCGCCGGCCAAATCGCGTACGTAAGACACTGCGAATGACAGCTTGTTTTTTTGAAAGAAAAGTAACGCATCGTCCATCTTAAGGTGAAACCATCCAGGGCCGGCGCGTGAGCGAAACGAAATCTCCCGGCGCGCACAAAGCATGCAAGGAAATTCAGAGGCATGGCCGGCATCAAGTGCAATCCTTGACTGCGGACATGGGGGCTGCGTGGCCGCCATCACCGGGAAAAAGCGCGCCTGAAGAAGACCCTGCAGAAGCGCTCAGCCGATTGCACGTTAGACTGGATGCTTCATGGCCGTTGTGCAGGCGTTGAAAGTACGTAGCGGCAACGACGTCAAGCACCCCGCGCCACCTTAAAAAAGGCGAGCGCATTGGCCGACCAGGTCGACGGCAGACCAGGAATTGCAGGAATTGAGATTCTTGCGCGAGTCAATAAATTCACCTTGAAATTGGTGAAGGACATCTTCAAACAGAAGTCGGACCAAAGGAACGTAACAAGGATGCAAGACTTCGAAGTTTATGGCCTCACCGAGCAGGGCAAAAATGAGCTGCGCAGTGGCGCGACCACGCTGTCGCCAGCCCAGATTGAACTGCTGATCAGGATCGATGGGATTTTGACGGTCGCGCAAATCAAGGCCGGCCTGCCCGGGATGCCGCTGGCGACCTTCACCACGAGCTTCGATAGCTTGCTGGGCCTGCACCTGCTGTCAGCTGTAAGGGTTGACCCGTTCGCAGAACAGTTCGAGTTCCAGGTTCCGCTGAGCAAAACGGCGCTGTCCCGGGCCGAAGCAGAGGCCGATGCGGGCGCCGCCTCGCTCAGGAAGGCCGGCTATTACGTGAGCATTGCCCGCAAGCGCGGCCCCTTGCGCACGCTGGCGCGGGACGAGGTGCTGACTGCCGTAGTGGTGGAAGACGAGCCCATGCTCGCCAAATTCATACAGAGTTACCTGGCCTTCGAGGGCTTCGATGTACGGCTGGCGAGCAACCGGGCCGAAGTCATTGCGGAAATCCGCAAGTCCCCGACGCCCGACCTGATTCTTCTGGACGTGATGTTGCCCGACGCCGACGGCTTTGACATCCTGCTCAGGCTGCGCCAGCACCCGATACTCAAGAACGTCCCCATCATCATGCTGACGGGCAAGGCCACGCGCGAAGCGGTGATCAAAGGCCTGGCCGGCGGCGCAGACGGCTATGTCACAAAACCCTTCGAGGCCGACGCACTGATGCGCGCGATCAGGACCGTCGTCGGACTGCCGCAGGTGCATGAGGTGCCGTTGACGCCCGCCGGCCCGAAAGACCCTTGGGCCTCCAAAAAAAACCACCGCTGAGACGGGGTGCAGGGCCGGATGACAGCCCGCAGCAAAGCGCGGCACCTGCCCCTTAAGCCGGGCCGGTTTCCTGGAAAAAAGTCTCAAAGCACGCATTCAGCCGGTCGATATGACGGCGCTTGGCCGCCGCATCCATAAAGCTCGCCTCAAAGCTGTTGCGCGCCAGCGTGTAGGCGTGCTGGGCGTTGAGGTCCAGGGCGACAAAAGTCTGCGTGAAGTTCTCGTTCATGTAGCCGCCAAAGTAAGCCGGGTCATCCGAATTGACGGTGGCCACCAGCCCGGCGTCCAGCAACTGGCGCAGGTTATGGCGGGCCAGGTCGGGGAACACGCGCAGCTTGAGGTTGGACAGCGGGCATACCGTGAGCGCAATGCGACCTTCCGCCAGGCGCTGCATCAGGGCTGCGTCTTTGCTGGCCTGCACGCCGTGGTCGATGCGCTCGACCTTGAGCAGGTCCAGCGCGGTCCAGACGTAGGCCGGCGGGCCTTCTTCGCCGGCATGCGCCACCAGGTGAAAGCCCAGTTCGCGGCAGCGCGCAAACACGCGCGCAAACTTTTCGGGCGGGTTGCCGAGCTCGCCTGAATCGAGCCCCACGCCGATCAGTTTGTCGCGAAAAGGCAGGGCTTGCTCCAGCGTGGCAAACGCATCGTCCTCGCTCAGATGGCGCAAAAAGCACATGATCAGCGAGGCGCTGACGCCCAGTTTGGACTCGGCATCGACGCAGGCACGGTGCAGGCCATTGATCACGGTTTCCATGGACACGCCGCGCGCCGTGTGCGTCTGCGGGTCAAAAAACAGCTCGGCATGCACCACGTTGTCCTGCGCGGCGCGGCGCAGATAGGCGCGCGTCATGTCGTAGAAGTCCTGCTCCTTCAGCAGCACGCTGGCGCCGGCGTAGTAGATATCGAGAAAGCTCTGCAGGTTGCTGAAGGCGTAGGCGCTGCGCAGCGCCTCCACGCTGGCGTAGGGCAAGGCCAGGCCGTTGCGCTGCGCCAGCGCAAAAATCAGCTCGGGCTCGAGCGAGCCTTCGATGTGGATGTGCAGCTCGGCTTTGGGCATGCGCCGCAGCAGCTCGGGCAGGCGGTCGGCGGCGACCGGTTTCACGGCAATTTCAGGAAAATTCATGTCAACTCCAAAAACA
>NZ_JADMJK010000056.1 GCF_018780625.1 Polaromonas sp. | reverse complement strand
CTGAGCTTGCTGCAAGCCCCATTTGATGAACACCCTGGCCATGAACACTTTGCCGGTTTCCCGCCCGACTGGGCCGCTTCCATCGCGATCAGCTGCAGTTCCTAGCAGCGGTCCTGACACCATTTAAATCATTCCAATCATTCAACCCTTTCAAGAGAAACACCATGCCCGCCAAAGTCCAGAAAACCGATGCCGAATGGAAAGCACTGCTGGCTGAAAAAGGCGCCGAACCAGGCGCCTTTGAAATTACCCGCCACGCCGCCACCGAGCGTCCATTTACCGGCAAATACGACCGCAACACGGCAGAAGGCCGCTACCGCTGCATCTGCTGCGGCGCCGAGCTGTTTGACTCGTCCAGCAAGTTCGACGCAGGCTGCGGCTGGCCCAGTTTTTCCCGGGAAGTGGTGCCCGGCGCCATCGAAGAGCATGTGGATCGCGCGCACGGCATGACGCGCACCGAAACCGTGTGCGCCAGCTGCGGCGCCCACCTGGGCCATGTGTTTCCGGATGGCCCCACGGACACCGGCCTGCGTTACTGCATGAACTCCGCATCACTGGAGTTCAAGAAGGTGTGAGCCCCCACGCTCCCCACTGCGTGTGGTTCGCTGCCCCCCGAGGGGGCCGCTGCGCCTGCGGCCCGGCGAAGCCGGTTCCGCGGCCCCTGTTGAAACAGGACGCCATCGCCCAGCCCACATGCTTGTCGCTTCACGTTCGGCGCTGCCACCGATGCTGGCCAGGCCTCATTTTTTTGACCAAAACCGCTCCGCCATAATCACGCCATGAAAATTTTGTTCGATTTCCTGCCGATTGCCCTGTTCTTCGGCATGTTCAAGTACGCTGAAGGCAACAAGGACTGGGCCGCCAACACCGCCACGGAGTGGCTAGGCTTCATGGTGTCGGGCGGCGTGGTGGGGCCTGCAGAAGCACCGGTGCTGCTGGCCACGGTGGTGGTGATCGTTGCCACACTGCTGCAGATCCTGTGGCTCAAGGCGCGCGGACGCAAGGTCGACACCATGCTCTGGGTCAGCCTCGGGCTGGTCACCGCGCTGGGTGGCGCCACCATTTACTTTCACAGCGAAAACTTCATCAAGTGGAAGCCCACCGTGCTGTACTGGGTCATGGGCGGCGCCTTGTTGTTCGGTCAGCTGGTGCTCAGGAAAAATGGCATCAAGTCGCTGATGGGCGCGCAAATGGCGCTGCCCGATGCGGTCTGGCGCACCGTCAATTTCAGCTGGATTGCGTTTTTCACGCTGATGGGCTTTCTCAACCTCTGGGTGGCCTTTAACTTTTCCACCAGCACCTGGGTCAACTTCAAGCTGTTTGGCGGTTTGGGCCTGATGCTGGTTTTTGTGCTCGTGCAGGCCGCGTTCCTGAACAAGCACATCAAAACGGACACCACATCATGAGCGCGGCACCCCTGCCCGTTCGGGTGCATGAGATCGAGCAGCAGCTCACGGCCACGCTGCATCCGACGCACCTGCAAGTGCTGGACGAAAGTGCGGCCCACGCCGGCCACTCGGGCGCCAATGCCGAGGGCTTTGGCTCGCACTTTCGCGTGCGCATTGCCAGCCCGGCGTTTGCCGGCAAGAGCCGCGTGGCCTGTCACCGGCTTGTGTATGATGCAATGCAAAAATTCATTGACCAGGGCCTGCACGCACTGGCCATTGAGATCGTTTAACCCACCCCTCGCTTGAAAGTCCTTGGGCATTGATTTGCCTCAAACGCGTTCGCCCCGTAGCGGAAAAGATCACTCAGTTCAACAAAAAATTACAAGGAAATCATGAAAAAACAATTTTTAGTCGCCACGGCCGTGGCCGCCTTGATGGCCGTGAGCGCGCAAGGCGTCTTCGCCCAGAACATCGCCATCGTCAACGGCAAGGCCGTGCCCAAGACCCGCGTGGATGCGTTGGCGCAGCAGGTCGCAAAATCCGGCCGTCCGGTCACACCCGACATGGAAGGCCAGTTGCGCGAGGAAGTCATTGCCCGCGAAGTGTTCATGCAGGAAGCTGAAAAACGCGGCCTGTCTGCCAGCGACGACTTCAAAACTCAGATGGAACTGGCACGCCAGACGATCTTGATCCGCGAATTGTTTGCCGACTACCAGAAGAAAAATCCGGTCACTGATGCCGAACTCAAGGCCGAATACGACAAGTTCGCCGCGGCCAACGGTGGCAAGGAATACAAGGCACGCCACATCCTGGTGGAAAAGGAAGCCGAGGCCGTGGCCATTATTGCCAGCCTGAAAAAAGGTGGCAAGTTTGAAGACATCGCCAAGAAGCAGTCCAAAGACCCGGGATCAGGCGCCAAGGGCGGCGACCTCGATTGGGCCAACCCGTCCAGCTATGTACCCGAGTTCACTGAAGCGCTGCTCAAGCTGAACAAAGGCCAGTTGAGCGACAAGCCAGTCAAGTCGCAGTTTGGCTACCACGTCATTCGCGTGGACGATGTTCGCATGGCAGAGTTGCCCGCATTTGAGCAGGTCAAGCCTCAAATTGCGCAGCAAATGCAGCAGCAAAAACTCGCAACCTTCCAGGAAGAGTTGCGTAGCAAGGCCAAGATCGAATAAGCGCCTGGCGCTTGCGACGGGCAGCGTTCACCGGGCGCCGCCTTTCAAATCAAAAGCGCGGCCTGTCCGCGCTTTTTTATGGGGCATGTCCATAACCGCTATGCCAGGGTGCCCACAGCCATCAGCAGCCCGATCAGCACCGGCTGGTGCAGCATGTAGTAGCTCAAACTCCAGCGCCCCAACCAGGCCAGGCCACGAATTGCCGGCCCCCTGTCGCCGCCCGGCGCAGGCTTGAACCACTGGGGACGCTGGCGCAGCGCCCAAGTCCCTGACGCCATGCCCCACCACATCACCCCCAGCCAGGGAATCAGCGGAACGTAGTCCTCGGTGATCGGCTTGCGGCTGATCAGGCCCAGCCAGTTAAAGCTCTTCTCATTAAGAAATCCGCCTCCAGCCCATATTGAATGGCCATAAAATGCTATGAATTGCATAGCAATTGCCGCGCCACCCAGAACCCAAAGCCAGCCACCCCACCCGGCCGTCAGCCGCACGATGAGCAGCATCACGGCCATGCCGTGCAATACCCCGAAGTAGATAAAACTTTGGGGATACATCCAGTAGGAGCCTGCGGTGACCAGCACCGCACACGCCGCTACCTGACCCCAGCGCCGCCAAAACCGCTGCCAGCTCTGGCCCTGGTGAACAGCGATGGCCTGACCCAGCCCTGCGGTGAACAGGAACAGGCTCACAATCGCCGTGCGCTGCCAGGTCCAGAACGGATCGAGATAAAAATTCTGCTTCAGATACCCGAAGTGGTTCAGGTCAAAGCAGAAGTGATAGATGCTCATCCAGACGACGGCCACGCCGCGCAGGGCGTCAATCGCGTCAAAGCGGGCGGCGGCAGGGGTGTCGGGTTTGAAGTTCACAGCGTGAACGATAACGCATCGGCAACGGCACAAAGGCCCTATGCACCAAGGTCGCGCTTGCGTTCCTCAAACTCGGCCTTGTCGATCTCGCCCCGTGCGAAGCGCTCACGCAAAATTGCCAGCGCCCTGTCTTCTTCAAGGCCACGAAAACCGCGCGCCCCCCGGCCAAAACTCAAGCGAACCAGCGCCACGATCGCCAGGACAATGAGCGCCAGCCAGAGAAGGTGCATGAACCCAAACCAGCCCCCATCCCGGCCCCAGCCGTACCCCCACGTCATCATGTGATCCCACATTTCCGGCCCCTGCGGTGCTTACCGGCCGACCGGGCGGCTGCGAAGCAGTTCTCGCTGCTGCGGGCTCAGCACGCCATCGATACGCTTGCGCGCCTCCAGCGCATTCTCGAACATCTGCTGGCGCAGGGCCGTTATGGCGTCGTGGGACTGGCGCGCGGCCTGCTCGTCGAACGGGCCATCGCGGTAGACGCCACCCGGGCGCCCGCGCAAGGCCTGCATCTGGGCCCTCAGCGCTTCTTGCTTGCGGCCGAACTCCGTCCGGATTTCAGCAATTTTCGCGCGCTGCTCGCTGGTCAGGTCAAGGCCGGCCATGCCATAGCCCCCCATCATTCCCGGGCCCATGCCGTGACGCACTTGCCGGGGGCCCTCGGCACAACCCTCACGATCACCATGGCGATCACCGGCCATCATTCCCGGCCCCATGCCGTAGCCGCAAGCACCAGCGTCATCGCCCCGCATGCCCATGCCGTAAGGCTGGGAACAACCAGACACTGCAAGCAGGCAACCCGATGCGGCCGCCATCCATACGCTTTTCATAGCCATCTCCCTTGTGTAGATCAGGTTCTTGAAAAATACGCCTGGCATCAACGCCGTCCTTGCCCTGGATCAAGCAAGTCGCTGTCAAGACGACCGGTAGCCCGCAATGAAACGTGATTTACGTGCTGTTTCAGCGCTGACACCGGCGTGCGGATCAAACGCCATGCGGTGCGGTGCCCGCGTTTGATCCAGCGCAACGCCGCAGGGCTCAGCCCTTTCTAAAGTCAAGTCTGCGGAATTTTGAAAGCCGCCATGTCGGAGGCTTTCAATGCGTCAAGTGATGCGTGCCGCCACATTTCCACGAAAGGGAGACTCATGAAAACAGATGCTCAACTCCAGAAAGACGTCCTTGCCGAGTTGGCGTGGGACCCGGCCGTTAACGCCACCGACGTCGGCGTGATCGTCAAGGATGGCGTGGTGACACTGACTGGCCACCTCACGAACTTTGCGGAGAAGTATGCCGCCGAGCGGGCCGTGCGCCGGGTCAGTGGCGTGAAGGCGCTGGCGGTCGAAATCGAGGTGCGGCTCGCCCCGTCGTTCAAACGGAGCGACTCCGACATTGCGGCGGCGGTGCAGCGCGCGCTCGACTGGAACGTCGTGGTGCCGGACAACTGCATACAGCCAAAGGTGGAGAGCGGCTGGATCACCCTGAACGGGGAAGTGGAATGGGACTACCAGCGCAAGGCCGCCGAACGCGCGGTACGCGATCTCTACGGGGTCGTGGGCGTCACCAATCTGGTCAAGGTCAAACCCAAGATCGAGCCTGCCGATATTGAAAGAAACATCACCGATGCGCTGGTGCGACAAGCAGAACGGGAAGCCAAAAAGCTGGAAATCAAGGTCGACGGCTCCCGCGTCTCATTGCATGGCAAGGTGCATTCGTGGGCAGAATACAGGGCCATCCAGGGTGCGGCCTGGGCAGCGCCTGGCGTTGCGAGCGTGGAAAACAAAATGACTGTTGAACTTTGAGCACGGCGCTCCTGCCAGCCGGATAACCGGCGGCGGGAGCGGCCAGGTCAGGGCCGCGACGACTCGAACAGCGTCTGGCACGCAATACAGCGCGCCGCCGACGGCGTGGCGGACAGGCGCTGGAAATCGATGGACTGGCCGCAATCAATGCAGGTGCCGAAAGTTCCATTGCTCCACCGGGCCAGCGCGGCACGGACATCGGAAAGTTCCGCGCGGTCACGCCGCACCTCGGCATCTTGCAGCGTCGTGCGCTCGCGCTTGCTCGCCTGGTCTTCCAGATCGTTGACGTCCGTGGCCGCAACGCCGGAAGCAGTTGCCGCTTCGATGTCGGCTTCCCGCGCCGCGCCGATTTCGGCCACCAGTTCGGCCTCGCGCGCGAGCAACCAGACGCGCAAGGGCGTGAAGGAGTTTTCAGTAGAGGTGTTCATGCCTGCAAGGATGTTCTTTTCGCACGGGCAACAGCTTGATCTGCGTCAATACCTTGGCGTTAGCGGCTGCAGGCCAACGCGGGCAGGCCGGCGTCACACCTGCAAAAGCCAGCGCGCCCGCAGCGCGGCGATATCCACTGCGTCGTCGGTGACAAGGTCCAGCACCATGGCGCGCTCATCGTCATCCAGCGGCTCCTGGCCGGCCACCTGGTGATCGAGCACCTTCACATCTGCCTCGGAGGCATCGTTGCCACTCCGCTGACGGGCGGACAGGCGCTGTCGCAACTGCGCCTGGCTGGCGTGGCAATGCAACAGCGTAAAGGGCACGCCCAGCTCGGCGGCCAGCGCCTGAAATGCACGGCGCTCGGCACGTCTTAAAAAGGCGGCATCGACGATGACCGGATAGCCGGCCAGCAAGGCGGTGCGTGCGCAGGCCCTCAGACGATCAAAAGTGAGTCGATTCGCCTCTGGCGTGTAAATGTCCAGATCAAGCCCGGCCGAACGCTGCAGCGCATCGAGCCCAAACAGGCGCTTGCGCTCCACGTCCGAGCGCAAGCGGATGGCGCCTGCCACCGTCAGCAATCGCCCCGCTACCGTGGATTTGCCCGAGCCGGACAGGCCGTGGGTAATCAGCAGGCGCGCCGGGCCGCCTGCGGTCAGCGCCAGTTGCCGTGCGCAGGCCAGGTAGTCGGGACTGGCGGGTGGCGACACGATTCCCGTCACCTGGCCACGAACTTGTGCCACCAGCGCCCGCACCAGAGCCCGATACACCTCGTAAAACCGCAGCACCTGCACGCCCGCGTAGTCGCCGCTGCGCTGCAGATAAGCATCCAGGAAGCCATAGGCCAGATCGCTGCGGCCGTGTGCCTTCAGGTCCATGGTCAAAAAAGCGACGTCGCTCATCACGTCGATCCAGCGCAAGGCAGGATCGAATTCAAGGCAGTCAAAGGCGGTGACCTCGTCATTGATCAGAACGGCGTTGGCCAGGTGCAGATCTCCATGGCACTCGCGCACCGAATCCGACTGGCGCCGCGCTGACCAGGCCTTTTGCAGAACAGGCATTTGCGCATGGACCCAGGCGCTCACCTCCTTGAAGAAAGGGGAATCGCCGCCGGTTTGCAGTTGCGCCAGCACGTCAAGAACCGGCTGAACGGCCTGCTGCGCGGCGTCGTCCGGGGTCGCGGGCGGGGCCGCTGAAGCGTCCCGATGAAAGTCGGCCAGGCGCCGGGCCAGGCGTTCAAGGTGCACTGGCAGCAGCGTGCCTGCCGCCAGCTGTTCACTCAGCAGCGCGCCAGGCGCGAAGCGCTGCATGCAAACGGCGTAATCAATGGGCGTATCCGCGTCCCCGGGACCGCCAACTGCCCCTATGTACGGTGCCTGCACCGTGCCGCGCACAGTCACCACGCCCTGGTAAAGCGACGGGGCCAGGCGCCGGTTGAGGCGCACCTCCTCCTCGCAGAAATGCTTGCGCAGCGCCAGCGTGCTGAAGTCCACAAAAGGCAGCCGAAGCGGTTTTTTCAGCTTGTAGGCCAGGCGGTCGGTGAGCAACACCCAGGAAATATGCGTTTCCTGGAGTTCCACCGGCTGCCCGGTATCGGCCCGCAGGCGATCGCGCAACGCGTCAACCAAGGTGAACGTTTGCGGTTCCGGGGAAGCAATAGTGGGGTCCATGGCTGCAGTCTAAGCCCGCCTGGCCTCGCATTGGGGGCTTGCCTTGTCACCGTCATTGCCAATCAGCGCCCAACCGTGAGGCCACTTGATCCAGCGCAACAGGACGGGGATGGCAGCCCCTAAAGTGAATCGTTAAAACCCCAATGGAGGCAGAAAAATGAGCGAGGTTCTGGTGGTGACTTACTCCTATACAGGCAATTGCCGCCAGTTGGCGCAGTTGCTGTGCAGCCAGCAAGGCTGGCCCATGGCCGAAATCAGCGACAGCCGTCCGCGCAGCGGACTGCGCGGCATGGCGCGCTGCCTGCTCGACGCCTGGCTGCACCGACGCCCGCCCATCCGCTATGACGGCCCGCCCCCTGCGCAGTTCGATGCGGTGGTACTGGTGTCGCCCATCTGGGCCTATCGCCTGGCGGGCCCCATGCGCAGTTTTGTGGCCCAGATGCGCGACGAGCTGCCCGATGTCGCCGTGGTGTCGGTGATGGGCAACAGCGGTGCACCGAACGCCGTTGCGGAAATCGGGCAATTGCTGGGCCGCGCTCCGCTGCTGAGCACCGCGTTCACCTCGCGCGAAGTTCAGGACGGCAGCTGCGCCGGCTGGCTGCAGGCCTTTGGCAATGCCGTGCAAAAGGCCGAAGAATCGCCTGCCGTGGTACGCCCGGCCATCTGGTCGCCGCAAGCGGTTTAGCGCGCAGGCGCACCTCTCGACAAGGCCAGGCCGCTCATGCCCATCGTCAACGCGGACGTTGCCGCCGTCTTCAACGAAATCGCGGATCTGCTGGAGGTACAGGGCGCCAATGTCTTTCGCGTGCGAGCCTACCGCAACGCGGCACGCATGCTGAGTGAACTGGGCCGAAGCGTTAAAACACTGCTGGACCAGGGCGAGGACCTTGACAAGCTCCCGGGCATAGGCCCGGACCTGGCCGGAAAAATCAGGGAAGTCGTCACCACCGGCACCTGTGCGCAGCTGGAACGCCTGCGCAAGGAACTGCCGCCGGCCATCACGGAACTGCTCAGGATTCCAGGCCTTGGCCCCCAGCGGGTGCGTGCGCTACATGAGGAACTGGGCATCCAGACGATGGAGCAGCTGCACCACGCTGCCGTGCAGGGCCAGGTGCGCGCAGTGCATGGATTCGGACCCAAGACCGAGCAGCGCATCTTGCAGGCCACAGCTGCGCGCCGTCAGGAAGGCCACCGCTTCAAGCTGATCATGGCGGCCCAGGTGGCCCAGGCACTGCTGGCGGAACTGGCGGCGGTGCCGGGTGTGCAGCAGGCGGTGGCCGCTGGCAGCCTGCGGCGCCAGCGCGAAACCGTGGGCGACCTGGACTTGCTGGTGACGACGCGGCGCGGCAGCCCCGTGATGGAGCGCTTCACAAGCAGCCCCGACGTGGGCCAGGTGCTCTCCAGGGGCGTCACCCGGGCCAGCGTGGTGCTCAAAAACGGGTTGCAGGTTGACCTGCGCGCCGTGGCGCCGGCCAGCTTCGGATCTGCGTGGCTTTACTTCACTGGCTCGAAAGCCCACAACATCGCATTGCGAAAACTGGCCCAGGACGCCGGCTTGAAGCTGAACGAGTACGGCGTCTACCGGGGCGACGAGCGCATTGCGGGCGACACGGAAGCATCGGTTTACCAGGCCCTGGGCCTTCCGTTCATCGCGCCCGAGTTACGCGAGGAGCGCGGCGAAATCGATGCCGCGCGGGCGCACCGCCTGCCCGCGCTGGTGCAATTACCCGACCTGCGCGGCGACCTGCATGCGCATACCCGGGACAGCGACGGCCGGGGCAGCCTGGAGGCAATGGCCGAGGCCGCCCGGGCACACGGCCTGCAGTACCTGGCCATCACCGACCACTCGCAGCGTCTGGCTGTGGTTCACGGCCTGGACGCCGATCGGCTCGCACGCCAGATCGACCGCATTGACGCGCTCAACGCCAGTCTCAGCGGCATGGTGCTGCTCAAAGGCGTGGAAGTCGAAATTATGGAGGACGGCTCGCTGGCGCTACCCCATGCCCTGCTGCAGCGGCTGGACCTGGTCGTCGGTGCCGTACACCAACGTCTGGACCTGCCCCGCGACCGGCAGACAGAGCGGCTCCTGCGCGCCATGGACCACCCCTGTTTCACCATCCTGGCCCACCCCACGGGGAGGCTGATTGACGAACGCCCCGCCTGCGACATCGACCTGCCGCGCGTGATTCGCAAAGCCCGCGAGCGTGGCTGCTTCCTGGAGCTCAACGCCCACCCGGCCCGGCTTGACCTGACTGATCTGGCCTGCCGCATGGCCAGGGACGAAGGGGTGCTGGTCAGCATTGCCTCCGATGCGCACAGCACGCTGGAACTCGACAACCTCAGCTTTGGCGTCGGCCAGGCAAGGCGCGGCTGGCTGGAGGCGCGCGACGTGCTCAACACCCGCACGCTGAAGGCGCTAAGGCCGCTGCTGGACCGCACCATGAGCCGCGGGGCGCCCATGTCCGGGCACGCGGCGGGCGCTCAACAAGCGCTCGGAACCCCGGGAATTCAGTGAAACAACCAACCCAAGGAGAAGCATATGAACATCGGATCCCTCTGCAAGCGTGAGGCCGTCACCATTGACCAGGACATGAGCCTGCATCAGGCCGCCCAGCGCATGCGCGATGAGCATGTAGGCGCACTCGTGGTGACCGGCGCCGGCCCCGAAGGCCTCGCCGCGCTGGGCGTCGTGACGGATCGGGACCTTGCGATTGAGGTGCTGGCGCGCGGCCGCGACGGCGCCAGCGTGAGCGTGGGCACGCTGATCAGCGGCCGGCTGGTGGCCGTCGCCTACGACGCCACGCTGTCGGACGCCATCGCCGCCATGGAAGGCGAAGGCGTACGCCGCCTGCTGGTGACCGGGCCAGCGCAGGAGCTGCTCGGCATTGTGTCCATTGACGATCTGATTGATGTCTGGGCCGGTGACATGGCGCGCCTGGCGCAGTCGCTGCGCAAGGCGCGCGAGCGTGAAATGCGGGGCTGGCTGCCAGCCATCGACATTGAAGGAGTGCCGCTCATTCCCGGCGATATCAGGCAAGCGTTGTAATCGCAGCGGGGCGAATAAAACGTTGCGGTTTGGTGCCGGGCAGGCCAGGCCAGACCAGACGACACATCATGTGGCGGCGCTGTCCGCCTGCGCACTCACGCGAACGGCCAGGCCGCCCAGTTCCGCTGAAGGCATCACCTGCACATCCATCTGGTGCACCGCTGCAATGCGCCGCACGATGGACCAGCCCAGGCCGCTGCCGCTTTCAAGGCTGCCCATCGCCCTGAAAAAACGCTCGCCAAGCCGCTGGCGCTCGGCCTCGGCCAGGCCCGGCCCGCTGTCTTGCACGGTCAATGCCACCTGCCCTTGTTGCTGTTCAACGGCCACCTTGATGCGCGCCAAAGGCGGGCTGTAGCGCACCGCGTTGTCCACCAGATTGCGCACCAGCACGCCCAGCAGTGTTTCGTTGCCGGGAATGCGGCAGGGCTCGGTGGCCTCGAACTCCAGGGTTTGTTTTTTTCCGACCGCCTTCGGTGCCAGGTCGGCCACGACCTGCCGGGCCAATGCACTGAGGTCTACCGCAGCCATCGCGGGCAACGCGGAGGCCTCCAGCCGGGACAGCGTCAGCAACTGCTCCACCAGCCGCGTGGCGCGGTCGCAACCATCCAGTGTGGCCAGCAGCGCATGTTGTCGCCGGGCATCGTCGGCCTCGCCCAGCGCCACCTGCGCCTGCATGCGTATGGCGGCAATGGGCGTGCGCAATTCATGCGCGGCATCGGCCGTGAAGCGGCGCTCAGACGCCATCAGCGTGCCGATACGCTGGAACAGACCGTTCAGCGCATCCACCATGGGGACCATTTCCAAGGGCGCATCGTCCAGCCTGAGCGGGTTCAGCGACAAGGCCTGGCGCGCAGCAAGTTCATGCCCCAACTGGCGAATCGGCGCCACGCCGTGGTACACGGCCCACCACAGCGCCACCGCCAGAAGGGGCAGCGCCATGGCCATCGGCCACAGGGTGCTGCGCAGCACGGCCCACAAAATGGATTTCCGGGAACGCGTTTGCTCGCCCACATACACCTGCACGTCGCGCTCTGCGCCGTAGGCGGCAAAAACGCGCCATGCCTCGCGCTTGATCTGCACCGTCCTGAAACCGCTCGTGAAGCGCTGGTCCGCCTCGCTCATCGGTTCAATCGGCGCATTGGCCGAGCGCAGCGCCAGCCGGCCTTCGTGAAAAACCTGGAACGCCACCTTGGGCGCATAACGGTGCAGGTTGGGCGCATCGATGACGTCGCCATCGTCCGCTTCAATTTCCTGCGCCTGTTGGACCACCAGCAGCGCGGCCGCTTGCGCGAGGTGGCCGTCCAGCAGTTCATCCAGTTCATGGCTCACGTCAAACCAGGTCATCACCGCCGTGGCCAGCCAGACGCTCACCACCACGCCGAGCACCATCACCAGCAGCCGCCCTTGCAGCGAACGGGACCTGATCATGGTTTAGGCGTGTCACGCACCAGCATGTAGCCAACGCCGCGCACCGTGTGGATCAATGCCGTGCCCAGCTTGCGGCGCAAATTGTGGATGTGCACCTCTATGGCGTTACTGTCCACCTCCTGGCCCCAGCTGTAGAGTTGCTGCTCAAGCTGCTCGCGCGACAGCACGCGGTTGGCGTTGAGCATGAAGGCCTGCAGCAGATCAAACTCCCGGGTAGACAGCGTGACAGTCTCACCGCCCTGGCGCACCGAGCGGGCCGCCGGGTCCAGCACCACGTCCTGCGCACTCAGGCATTCTTGCGGCTGGCCGTGCGCGCGGCGAACCAGCGCCCGCAAGCGTGCCGCCAGTTCATGCAGGTCTACCGGCTTGAGCACATAGTCGTCGGCACCCGCATCCAGCCCGCGTATGCGGTCGGGTATGGCGTCACGCGCGGTCAGGACCAGCACCGGCGTTGCAATACCCGCGCGGCGAATGGCCGCCAGCACCTCAAGCCCGTCCTTGCGGGGCAAGCCGAGGTCAAGCACGGCCGCTTCGTAGGGCTGCGCCCGTAATTCACGCTCTGCCGCCTCGCCGTCGCGCACCCAATCGACCAGAAACCCGAGCTGCCGAAGCCCGGCGCGCAGGCCGTCCCCCAAAAGGGCGTCGTCTTCGGCAAGCAGGATGCGCATGGGTAAAGGTTTTCTCAGTGGCCGTCGATGTTGCGGTCATTATCGGCCGCGACCGCGTCAGAGGCCGCCGCGCCTTGCGGTGCTTCGCGCCACTGCCAGGTCCAGAACGCCAGCACACAGGCCAGCACCAGCACCGCAAGAATGCCGTGGTTGCGCTTGGCCAGGTCGGGACCGTTGCCCGCGACGCGGCCGGTCAGCATCGGCAGGGCCTGGTTTTTGCGGCGCAGCAGGCTCAAAAAGACAATCAGCCCGATATGCGCCAGCACCAGGGCGAGCATCGTGTTGCCAAAAAATTCATGCACCTCTTCAAGCCATTCACCGCCCCACTCGTCCCATACCGCGTAGCCGCTGAGCGTCAGCGGAATGACCAGCCCAAAAATCAGCGCCACCGCCAGGGCCATCAGCAGGTTCTGGCCCTGGCGCCAGGCAGGCTGCAGCGTGGTCAGCGACTTGATGTTCGGCAGCGACTTCAGCCAGGCCGGCAAACCCTGCAATTTACGCTGCAGCACCGACAGCCGCGCATGGCGCGGCCCGAACAAACCCCACAACACCCGGGCTACCAGCAGCCCGGCCAGGGTATAGCCCAGCGTGACGTGCACCACCCGCCAGCGTTCGCCGTCGGCGGTGAAATAAGCGCCGGTAAAGCTCAGCGCCATCAGCCAGTGCAGCATGCGCGTGGTGGCGTCCACAATGCGCCGGCTCGCGGGCCGCAGCGCCTGGATTTGCGCGCCAGTTGGCCCGGCCGATGTTTCAGGGGACGGAAAAGTAGGGGTCGTCATGGCTTTCTCACTTGGGTATGCGAACGTTGTCTTCGTTGAAGTCGCCTTTGTCGGCACGGGTGTGGCAGGCCGCGCAGTTGGCGGCGCTCTTGACCGCAGGCAGCTTCCAGGTCGCGGCGCTGACTTCGTCATGCTTGCGAATAAACCACGCCGAGCGGGTGATACGGTCTTGCTGCGGCTCTTCGCGCACGCGCTTGTAGGTGCCGGCGTTGGCATTCAGCCAGTTTCCCAGTTCCTTGACCGCTGCCGGGTCCAGCGACGCGTCGGTGCCGAAGTGTTGCGGCAGGTTGGCCATCAGCCGCTTCCAGGAGCCGCCTGGCAGCATGCCCGGTGGGTAGGCCACATGGCAGGCGGCGCATTCCTGCTGGTATTTGGGCAGCAAGGGCACCATGCGCTTGTCACCATCGGCTTGGGCCGTGTGGCTGATGCCCAAGGCGGCCAGCAAGCCGAACAAGACCTGAGGCACACTGAAATGACGTTGAAATGACATGTCTGACTCCTCTGATGACGTGAATGAATTTCGGATGCTCACGGCTTGAGCGTCATCAGCCAGCTCAGCACATCGGCCTTCTCGGCCGCCGAGCATTCGCGCTTCATCACGTCCTTGCAATTGCGGCGAAACCACTTTTCGGTCTTGGCCACGTCGGTAAAGCGCTCGGGGCCAAAGCCCGGTGCCAAAGGGGCAATTGACTTGCCGGTGGATGCGTGCTTTTCGGCGCGGGTAGGCACCGCGCCATGACATGATGCGCAGCTCCATTCACCGCCATGGCGGGTGGTAAACAGTTGCTGCCCGCGCGCTGGTACGGCGGGTGCGCCAGCCTGGGCGGTGTAGCCCGCGAGCATTTCCGCGGGCGTTGCCGCGTGGGCGGCAGGCAATAGCAAGGCGCCAGCCAGCACTGCAGCAGCGAGCAGGGTTTGGCGGGTAAGCGAGAGTTTCATGATGTGGCCCGTTTGTGTTGTTATGTTGTTGCCTTGATGATGCGGCCGGGTCCTTAGCAATTTCTTAAGCCAGATGGCCCGAACGCAGATGGCCTTGGCCCGCTACAGCCAGGATGCAGCCAAGGTGCGCCCGTCCATCAGCGACAGACCGATAATTCAGGCTGGCGCTCAGGCGCACGCATCACCCCGTCCAATTTCCAGAACCACCCATGAATTTCAATGCCCTCGCCGATGACCCCGAAGACACCCAACACAGCCTGGCGGAACGCGCGGCGGCCGCATCCCGCAGCACCTGGGTCAGCGTGGTCGTCAACATCGTCCTGACCATTGCCCAGATCAGCGCCGGCATCCTGTCCAAATCGCAAGGCCTGATTGCCGACGGCATCCATTCGCTGTCCGACCTGGTGGCTGACTTTGTGGTGCTGTTTGCCAGCCACCACAGCAAAAAAGATGCGGATGAAGGCCACCCCTATGGCCACCAGCGCTTTGAAAATGCCGCCTCGCTGGTGCTGGGCGTGCTGCTGCTGGTGGTTGGCGTCGGCATGCTGTGGTCGGCCGTTTTAAAGCTGCAATCGCCCGACAGCGTCGAGAAAGTCCATATCGCTGCGCTTTGGGTGGTGGGCGTGGCCCTGGTCGCCAAGGAATTGCTGTTTCGCTACATGCTGACGGTGGCCAAACGCGTGAAGTCGAGCATGCTGGTGGCCAATGCCTGGCATGCCCGATCGGACGCGGCGTCCTCGCTGGTGGTGGGCCTGGGCATCATCGGCAACCTGGCGGGCTACCCGATCCTGGACCCGATCGCGGCGCTCATCGTGGGCTTCATGGTGGCAAAAATGGGCTGGGAATTTGGCTGGGACGCGCTGCACGACCTGATGGACCGCTCGGCCAACGACGAAGAAGTCGAGGCGATTCGACGCACGCTGATGGACACGCCGGGCGTCAGCGACGTGCACGACGTGCGCACGCGCAAGATGGGCGACATGATTGTGGTGGATGCGCACCTTGAGGTGGACGCCAACATCACGGTGGAGGCCGGCCATGACATCGCCGTGGAGGCCCGTCAACGCGTGCTGCAGCGGCACCGCGTGCTCAACCTCATGACCCATGTGGACCCCTGGCACAGGCCCGATCTGGACCATGCCGCGCCGGTCGCGCCACCCCCGGCCTGAGCCCGGCAGACGCCAACCAGGCGCCCCCGTTTTACCGCAAGATCAGTACCGGCACCTCGCTAAGCCGCAGCAGCGTGGTCGTCGTGCTGCCGACTATCAGCTGGCGGATGCGCGAGTGGCCATAAGCGCCCATCACCAGCAGCGAAGCGCCCTGCGCCTTGACGAACGCCGGCAGCACGTCTTCCGGCTCGCCGGGCAGAAGTTCCACTGAAGCCTCGAAACCGGCCGCCGCCAGCGCCAGCCGCGCCTCTTCCAGCTGCTGACGCGCCTGCGCGCTTTCCTCGCCGGCCATGGCCACCACCGCCGGCAGGCCCTTGAGCATCGAACTGCGCGCTACCGTGTCGATGGTTTTGCGTCCGGTCGGGCTGCCGTCAAAGGCGATGACGAACCGCGTGGGCACCTCGAACGGCGCACCGGTCGAAACCAGCACCGGACGCTTCACCGCACGTATCACGCGCTCGACATGGTGGTCCAGGTGAATCTTCGAAGCACCGCTGGCATGGTAGTGCTCGCCCAGCACGAACAGGCGCGCGTCTGGCTCCATCTCCAGCACGCTGTCGAGCAAGTCACCATGGCGCAGCCGCACATCGAGCTGCTGCACCCCGGCTGCCGCGGCGCGTAGCCGGGCCTCGGCCATCAGCTGCCGGCCCGCCTCCTGCGCCAGCTTGCCGCGCTGGGCATCGCGTTCGCTCAATTCAACAAGCAGCGCTTCCTGCGCGCCCAACCCGATGGCGCCGCTGTAGTCGGTGATGAGTGGAGGGGCCGCGCTGCGCTCCAGCACATGCAGCAGTTCCAGCGGCGCATCCAGGCGCAGCGCGGACCAGGCGGCCCAGTCGATCACGCAGGCCGTGTTGGCCAACCCGTCAATGCAGGCATAAACCTTGTTCATGATGCTTCCTTTGGTTTTCAATGCAGGACTTGTTCGACAGCGCCGGGCTTGTCATGGACGCCAAAACGGTCCACCAGCGTGGTGCTGGCTTCGTTGAGTCCGACCACCTCGACCTCGGTGCCATCGCGCTTGAGTTTGAGCACCACCGTGTCGAGCGCGCTGATGGCGGTGATGTCCCAGAAATGTGCGCGGCTCACGTCGATGCGCACCTGCTGCACGGCTTCCCTGAAATCAAACGCAGCGATAAACGCTTCTGAAGAGGCAAAGAACACCTGGCCAACCACGTTGTAAACGCGCACCCGGCCATCGTCCTCGCTGCTGCGGTCAATGCGCAAAAAGCGCCCCACCTTATGGGCAAAAAAGATGCCCGACAGCAACACGCCGACAAAGACGCCCTTGGCCAGGTCATGCGTGGACACGGTGACGATGACGGTCGCGATCATCACGATGGACGAGGTGGGCGGATGCGCGCGCAGGTTTCGAATCGAGCTCCAGCTGAAGGTGCCAATGCTGACCATGATCATCACCGCCACCAGCGCGGCCATGGGAATGCGGGCCACCCAATCGCCCGCAAACACCACCATCAGGAGCAGAAAAACACCTACGACCAGCGTCGAAAGCCGGCCACGGCCGCCCGACTTGACGTTGATCACCGACTGGCCAATCATGGCGCAACCGGCCATGCCGCCGATAAAGCCGGTAGCGATGTTGGCCACGCCCTGCCCCACGCATTCGCGGTTCTTGTTGCTCGGCGTGTCGGTCAGCTCATCGACGATGGAGGCCGTCATCATCGACTCCAGCAGACCCACCACGGCCAGCGTGGCCGAGTACGGCAGGATGATCTTGAGCGTTTCCAGGTTCAGCGGCAGGTCGGGCAGCAGGAAAATCGGCAGGCTGTCAGGCAACGCGCCCATGTCGCCCACGGTGCGGATGTCCAGCTTGAGTGCGATCGCTACGCCGGTCAGCACGACGATGGTGATGAGCGGCGAAGGCACCGCCCTGGTGATATACGGAAAGCCGTAAATGATGACCAGGCCGGCGGCCGTCATCGCATAGACCACCCAGCCCACATTCGTCAGCTCCGGCAGTTGCGCCATGAAGATCAGGATGGCCAGCGCATTGACAAAGCCGGTAATAACCGAGCGTGAGACAAAGCGCATCAACACGCCGAGCTTGAGAAAGCCTGCAGCGATTTGCAGCAGGCCAGTCAGCACGGTGGCGGCCAGCAGGTATTGCAGGCCGTGGTCCTTGACCAGGGTGACCATGACCAGCGCCATGGCACCAGTGGCCGCCGAAATCATGCCGGGCCGCCCGCCGGTAAAGGCGATGATCACGGCAATGCTGAAGGATGCGTACAAGCCAACCTTGGGGTCAACACCGGCAATGATGGAAAAGGCAATCGCCTCGGGAATCAGGGCGAGCGCCACAACGAGGCCAGCGAGCAAGTCGCCCCGGACGTTGGAGAACCAGTCCTGGCGGATGGATGAATAAATTGTTTTCAAGGGATAAGGACGGCGCCAGGCACGAGCGGGCAACCGTGATTCGATGGGGAAACGGGATGAGCGCTACAGCCAAAAAAAAAAGGCTGGTCGGCTCGGTGAAAGTCGGGGCGCGTGGCGCCCGAAACGGCACGCTATGGCGGCGTGACGGAGAAAAAGTAGCCGCGCGCCAACCCGCTTCCCGGGTAACTGACCGGGTTGAGGGACTGCGGGCGGCAGGGCTGGTGCATGACCGGATTGTAGTCAGCAAGCTCCGGCGCCCTGTTGGATGGGCGGCAGCGCTAAGCCAACGCTTGCGCCTTGATGCTTCAAAAGCCGGACAGAGAACTATCCAGTGAATTCTTCAGGCCAGATGCGAGCGGGTCCAGCGCAGGATATCCGCAGCGCCCATGGCGCCGGGCTGGCGCGCCACTTCGCGGCCATTGACAAACAAGGCCAGCGTCGGGATGCTGCGAATGTTGAACCGCGCGCCCAAGGCCTGGGCTTCTTCGGTATTGACCTTGACCACGCGAACGCCAGGCTCCAGCTGCGCCGCGGCCTGCGCATAGGCGGGCGCCATCTGCTTGCACGGGCCGCACCACGGCGCCCAGAAGTCAACCAGCACCGGGATCTGGTTGCGGCCGATATGGCGGTCAAACGCGGCTTCGTTCAGTTCAGCCGGGTGCCCGGTGAACAGCGCCTGGTGGCAACTGCCGCAATCAGGGGCATTGGCCAGGTCCGCACGCTTGACGCGGTTGGTAGTGTGGCAGTGCGGACATACGATGTGCAGGGCGTCAGTTGTGGGCATTATTTATCCTTGCAGGGGCTGGCGCATCGCGCGGGCGATGGCTTGGCGGGCTTGCTGCTCAGCCGCAAGCCCAGGGTCCAGCGGCGAGCGGCACAGGCCCGCGTACTGGTAGTTGACGTTTTCGTAGACCTCGGCGGCGGCCGGGTGCGTGTCAAGCAGGGCATGCAACGCGGTAGTGGACTCCACCTCATGGAGTTCATTGACCAAATGCAGCACCACCGAGCGGTATTGCTCGGCCCCGACCGGCTGGGCACTGTGCTCCAGCCGTTCAAGCAACTCGGCCAGCACGTGGGTCACGGTCAGGCTTGCGGTGTTGGGGAAAGCTTTGGCGTTGTTCATGCTTTGAAACTGGGGGGCATCCACCCAAATACAAGACAAATACAAGCGCTTAAAATGGCGGCTTAGGACTGCAACGCACAGGCGGCGCTCTTTCCGCGCACGCGATTGACCCCGCCGCCCCATGCCGGCAACAACAGCCGCCAGCCGCCCTCCACTTTTCCTTGAAGCCCTCGCTCATGCCATTTTCATCACTGGGCTTTTCGTCCGCCCTGCTGCCCGCACTGTTGCAAGCCCTTGCCGAAAAAGGCTACAGCGCTCCGACAGCGATCCAGGCCCAAGCCATTCCGGCGATCTTGCAGGGGCGCGATGTGCTCGCCTCGGCCCAGACCGGCTCGGGTAAAACGGCTGCATTTGCGCTGCCCATGCTGCAGCAACTGGCCCAAACACCGTCCGCATCGGGGCGGCGCGTGCGCGGGCTGGTGCTGGTGCCAACGCGCGAACTGGCGGTGCAGGTGGGCGAGTCCCTGGTCAGCCTGGCCAAGTACCTGCCGCAGCGCATCAAGGTGGCAGTGGTGTTTGGCGGCGTGTCCATCAACCCGCAAATGATGAACCTGCGCGGCGGCGCCGACATTATGGTGGCCACGCCAGGACGGCTGCTGGACCTGATCGCGCACAACGCATTGAGCCTTGAATCGGTAACCACGCTGGTGCTCGACGAGGCCGACCGCCTGCTCGACCTGGGTTTTGGGGAGGAACTGGGCCGCATTTTGGCCTTGCTGCCGGCGCAGCGGCAAAACCTGTTCTTTTCAGCCACTTTTCCGCCCGCCATTGAGGCGCTGGCCAAAAGCATGCTGCACAACCCGCTGCGCGTTGAAGTGCAGGCGGCCGCGCAAACCGAACCCGACATTACCCAGCGGGCCATTGAAGTGGACGCCCCCCGGCGCACCCAATTGCTGCGCCACCTGGTGCAAACCGAAGGCTGGAACCGCGTGCTGGTGTTTGTCGCGACCAAGCACGCCGCTGAAATCGTGGCGGACAAGCTGCGCAAGGCCGACATTGAGGCCGAGCCTTTTCATGGCGAACTGAGCCAGGGCAAACGCCAGCAGGTGTTGCAGGATTTCAAACTGAAGATTTTGCAGGTGGTGGTGGCCACCGACGTGGCCGCACGAGGACTGGACATTGCCCAGCTGCCGGTCGTGGTGAACTACGACCTGCCGCGCTCAGCGGTGGACTACACGCACCGCATTGGCCGCACTGGCCGTGCCGGCGAAAGCGGCGTGGCCATCACTTTTGTCACCGCAGACACCGATGCGCACTTCCGGTTGATTGAAAAACGCCAGCGCCTGAGCGTGCCGCGCGAGCAGGTGGCGGGTTTTGAACCGGTTGAAACCGGCGGCCCCAGCGCACATGATCCGTCGTCGACGGGCGGCATCAAGGGCAAACGCCCGAGCAAAAAGGACAAGCTGCGCGAAGCAGCGGCGCGCAGCCAGCCGCCGCACGAAGAGCAAAGGTAACGAACAGGGCCTATTCGCTGTCGAGGTCGTTCTCGACCGCTGCGTTTTCATTTTCATCACGTGGCCGGAAGGTCCGGTGGCCATGCTTGGTCACCACCTCGACATAAAACTGCTCGCCGCCGTCCTTGGCCACCACGTCGATCAGGTCGGTGATCGTGGCAAAGTGAACGACCGCAGCGTCGGCTTCGCTGTTGCCGAACTTGCAGTCAAAATCCCAGAAATCAACGCCTTCCGGCAAGGCCCGGGCGCGTTCGCGCTTGACGTACTTGCGGATGTCGTGTTTGGCGGCTTCCAGCAAGCGGTCGCGGTTTTTGCCTTCAATGTTCAACTGGTACGTTTTTCTCATGGGATGTCCTTGGGTGATGTGGGGCGGCCAGTGGGCAGGCACACGGTGGTGGTGCGAGATCACAGCCAGCGGCGGTGATTTGCAAGCGCTCGATTATCGGGCCTGCCGATCGCGACTCGCCCAATAAGAATGGCCCGGACGAGTGCCGGGCCATCAAGGATTTTCATTGCGCACTTGCGGCCAACCAGGCCGGGAGCGGGAGCAGATCAGGTGGCGGCGTTGGCCAGCGCCTCATCCAGCGCCTTGCAAGACGGTGCGCACACGGCCTGCGACTTGCCCAGCACTTTTCGCGTGCCCATCATGGAGCGGGCGCGGTGCTTGCCGCACATGAAGCACGACATGGTGGCAGCGCCGAAAGAGGTGGTGGCGGCGAACGGGGAACCCGACACTTTGGACTTGTAACGCAGGCCGTCAGCGAGGACGGCGGTTTTTGCATCAGCTCTTGCCATAATTTGGATATTCCTTAAATGAGGGTTGTTGAATGCTCGGGGGCCTGCCCGCTGCAGGGGCGAACGGGACATCCAGCGGTAAATTGAAAAAGTCCGCGCACCAGCGCTCTGCGTTTTGGTTCAAGCCGGCCAGCGCCTGTGCGGACGTCAAACTGGTGTGATGCGCTGGTGAACTGCTATCGTTTATCGGAATAATTTGGCGCCTGTTTCCCCAAATACAAGCTCCGTATAGATCGCAAATCAAGATGAAAACCGCCTGCCAAAATAGGCCAAGCCCGCTATAGCGTTGCTTGGGGTACGTTAGTCGCTATATTTATAATAGCTAAAGGCGCTTGATTGACGTGGGTTAAAGACGGATTTTAACGCAAAAAACTCAGGGAAAAAATTTCCCTGGATTTTAAAAGGAATTTTGCGAGCGCCCGGCGCTTATCTTTGTTGAAGCAAGCCGCTGACCTGGCGCGGCAGACCCGCCAGCAGAGGTCAAAAGCCGGCTTACTTATGCGTGTAAATCTGGTCAAACGACGCGCCATCGGCAAAATGGTCCTTGTCGGCCTTGGACCAGCCGCCAAAACCCTGGTCAATCGTGAAGAGCAGCAGCCTGGGGAACTGGCTGGCGTATTTGGCCTTGGCCTTTTCGCCGGTCGGGCGGTAGTAGTTGCGCCCGGCAATGTCCTGGCCTTCATCGGAATACAGGTACTCCAGGTAGGCGGTCGCCACGGCACGGGTGCCCTTTTTGTCGATGTTCTTGTCCACCACGGTCACGCTCGGCTCGGCCAGGATGCTGATGGACGGCACGACCACCTCGAACTTCTCGGCGCCAAACTCTTTCAGCGCCAAAAATGCTTCGTTTTCCCAGGCCAGCAGCACGTCGCCCACGTTGCGCTGCACGAACGTGATGGTCGAGCCGCGCGCGCCGGTGTCCAGCACCGGCACGTTCTTGTACAGGCTCGCGACAAACTCCTTGGCTTTGGCCTCGCTGCCGAACTTGCGTTTAGCGAATTCCCAAGCGGCCAGGTAGTTCCAGCGTGCCCCGCCAGAGGTTTTGGGGTTGGGCGTGATGACGCCGACGCCGGGCTTGATGAGGTCGTCCCAGTCCTTGATGCCCTTGGGGTTACCCTTGCGCACCAGGAACACGATGGTCGAGGTGTAGGGGGCCGAGTTGTGCGCCAGGCGTTTTTGCCAGTCCCTGGGAATCAGGCCGCCGTTCTTGACCAGCGCATCCACATCGCCGGCCAGCGCCAGGGTGACCACATCGGCGTCGATGCCGTCAATCACCGAGCGCGCCTGCTTGCCCGAGCCGCCGTGCGACTGCTTGATGGTCACGTCCTGGCCGGCCCTGGCTTTCCAGTATTTGGCAAAGGCGGCGTTGTAGTCCACATAGAGTTCACGGGTCGGGTCATAGGACACATTGAGCAAGGTGACGGGTGGCTTTTGGGCCAAGGCAAGCCCGGCCGACCCTGCCAATGCAACGGCTAATGCCAGGCGGGTGGAAACGTTCATAAAATAGCGTCGTGCGGTCATAAGTCTTATTTCCAGATTCAGTTGCATTTGCATGCGATTTAAAGAAGAAGCTGGATTCTGGAAGCAACGCTTCAAAACAGGAACGAATAAAAATTCAGTTCTTTATACCAAAATCATCTATATCTACAATCCCCCTATTTCTCACGAAAGAATCTCTCATGGCACGTCTCGTCAAATGCATCAAGCTCGGCAAGGAAGCGGAAGGCCTGGACTTCCCCCCGTATCCAGGGCCCCTGGGCAAGCGCATCTGGGAAGAAGTCAGCAAGGAAGCCTGGGCCGACTGGATGAAGCAGCAAACCATGCTGGTCAATGAAAACCGCCTGAACCTGGCCGACGCCCGGTCACGCCAGTACCTGGCGCGCCAGATGGAAAAACATTTCTTTGGCGACGGCGCCGACGCGGTGCAAGGCTACGTTCCCCCCAGCGCGTAAGCCCCCACCCCAAAACGCCGCCGGATGCCCGAGCAGATTGAATGGCTGGAAGACGGCACCCCGGGCGGCAGTCCTTACAGCCCGCGCTTTGGCGACCGCTACCGCAGTGAGTTGGGCGGGCTGAGCCAGGCGCGCGAGGTTTTTCTGAAAGGCTGCGGCCTGCCCAATGCGTGGGCGCGCCAGCCGCAGTGGTGCGTACTGGAAACCGGCTTTGGCCTGGGACTGAACTTTCTGGTGACCTGGGCCGCGTGGAAAAGCGACCCGCTGCGCCCCCGCCTGCTGCACTTTGTCTCCACCGAGGCCTTTCCAGCCAGCGCCGGGGACGTACTGCGCAGTGCGCAGACGCACCCGGAGCTGCTGCCGTTGGCACAGGAACTGCAGCGCCAGCTTTGGGGCCTGCTGCCCGGCATCCACCGCCTCGTCTTTGAAGGCGGGCAGGTGCTGCTGACGCTGTGCATTGGCGACGCCAAAGCGATCCTGCGCGAGCAAACGTTTGAAGCTGACTCGGTCTACCTCGACGGCTTCAGCCCGGAGCGCAACCCGGACATCTGGGATGTTCATACCTTCAAGGCAGTGGCGCGCTGCTGCCGCCGCGGCGCGCGCGTGGCCACCTGGACCGTGGCGCGCAGCGTGCGCGATGCGCTGGCGCAATGCGGCTTTATGGTGCAAAAAACGCCGGGCACGCCGCCCAAACGCGACAACCTGCAGGGCTGTTTCGACCCCGCCTGGACGCCCAGAAAAATCCAGCCTGCCGTTGCACGACTGCCCGCCTCCAGCTGCGTCGTGATTGGCGCCGGAATCGCCGGTGCAGCCGTCGCCGCCAGTCTGGCGCGCCGTGGCTGGCTGGTGCGGGTGCTGGATGCGGGCGTAGCGCCAGCGGCCGGCGCGTCGGGCTTGCCGGCCGGCGTGCTGGCGCCCCATGTGTCACCGGACGACAGCCTGCTCTCACGCCTGTCGCGCAGCGGCGTGCGGGCCACGCTGCAGCAGGCACACAACCTGTTGCAAACCGGCCGCGACTGGTCGCCCACCGGCGTGCTGGAGCACTGCGTGGCGCACCCCCGCAAGCTGCCCGCCGCATGGCAAAACACCTTGGCACACGCCGCGCAGGACTGGACACGCCCGGCCAGCCCCGAACAACTGGCGCAGGCCGGCTTGCCACCCGATGCGCCAGCGCTGTGGCATGCGCCGGCCGGCTGGATCAAACCGGCGGCGCTGGTCCAGGCCTGGCTGGCCACCCCGGGCGTGACGTGGCACGGCCAAGCCACAGCGCACCAACTGGTGCGTCAAGGCGATGGCTGGCAGGTGCTTGACGCAGCAGGGCAAGAACTGGCCCGCGCGGACCTCGTGGTGCTGGCAGCGGGCTATGGCAGCCGGGCATTATCAGCATCAGCGGGCGGCGAAGATTCGCCCCAGTTGGCCCTGCAGGCGATTCGTGGTCAGGCGTCGTGGGGCCAGCACACGCCAGGCACCCTGGAGGCCATGCCGCCTTTCCCCGTCAATGGCCATGGCAGCCTGGTGCCGGCCTTGCCGCTGGACAACGCAGACGGCTTGGCCTGGGTCACGGGCTCCACGTTCG
>NZ_JADMJK010000228.1:15504-24740 GCF_018780625.1 Polaromonas sp. | reverse complement strand
GGCGCCACTCATGCCGGGTGAAGCCTTCGCCCGGCTGCATGGGCTCACCGGAGGTGAGTTGCGCGTGCTGCTGGCGCTTTCCCAGGGGCTGGGCGGCATGGAAGCGGCCAACATGCTAGGTATCAGCGAGCCGACGATGCGCACCCACCTGCAGCACATATTCGCCAAGACCGAGACATCCAGGCAGGCCGATCTCCTGCGCCTGTTGCACAACTCAACACCGCCGATTCATACCCTGCAGACGACTGCCCATTGATTCGAGGGAGTCTGACCCCAACGGGCTGCACAGCCGGCCTGCAGCCGAGTTCAAGGCGTCTGCGTTGTTGTCCAAAAACGTTGGACGCCGACTTTCGCGATGCCGGTTCTCATGTGCATCGGACTGCTTGGCGTCGAGTCCCGAGCCTTGGGCGGTCAGACGTGACCGCTCTCTCCCAGTCTTTAATGCGGATCGGTCTTACATCCCGAGATATGCAGCGCGCACCTGCTCATTGCTGATGAGTTCCTGCCCCGTGCCGGTCAAGGTGACATTGCCCGTCTCCAGCACATAGCCCCGGTCGGCAATCGCCAGCGCGGCAAAGGCGTTTTGCTCCACCAGCAAAATGGTCATGCCCTGGGCCTTGAGCATCTTGACGACGTTGAACACTTCCTCGACCAGCAGCGGCGCCAGGCCCATGGACGGCTCGTCGAGCAGCAGCATTTTCGGGCGGCCCATCAGCGCCCGGCCGATCGCCAGCATCTGCTGCTGGCCACCGGACAAGGTGCCTGCGGGCAACTTGCGTTTTTCCTTGAGGACAGGAAACATGGCGAAGACCTTTTCCAGATCGCCTTCGACTTGACTCCTGGGCTGCGTGTAGGCACCCAGGCGCAAGTTGTCATCAATCGACAGCGGCCCGAACACCTGGCGCCCCTCCGGGCTCTGGCAGATACCCCGGCGCATGCGCATGTCCGAGCGCAGCCGGCTGATGTCTTCCCCGTCAAAATGAATGCTGCCCGCGCTCATCGGCTGCACACCCGACAAGGTGCGTAAGAAGGTAGTCTTGCCCGCGCCGTTGGCGCCCACCAGCGCCACGGTTTCGCCGCGCCGCACTTCCAGGCTGATGCCCTTCAGGGCCTTGATGCGGCCATAGCAACTCTCCATGTCGCGCACGCGCAACAAGACATCGGCCTTGACCGGCGCCGCATCCGGCTGCAGCGTGCCCGCTGTGTGGCCGCCCAGTCCGATCGACTCCGGGGCCAGGCTGGCGATGCGGTGAAACAGTTCGCGAAACTCCGCTTTGGCCTTGTCGCCAAACAGCGGGTCCTCGTTGTCGAGGAAGGCGCGGTCAATTTCGGCCCAATCTTCCGGGGCCAGGGTCTCGCGGGCCAGCGGCATCACCAATTTTTCTTCCTGGCGCATATGGTCTTTAAGCCCGGCTGTGTAGGTGCGCAGCGTGGCAACAAACTCGGGGGCAGCCAGCGCGCCCCCGGCGGCTTGCGCGACAGACGCGCGCAGGATCCTGAGTTGCTGCGGCCCATCGCGATGCTCCTGCTGCAGGGAGTCCAGAATAGCGGTGGCCTTGTCGCTGCGCAGGCGCAGCAGGCGAAACAGATAGTCGTCTTCCTTGGGGTGGTGAAAACGATCGACAAACTGCTCGATGTAATCAAAGACCGCGTTGAAAAATGCGGGGTCGACCTGTGCGCCGTCCTCGATTTCCCCGGCAACATGGTCGATGGTGGTGGCCAGGCGCCACATATTGCTGTGGTCTTCGCTGATGATGCGTAGTGCTTGCATGCGGTTCTTCTTGTTTTTCAGGCGTGCGCGCCGAGGTAGGCGGCGATGACATCGGGGTTCTTGCGCACTTCGTCGCCCGTACCCTCCGTCAGCTTCTTGCCATAGTCGAGCACCAGGATGCGGTCGGAGAGGTTCATCACCATCTTCATGTCGTGCTCCACCAGTACCACGGTGACGCCGGAATCGGCCACCCTGCGTACCAGGGCATCGACTTCAATGGTTTCCTTCGGGTTCAGGCCGGCAGCGGGCTCGTCGAGAAAGATGATGCGGGGCTTCAATGCCAGCGCGCGCGCAATCTCAAGTCGCTTCAGTGCGCCGTAAGGCATGCTGTCCGCGCGCGCTTCGATGTATTTCTCCAGGCCCACAAAGCGCATCAGCTCGGCGGACTCTTCGCGCAGTTCAGCGTCACGGCGCGTGATGGAGGGAAAACGCAGCGCCGCCTTGAGCGGATTGCGGTCCAGTCGCAGGTGGGCGCCCACCATCACGTTTTCCAGGGCGCTCATGTTCATGCAGATCTGCAGGTTCTGAAACGTGCGGGCAACGCCGCGCCTGGCCAGCTCGTTCGGTGGTTTGCCACCGATGGATTCACCGTCGAGCAAGATGGAGCCGCTGGTGGGGGTGTACACCCCGGTGATCAGGTTGAAAAGGGTGGTCTTGCCTGCGCCGTTGGGGCCGATGACGGCATAGACGATGCCGGCCTCGATGCTGAAACTGACGTTTTGCACCGCCTTGACACCGCCGAACTGGATGCAGAGTTGCTTGACTTCAAGGAGTGCCATGCTCAGGCTCCCTTTCCAAATTTGGCCGCCAGCGTGGGCACCAGCCCCCGGGGCATGAAGATCATGCAAACCATCAGGATGGTGCCGAAAGCGACGGTTTCCCAGCCTTCAAACGTCGCCAGCGCCTGCGGCAGTGCGGTCAGCAGCACGGCGCCGACCAGGGAGCCGTAGACCGAGGCCATGCCGCCAATCACCACCATGGTGACCAGTTCAATGGAATGAAAGAAGTCGGCGAAGTTGGGCGTGACAAAGCCCACGTAATGGGCCGTGACGCTGCCCATCAGGCTGGCAAACACCGCGGAGATGACAAAGATCGACACCTTGTAGCGCACCACGTTGACGCCGGCGACCTGGGAGGCGACTTCCGAGCCGTGCAAGGCGCGCAAGGCCCGGCCAAATGGCGAGTCAATCAGGTTGAGCGAAGCCCAGACGCTGATGGACAGCAGCAGGGCCACGACCCAGTACCAGTGCTTGTCGCTGGACAGCTCAAAGCCCAGCAGGCCAAGGGACGGCACGGCCATGCCGTCGGGTCCGCCGGTCAAGGCCGCTTCATTGCGCAGCACAATGTTGATGATGATGCCCAGGCCCAGGGTGGCCATGGCCAGGTAGTGGCCCTTGAGCTTGAAGATCGGCCGCGCCACCACGGCCGCCAGGACACCGGTGGCAAGCGCACCGGCCGCCATGGCGAGCAGCGGATGCCAGCCAAAATGGGTCGGCAGCACGGCAGACGCGTAGGCCCCAATCCCCAGGAAGCCTGCGTGACCCATGCTGATCTGGCCGGCAAAGCCGATCAGCAGGTTCAGGCCCAGGACAATCATGGCGTTGATGGCCATGCGAATCGCCAGGTCCATATAAAAGCTGTTGGGCAGTACAAAGGGCAGCACCAGCAAAATGGCGACGACGATGTACAGCCCGAAATAGGCGCTTTTTTTCATGCTTACACCCGGTCCGTTGATTTGCCGCCAAACAGGCCGCGTGGCATGAAAAACAGCATGAACAGGATCAGCACGAAAGGAATCGCATCCTTGTAGGCCGAGGAGATGTAGCCTGCGCCCATCGCCTCCAGGATGCCGACCAGCAAGCCGCCCAGCACGGCGCCCAGGCCGTTGCCCAGGCCGCCCACGACGGCGGCAACAAAGCCTTTGAGGCCGAGCATGATGCCCACGTCGTAGGACGTCATGGTGATCGGGGCGACCAGAATGCCGCCCAGGGCGCCCAGCGCTGCCGACATGGCAAAGCTCATGAAGAGCACCCAGCTGGTGTTGATGCCCACCAGCTCTGCCGCCAGGCGGTTGAACGACGTGGCCAGCATGGCCTTGCCGTGCAGCGTGCGGCTAAAGAAATACCAGAGCGCTACCACGACCAGTGCGGTGACGCCCAGCACCCAGAGGCTTTGCGGCAGGAGGGTGGCGCCCAGGATTTGAATCGGCACATCGCCAGAGAAGGCTGGCAGGCTGTGCGTGCCTTTGCCCAGCCAGACCTGAATCAGGCCGCGAATGACCAGGGACGCGCCTATGGTGATGATGATCAGGGTGACGGTTTCCGCGCCCTTGACCGGCTCGATCGCCAGCTTTTCCAGCACCACGCCGACGATGGCCGGCACCAGGATGGCCAGCACCAGCGCGACGGGCAGCGGCAAGCCGGCCTGGGCGAAAAACACCGCCAGCATGCCGCCCAGCATGATGAATTCACCCTGCGCAAAGTTGATGACGTTGCTGGCGTTGTAGATCAGCGTGAAACCCAGTGCTGCCAGTGCGTAGGTTGCGCCGACGGTCATGCCGGAGAAAAGGAATTGCAGGAATTGGGCGAGCATTACGCGGGTTGCCTGGTTTGGGACAGTACCCGGTAGCTGAACGATGGCTTGAACATTTTTTCCTTATCGGTTTGGCCAAGGGCAACATACCCGTCGCCGCCGATTCTGAAATGCAAAAATATATTTGTCAATTGAAGTGATACAAAAAAACGTTAAAAATAATAATTTTGTATCGCTTGTTCTCCTGTCAACAGGGTTTTCCCTTGCTTGTGGGGTGACAAGTCAAGGCGAAAAATGGCCGCCGCCTGGCAAGCACGCATCAATCAATGCGGACCCTAGACTGGCGAAGACAACGGATCCTGTTTCTGGAATCTTTCACCCAGCATCGGTAGCGCGGCGGGCGTTGTGCCGTTGGCAAGTTTCATGTGCAGTTCAATGTGGCGCTCGGAAGGTCCGAGCAGGCGCCGGTAGAGCTCCTTGCACAGCAGGCGCGCTTGCTGTCCGGGCCAGTTGGCCGGTAGCAGCACGTCGGGAAGCTCCGGGTCACGCAGCAGCAGTCGGCGGTAGTCGTGGATGAGCAGTGTGCGCAGCAAAAAAGCGCTTTCGTCGTCAATCTGATTGTTGACACCCTGGCGCAGCTTGGTCAGAAATGGGCTGTAACGGACGACGAAATCACTGTAAGACGTGCCCAGCTGTTCCAGGTCCCAGGCGCGCTTGACCATATCGGCGTCGCTGGCGGAGAGGTCCGATCCTGCGTTGGCGGCAAGCAAGGGCATCAAGTTCTTGAGCAAGTCACCCATGCCCTCAGTCGTGAGTGCATCCAGAGCGGTTGCCAGGTCGGTACTTGGATGCACAAAACAATCTGACCCGACGACGCCGAAGCCCTGCCAGAAAAATGCACGGCGCAAACGTTCGCGCTGCTTGGTGTCAAGCTCTCCCACCGTAAGAATCAGACGCCAGCGGCGATCCCAGAGGGGTGCGTTGGAAGCGTAGATATGGCGCGCTGTTTCTTCAAAGCGACGCTGCCCTGCGGGGGTCAGCATGTAGTCAGCGCGTCGGCCTATGGCTTCCGAGCACATCCATTCGTCCTTGACGAGGCGAAAAATGGAGGTCCGTATGAGTCTGTCACTGAGCTGCAAAGGCTCCAGCAAACCAATCAGGCTGCCTAGCCAGATGCGTCCACCACGCGGCAGGACGGCATCGCCAAAAACAGAAATGATGAGTGAGCCTGCTTTGATGCGGCTTTGTTGCCGAAATTCGGCAAGGTGTTTTTGGAGGAGATCAATCACGTGAAATGCAGAAAAGAGGCCGGCGTAAAGCCATGAATCTTAGCGTCTCCCATTGATTTTCAAGTCCCGCTGGTTTTGCGCGTCTGCACGGGGGTGTTCGTTTTTGGGGTTGCGTCCAGGTGCGAGGCAAAAAACAATTCTGATACAGATATAAAAAATTCTTCTTTAAAAAAGAATCATGTTGTGATAATCTTGATCCTGGCAAAAAGCGATTGAGTAGAAATTCGTTGCTGGCCAGGGCTATTTGCACGAAGCAAAGCCCTCCCTTTATCCAGGAACAATCAATGTCTCATCCCTTGTTCGAGAAGCACCGCATCAAACTCGAAAGCGCGCTCAAGGCGATCCAGACCCGTGGTTATTGGGCTGCCTACAACGAGATGCCGAGTCCAAAAACATATGGTGAAACTGCAGCGGAAGACGGCAAGCGGGCTTTTGAGGCGCATCGGGGGCAACAGTTTGATCTCGCCCAGCCGGGGCAGGCGGGCTGGCACGGCGGGGAGCAGTCGCCGTTCGGCGTTGAGTTGAATATTCAATACCCTGTGTGCGAGGCCCAGGCCCTGATTGATGCGGGCCAGCAGGCCATGGCCGCCTGGCAGGCTGCGGGCTGCGAGGGGCGCACCGGCATTTGCATTGAAATACTCGATCGCCTGAACCGGCAGAGTTTTGAGCTGGCACATGCGGTGATGATGACCACGGGGCAAGGCTGGATGATGGCGTTTCAGGCCGGCTCGCCGCATGCGCAGGATCGCGGCCTCGAGGCTGTGACCTATGCCTACCGCGAGCAGAGCTTCGTGCCGCGTGAGGCGCTCTGGGAAAAGCCGCAGGGCAAGAATCCGCCGCTGGTGATGAAAAAACACTTTGAACTGGTCGGACGTGGTGTCGGCGTCGTTGTGGGCTGCGGCACCTTCCCGACCTGGAATACCTACCCCGGCTTGTTTGCCGCCCTGGCCACCGGCAATGCCGTGATTGTCAAGCCGCATGGCAACGCCATTTTGCCCGCGGCCATCACCGTGCGCACCATTCGAGCCGTGCTGGCTGAAAATGGCATGGATTCCAATCTGGTCACCCTGTGTGTCGCGGCCCGGCCCGAAACCACGCAACAACTGGTCACCCATGCGGCCGTCAAGTCCGTCGACTTCACCGGCGGCAATGTGTTTGGCCAGTGGCTGATCGACAACTGCCGCCAGGCCCAGGTGTATGCCGAACTGGCGGGCGTCAACAACATCGTGATTGACTCCACCGACGCCTACCAGCCGATGCTGCGCAATCTGGCATTCACGCTCGCACTGTATTCCGGCCAGATGTGCACCACCTCGCAGGTTCTTTTTGTGCCCGCCGGCGGGATTGAAACCGAGGGCGGGCACAAGTCCTACGATGAGGTCTGCGCTGACCTTGCCCATGCGATGGTGGGCACGCTGGCCAAGCCGGAAGTGGCGCTGGCCGTGCTCGGTGCGGTGCAGTCAGCCGCTACCTTGACGCGCATTGACGAGGCCAACAGCGGTGCGCTGGGCCGGGTGATCCTGGCCTCGAAAAAGCTCGAAAACCCCGAGTTTCCAGACGCACAAGTGCGAACCCCTGTGCTGCTGGCCTGCGATGCAGCCGACGAACAAGCCTACATGCAAGAGCGCTTCGGCCCGATAACCTTCGTCGTCAAGGTGGCCGACACAGCGGCGGCGATCGCCTTGTCCGAGCGCGTTGTAAGCACCCACGGTGCGTTGACCACAGGCCTCTACTCGACCAGGCCCGAGGTGATTGACGCCATGACGGCTGCTACCTGGCGCTCCAGGGTGGCGCTGTCGATCAACCTGACCGGTGGCGTGTTTGTGAACCAGTCCTCCGCCTTCTCCGACTACCACGGCACCGGCGGCAACCCGGCGGCCAACGCGTCGTACGCTGATTCGGCCTTCGTGGCCAACCGCTTTCGGGTGATCCAGCGCCGCTGCCACGTGTAAGGAATAGCCATGCTTTTTGAAACCATCCGCTTTGAGGCGCAAGGCAGCATTGCCCGCCTGACACTGCACCGCCCCGACAAGATGAACAGCTTCAACGCGGCCATGCACGCCGAGCTGCGTGTGGCACTTGACCGGGTTCAGGAAGATCAAACCATTCGTGTGCTGGTGCTCACGGGGGCTGGACGCGGTTTCTGTGCCGGTCAGGATTTGTCGGATAGCCAGGTGCAGTTTGTTCCGGGTGAAACGCCGCCTGACATGGGTAACGTGGTTGAGAATAACTACAAGCCCTTGATCCTGCGCCTGCAAAACCTGCGTGTGCCGACCATCGCCGCCGTCAATGGCATTGCGGCCGGTGCCGGGTCCAGCCTGGCGCTGGCCTGCGATCTGGTGATTGCCTGCAAATCAGCCTCCTTCCTGCAGGCGTTCTCCAAGGTCGGACTCATTCCTGACACCGGCGGAAGCTGGTTCCTGCCGCAACGCGTGGGCATGGCGCGCGCCATGGGCCTGGCGCTGTTGGCGGGCAAGCTGTCTGCCGAGAAAGCCGCCGAATGGGGGCTGATCTGGGCCGCCGTGGAAGACGCAGAGTTTGCCGGGGCGGTGGACGCCCTGGCCGCCCAGCTTTCCACGGCGCCCACCAAAGCCCTCGTGCGCACCCGCCAGGCCATGCATGCGGCGCCAGGCCATACCCTGGAGCAACAGTTGTCCATGGAAGCCGGTTTCATGCGCGAGTTGGGCTGGAGTGCCGATTTCACCGAGGGCGTGGCCGCCTTCATCGGCAAGCGCGCTCCGAATTTCACCGGGGCATAAGCCAATGAACGCATCTCTTTCCAAACAAGCCGTTGTCGCGGTGATTGGTGCAGGCGCCATGGGCGCGGGTATCGCGCAGGTGGCAGCGGCTGCGGGCCATCCGGTGAAATTGCTGGACACCCGGGCGCAGGCGGCCGAGGATGCCGTGGCGGGCATTCGTGCCCAGTTCACAAGAATGGCCGAGAAAGGCAAGCTGACCGCAGAAGCGGCTGCGGCGGCGGGCGCGCGGCTGATGCCGGTGCATCAACTGGCTGATCTGGCCGACGCCAGCCTGGTGATCGAGGCGATCGTCGAGAACCTGGCGGCCAAGCAAACGCTGTACAGCGACCTGGAGGCAATGGTCAGTGCGGATTGCATTTTTGGCACCAACACCTCGTCGATTTCCGTCACCGCGATCGGCGCCGCCCTGCGGCATCCCGAACGGCTCGCGGGTTTGCACTTCTTCAATCCAGCTCCCTTGATGGCACTGGTGGAAATTGTCTCCGGCCTGGCCACTGACCCTGCCGTGGCCCAGACACTGTTCGCCACCGCCGCTTCATGGGGCAAAACGCCGGTCCATGCCAAATCAACGCCGGGCTTCATTGTCAACCGCGTCGCCCGCCCGTATTACGCCGAAGCCCTGCGCGTGCTCCATGAAGGCGGGGCTGACCCTGCCACCATAGACGCCTGCTGCCGCGAAGCCGGTGGTTTTCGCATGGGGCCGTTCGAGTTGATGGACATGATCGGCCACGACGTTAATTTTGCCGTCACCAATTCCGTCTGGCGCGCTTTCTTCCATGATCAGCGTTTTTTGCCGTCCCTGATACAGCAGGAACTGGTCGATGCCGGCTTCCTCGGCAAGAAAACCGGGCGTGGGTTTTATGACTACCGGGAAGGCGCCGTGCG
>NZ_JADMJK010000228.1:12814-15404 GCF_018780625.1 Polaromonas sp. | reverse complement strand
CAGGGTGTCTGTGATGCCCAGGGGGCCGATTCGGCCATGCGCCTGGGCGTCAATTACCCCTGTGGGCCGCTCGCCTGGGCGGATGCCCTTGGCCTGCCAACCATCAGCCAGGTGCTCACCAACCTCGGCCAAGCCTACGGGGAAGACCGCTACCGCGTCTCGCCGCTGATTCAACACCACGTTTTTGCGAAGAAAAATTTCCATGACTGAGCGACATTCCAATCCGCAGGCCCTGGCCGAACAAGTGGCGGCCGCCATGTGGTCGCGCGACCGGGCGACCAATGCCCTGGCGATGCAGATAGTCGGCGTCAAGCCCGGCTACGCGCTGGTGTCCATGCCGGTGCGTGCCGACATGCTCAACGGCCACCAGACCTGTCACGGCGGCTACCTCTTCACGCTGGCTGACAGTGCCTTTGCCTACGCCTGCAACAGCCACAACCAGAACACGGTGGCCTCGGCCTGCCACATTGACTTTCTGGCGCCTGCCATGGAGGGCGACATCCTGGAGGCCGAAGCCGTCGAGCGCTCGCTGACCGGCCGCACCGGTGTGTATGACGTGACGGTGCGAACGCACGCGGGAAAAACCATTGCCCTGTTCCGGGGCAAGAGCTATCGCATCAGCGGCGAAGTGATTGACGGCCAGCCCCAGGCCGCGCACGCCAAGTAATCAAATTACCAAGAGGAGACAAAAATGCCCGTTAAAAAGCCCATGCCCGGAGACCTTGAGCACATCGAGACCGCCAGCCGTGACGAAATCGCCGCCCTGCAGCTGGAGCGCATGAAGTGGACGTTGAAGCACGCTTACGACAACGTGCCGCACTACAAAAAGAAGTTCGATGACCAGGGCGTCCACCCGGATGACCTGAAGACTTTGGCCGATCTGGCCAAGTTTCCGTTCACCACCAAGATCGACCTGCGCGACAACTATCCGTTTGGCCTGTTTGCCGTGCCGCGCACCCAGGTGGCCCGGGTCCACGCATCGTCGGGCACCACAGGCAAACCGATCGTCGTTGGCTACACGCTGAAAGACATTGATACCTGGGCCGATCTGGTGGCGCGCTCCATCCGCGCGGCGGGTGGCCGCGCTGGCGACACATGCCACATCGCCTACGGCTACGGCCTGTTCACCGGCGGCATGGGCGCCCATTACGGCGCCGAGCGTGCCGGCTGCATGGTGGTACCGATGTCGGGCGGGCAGACCGAAAAGCAGGTGCAACTGATCCAGGACTTCCAGCCTGAAATCATCATGGTCACCCCGTCCTACTCGCTGGTGATTGCCGAGGAGTTTGAGCGCCAGGGCATCAGGCCCGAAGACATTTCCCTGAAGATCGGCATCTTTGGTGCCGAGCCGTGGGGCCACGGCATGCGCGATGAGATAGAGCGCAAGCTGGGTATCGACGCCATCGACATCTACGGACTGACTGAAGTCATGGGGCCAGGCGTTGCCTGTGAATGCATCGAATCCAAGGATGGCCCGGTGATTTGGGAAGACCATTTCTATCCAGAGATCATCAACCCGGATACGGGCGAAGTGGTGGCCGATGGTGAGGAAGGCGAACTGGTCTTTACCTCGCTGTCCAAAGAAGCCATGCCGGTGATTCGCTACCGCACCCGTGACCTGACCCGCTTGCTGCCGCCCACCTCGCGCAGCTTTCGGCGCATGGACCGGATCACGGGCCGTACCGACGACATGCTGATCGTGCGCGGCGTCAACGTCTTTCCGAGCGTGATTGAAGAGCAGATCCTGCGCGACAAGCGTCTGGCAGGCACCTATCAGATTTTGCTGACCCGCGACGGCCACCTTGACAACGTCGAAGTGCGCTGTGAACTGCAGCGTGAATTTTCAGGCAAGTTTTCGCCAGCAGAGGTGCAGGCAATCAGCAAGGAAATGCAGCACCACATCAAGACCATTGCAGGCATCTCGACGCGCGTGACCGTCATGGACCACGAATCCATTCCGCGCACCCTGACGGGCAAGGCCCGGCGGGTGATTGATGAGCGTCCCAAACAAAACTGAAAGAATGCACATGACTGAAGCTTTTATCTGCGACGCCATTCGCACGCCCATTGGCCGCTACGGCGGCGCATTGGCCAGCGTGCGCGCTGACGACCTTGGCGCCATACCGCTCAAGGCCTTGATGGAACGCAACGCCAGCGTCGACTGGACGATGGTGGACGACATCATCTATGGCTGCGCGAACCAGGCTGGCGAAGACAACCGCAATGTGGCCCGCATGTCTGGTCTGCTGGCCGGGCTGCCCACCGAAGTGCCCGGCACCACGATCAACCGCCTGTGCGGTTCCGGCATGGACGCCATCGGCCTGGCCGCGCGTTCGATCAAGGCCGGCGACACCGACCTGATGATTGCAGGCGGCGTTGAAAGCATGTCGCGCGCGCCTTTTGTGATGGGTAAGGCAGAAAGCGCTTATTCGCGCAATGCCGCCATCTTTGACACAACCATCGGCTGGCGTTTCACCAATCCGCTGATGAAAAAATTGTACGAGACGCATTCGATGCCGCAAACGGCGGACAACGTGGCGGCTGAATTCAATATTTCCCGCGCCGACCAGGATGCCTTTGCCGTGCGCTC
>NZ_JADMJK010000228.1:5552-12714 GCF_018780625.1 Polaromonas sp. | reverse complement strand
GCGCCGCGCATCATGGGCTTTGGCCCCGCCCCGGCCGTGCGCAAGGTGCTGGCCAAGGCCGGCTTGACGCTCGATCAGATGGATGTGATTGAACTGAATGAAGCCTTTGCGGCCCAGGGTCTGGCGGTATTGCGCGACCTTGGCCTGGCGGACGACGAAGCGCGGGTGAATCCAAATGGGGGTGCGATTGCCATGGGACATCCCCTGGGCATGAGCGGCGCCCGTCTGGTGACGACGGCTAGTTACGAGCTGGCGCGGCGTGGTGGGCGCTATGCGCTGTGCACCATGTGCATCGGTGTCGGGCAGGGCATCGCCCTGATTATTGAGCGTATTTAAAACGGACTACAACGGAGACAACACCATGAAATTCAAACTGAAAACCCTCGCCCTCGGTGCCACTTTGGCTGTTGGCGCCTTGAGCGCCCATGCCGCGGAGCCCATCAAGATCGGCTCCATTCTTTCTGTCACCGGTCCGGCCGCTTTCCTGGGCGACCCTGAGCTCAAAACGCTGCAGCTCTACGTTGAAGAGTTGAACAAAAAAGGCGGCGTGCTGGGCCGTCAGCTGCAACTGGTGCACTACGATGATGGCAGCGACGCCAACAAGGCCAACGGTTTTGCCAAGCGCCTGATTGATGATGACAAGGTCGATATCCTGATCGGCGGCACGACCACCGGCGCCACCATGTCGGTGGTGCCCCTGGCTGAAAAAGCCAACATTCCCTTCATCTCCCTGGCGGGCGCCGTGGTGATTGTCGAGCCGGTCAAGAAATGGGTCTTCAAGACGCCGCACACAGACCGCATGGCGGCTGAAAAAGTGTTCGAGGACATGAAGAAACGTAGCATCACCAAGGTGGCGCTGCTGTCTGAAACCAGCGGTTTCGGCCAATCCGGCAAGAAGGAAACCGAGGGCGTCGCTGCCAAGTACGGCATCACCCTGGTCGCCAACGAAACCTACGGACCGAAGGACACCGACATCAGCCCGCAGCTGACGAAGATTAAAAACGCCCCGGGCGTGCAGGCCGTGTTCGTGTTCGGTCTGGGTCAAGGTCCAGCCATCGTCACCAAAAACTACAAGCAGCTCGGCATCACGCTGCCGCTGTACCAGTCGCATGGGGTTGCTTCTGACGACTTCCTGAAGCTGGCCGGCCCGGCAGCCGAAGGTGTGCGCCTGCCTTCGCCAGCGCAGCTGATCCCCGGGAAACTCGCGGCCAACGATCCGCAAAAGCCAGTGGTCGTGGCCTACGAGTTGGCCTACAAGACCCGCTACAAGCAGGATGTTTCGACCTTCGGCGGCTATGCCTACGACGGCCTGATGATTGCCGTCGATGCGATCAAGCGCGCCGGGAGCACGGACAAGGCCAAAGTGCGCGACGCCATCGAGGCGACCAAAGGCTATGTGGGGTCGAGCGGCAACGTCACGATGTCGCCCACCGACCACATGGGCCTTGATCTGACGTCCTTCCGCATGCTGGAAATCAAGGGCGGCGACTGGACGATCGCCAACTAAGGCCAAGACAAAAAATCGGCCGCCTTCGGGCGGTGATACAGGCTGGAGCAGAGCACCCTATGTACGAAACCCTTGAAATTGAACGTCACGGCCCGGTCGCCACGATCTGGATGAATCGTCCGGAAGTCTTCAACGCTTTCAACGAGCAACTGATTGGGGACCTGACCGATGCCTGTTCCGTGCTTGACGCCGACCTGTCGGTACGCGTGGTCGTTCTGGCCGGGCGGGGCCGTCATTTTTCAGCCGGGGCCGATCTCAACTGGATGAAGCGCGCATCCGCTTACGGCGAGGCCGAAAACCTGGAGGATTCGCGCCGTTTTGCGCGCATGCTGCATGCGCTGTCCGAGATGTCCAAGCCGACTATCGCCCGGGTCCAGGGTGCGGCGCTGGGGGGCGGCACGGGTCTGGCCGCGGCCTGCGACATGGCGGTGGCGTCCGCTGATGCCCTGTTTTCCACGTCAGAGGTGAAGTTCGGAATTATTCCTTCGGTCATCAGCCCCTACGTGCTGCGCGCCATCGGGCCCCGCCATGCGCTGCGCTATTTCCAGAGCGCAGAGCGGATTTCCGCCGACAGGGCGCTGCAGATCGGGCTGGTCAACGAGGTGACGACTGTGGATGCGCTGGATGCGGGCATTGCTGCGCTGGCGAATGCGCTGATTGCTGGGGCGCCGCAGGCCCAGAAGGCGGCCAAGGATCTGATTGCCTCGGTCAACGGCCGCGCCATCGACGATGTCGTGATCGAGGAAACCGCGCAACGCATTGCCCGGCAGCGCGCCACGGATGAAGCCCGGGATGGCATTGCTGCTTTCCTTGAGAAACGCACCCCGGCATGGCTTCTTTAACCAGAACGAGACAGCGCAGCGAAGGCTGATGCCACCTTTTTTGTCACCCCACAGGAGATAAGTCACTATGTATACCCAATCATTCAACGTGCCGGACAGTGCCGGCCTGAAGTCGGTGCCACAGGCCCCTTCCACGGAAAACCTGGAATTTCAGGCGCGCTTTGACAGCAAGGTCGATGCGGACGGCAAGATCGAGCCGCAGGACTGGATGCCGGACGCCTACCGCAAAACGCTGGTGCGCCAGATCAGCCAGCACGCGCACAGCGAAATCGTGGGCATGCTGCCCGAAGGCAACTGGATCAGCCGCGCGCCCAGCCTCAAGCGCAAGGCCATCCTGATTGCCAAGGTGCAGGACGAGGGCGGGCACGGCTTGTACCTGTACAGCGCCGCTGAAACGCTGGGCACCAGCCGCGACCAGATGCTCGAAGGCCTGCACAGCGGCAAGGCCAAATACAGCTCCATCTTCAACTACCCGACGCTCAACTGGGCCGATGTGGGCGTGGTGGGCTGGCTGGTGGACGGCGCCGCCATCATGAACCAGATCCCGCTGTGCCGCTGCAGCTACGGCCCCTATGCGCGCGCCATGATCCGCGTGTGCAAGGAAGAATCCTTCCACCAGCGCCAGGGCTATGAAGCCCTGCTGGTGATGATGCAGGGCACCGCCGAGCAAAAAGCCATGGTGCAGGATGCCGTGAACCGCTGGTGGTGGAAATGCCTGGCCATGTTTGGCCCGCCAGATGCCGACAGCCCGCACAGCGCACAGGCCATGCGCTGGGGCATCAAGCGCATTTCCAACGACGACCTGCGCCAGAAATTTGTCGATGCCACCGTGCCGCAAGCCAAGGTCCTCGGCGTGACGCTGCCCGACCCCGACCTGAAGTGGAACGAGGAACGCCAGCACCATGACTACGGGCAAATTGACTGGGACGAGTTCTGGGCCACCGTGAACGGCAGCGGCCCCTGCAACAAAGAGCGCCTGGCCACGCGCGTCAAGGCACACAACGATGGCCAGTGGGTGCGCGATGCCGCGCTGGCCTATTCCCGCAAACAGCAAACACACGCCACCAAGGAAGCAGCATGAGCACACCCGCATTGAAAGAATGGCCCCTCTGGGAAGTTTTTGTCCGCAGCAAGCAAGGCCTGGAGCACAAGCATTGCGGCAGCCTGCACGCCGCTGATGCCCAGCAGGCGCTGCAGATGGCGCGCGATGTGTATACCCGCCGCCAGGAAGGCGTGAGCATCTGGGTGCTGCCTTCGGCCAGCATCACGGCCAGCGCGCCAGATGACAAGGACTCGATGTTCGAGCCCGCGGCCGACAAGATCTACCGCCACCCCACCTTCTACGAAATCCCGGACGAAGTGGGGCACATGTAATGGCAGCGCACACCGACTACCTGCTGCATCTGGCCGACAACGCCCTGATTTTGGGGCAGCGCAACGCCGAATGGTGCGGCCACGGCCCGATTCTTGAAGAAGACCTGGCACTGGCCAACAACAGTCTGGACCTGATTGGCCAGGCGCGCCTGCTGTACCAGCACGTTGCGGCCCTGCGCAACGATGGACGCACCACTGAAGACCTGCTGGCCTACTTTCGCGACGTGCCGGATTTTCGTAACTACACCCTGCTGGAGTTGCCCCACAGCACGGCGCTGGCCCCCACCGCGGCGGCTGACCGCGACTATGCCGTCACCATTGCGCGCAACTTCCTCTACAGCGCCCTGATGGTGCTGACGTGGGACGGGCTCAAGGCGTCCAAGGACGCGCAGCTGGCCGCGATTGCCGCCAAGTCGCTCAAGGAAACGCAATACCACCTGCGCCATTCGCGCGACTGGCTGCTGCGCATGGGCGATGGCACCGACGAGTCGCATGCGCGCGCGCAGGCGGCCCTGGACCATTTGATGCCCTACACCCAGGAGTTCTGGTCGCCCAGCGTGATGGAAACGTCCGCCGTGGATGCCGGCGTGGGCATCGCCACGGCCAGCCTGCAAGCGGCCTGGAACGAAGTCGTCAATGACACGCTGGCCCAGGCCACGCTCAAGCGCTCCAGCACCGACGGCCATGTCTCCACCGGGAAGCAGTGCCTGCATTCCGAGCACCTGGGTTTTGTGCTGGCCGAGATGCAAAGCCTGGCCCGGGCGCATCCCGAAGCGGTCTGGTAAACCCCATGCACGCCATGCCATTACCGGACGGTCCCATCGCTGAAAAGCAGCCGTCCGAGCCGTTCCACGCGGTGTGGGCTCTGCTGGAGTCGGTGACCGACCCGGAAATTCCGGTCGTGTCGCTGCGCGAAATGGGCATCTTGCGGGCTGTGCGGGAAGGCCCGCAGGGGCTGGAGGTGGTGATCACCCCCACCTACAGTGGCTGCCCGGCCATGAGCCAGATGGAAGACGACGTGATCGCGGCACTGGCGCAAGCCGGCGTGTCCGCCCGCGTGGTCACCCTGCTGGCGCCCGCCTGGTCCACCGACTGGATGACGCCCGAGGCCAGGGTCAAACTCAAGGCCTATGGCATTGCCCCGCCACAGGCGAGCAGCTGCGCCAACCAGGGTGCCAACGTGGTGCAGTTCGCGGCCAGAAAAATAGCCGACTACGCACAGCCGGCGGTCGTTTGCCCGCAATGCGGATCAGACAACACCACAGAAACTTCGCATTTTGGTTCCACGGCTTGCAAGGCGCTGTATCGCTGCCTCAATTGCATGGAACCGTTTGATTACTTCAAACCCTATTGAGCGCACCTGCGTCCCCACCATGTCAACCATCCCCCGTTTTCACGACCTCCACATCGTGCGCGTCAGCCCCGAAGCCGCAGGGTCTGTCGCCATCACGCTGGCCATTCCGCAAAATCTGCGTGAATTATTTTCCTTCCAGCCAGGCCAGTACCTGACGCTGCGCGCCACCATCAAAGGCGCCGATGTGCGGCGCAGCTACTCGATCTGCAGCACCCGTCGCCAATTCAATGAACAGCATGAAGTGGTGGTGGGCATCCGGCCCATGGAGGGCGGCGTATTTTCCAACTGGGCGGCAAAGGAACTCAAAGAGGGCGACACGCTGGCCGTCATGCCGCCAGACGGGCGCTTTGTGTCCAGACGCCCAAGAGCGCTGCACCGTGTCGGTTTTGCGGCCGGCTCAGGCATCACGCCGATTTTGTCCATCATGGCGAGCACGCTGCAAGAGCAGCCAGAGTCGAAGTTCACCCTCGTCTACGGCAACCGCAGCATGGCCAGCGTGATGTTCAACGAAGCCCTGCAGGACATGAAGGACCTCTACCCCGATCGCCTCACGCTGATCCATATCCTCTCGCGCCAGGCGCAGGAGTCCGACCTGCTGCAAGGGCGCATCGACGGCGACAAGATTCGCGCCATCATCGACGCGCTGCTGCCTGTGGGCAGCATGGATGAAGTTTTCATTTGCGGCCCTGAAGCCATGATCGAAGCGACAGAAGCCGCCTTGCTTGCTGCGGGTGTGCCGCCCGGCAGCGTGCACAGCGAACGCTTCACCTCGCCGACACTGGAAGAGCTCACGCCGGCTGCCCGGCAGGCCGCCGTGGCGAGCCACAAACTGCCGGTCGTTGGAAAGATTGCGCTGACGGTGGTGCTGGACGGAAAATCGCATGAATTGAACATGGCGTCTGATCAGCATGTGCTGGATGTGGCGCTTGCTGCGGGTCTGGACTTGCCTTATTCCTGCAAAGGGGGCGTGTGCTCCACCTGCCGGGTCAAGGTGATGAACGGCAGCGTCCACATGGACAAGAATTTCGGGCTGGAAAAGTGGGAGACGGAAAAAGGCTTTGTGCTTTCCTGCCAATCCCGTCCGACCAGCAACCAGTTAACCGTGAGCTTTGACGAACGCTGAGCGCCAAGCGCTGTTGCCTGTGCTGGCGCGAAAGCGGCAGACACGGGCTTTCCGAATGCCTAACCCATCATCATCATGACCAAGATTATTCAAAGTTACATTGCCGGCCGCTGGATCGGCGAGCAAGGCGCCCAGACCCTGCGCAGCGCGATCAACGGCCGTCCGGTAGCCCAGACCCACGCCGAGGCCATTGATTTTGGCGAGGCCGTCGCGCACGCGCGCCGTGTCGGATTGCCTGCCCTCATGGCGCTGGACTTCCAGCAGCGCGCCGAGCGTTTGAAGGCCTTGGCCAAGTATCTGATGGCGCACAAGGAGCTGCTCTACCCCGTCTCTGCCCACACAGGCGCTACGCGCGCTGACAGCTGGATCGACATCGAAGGTGGTGCCGGTACGCTGTTTGCATTTGCAAGCATCGGCAGCAACGAACTTCCTTCGGGCAACATCGTTCACGAAGGTCCGGCAATTCCCCTGGGGAAACTGGGCGGCTTTTCGGGCACCCACATTCTGGTGCCGCGCGGGGGTGTGGCCGTCCACATCAACGCTTTCAATTTTCCGGTTTGGGGCTTGCTGGAGAAATTCGCCCCCAGCTTTCTGGCGGGGATGCCCTGCATTGGCAAGCCTGCGACGGCCACCAGTTACGTGACCGAAGCCGCCATGCGCCTGATTGTGGCGTCAGGCATCCTGCCGGAGGGGAGCTTGCAGCTGGTGATCGGTGGTGTCGGTGACTTGCTGGAGCGACTCAATGGCGCCGATGTCGTTACATTTACCGGTTCCGCGGACACCGCAGCGAAACTGCGGGTGCATCCGAACCTGGTGCGCCACAGCATTCCATTCAACGCCGAGGCCGATTCACTGAACTGCGCGATCCTGGCGCCTGACGTGACACCCGATGATGAAGAGTTTGATCTCTTTGTGAAAGAGGTGGCGCGCGAGATGACGACCAAGGCGGGGCAAAAATGCAC
>NZ_JADMJK010000228.1:0-5452 GCF_018780625.1 Polaromonas sp. | reverse complement strand
GCTCAAGCACGGCGGTCCGGGCCGTGCGGGCGGCGGCGAAGAGCTGGGCGGCATTCGCGCCGTCAAGCACTACCTGCAGCGTGCCGCCGTGCAAGGTTCGCCCACGATGCTGGCAGCGGTCACTGGCGAACATGTGCGCGGTGCCAGGGTGAACGACACCCCCATTCACCCGTTTCGCAGCTACTTTGAAGACCTGAAAATCGGCGACTCCTTGCTCACGCACAGGCGCACGGTGGGCGAGGCGGATATTGTCGCGTTCGGCGGTATTTCGGGTGATTATTTCTACATGCACTTCGACGAGATCGCCGCGAAGGACTCACAGTTCGGCAAGCGGATTGCACACGGCTACTTTGTGCTTTCTGCGGCTGCGGGCTTGTTTGTTTCCCCGGCGCCAGGCCCCGTTCTGGCCAACTACGGCCTGGACGCGTTGCGATTCATCAAACCAGTAGGGATTGGCGACACCATCCGTGCACGCCTGACGGCCAAACGTAAAACCGATCGCAACAGGAAAGACGACAAAGGCGTTGGGCAAGGTGTCGTGGCCTGGGATGTGGAGGTCACGAATCAGCATGGCGAACTGGTGGCCAGCTACGACATCTTGACGCTCGTCGCCAAGCGGAGTTAAGCCCATCATGCCCTGCTATTCCATTGAAGGTGTGGTGCCGGTCATTGACCCGAGCGCGTATGTCCACCCCACAGCGGTGTTGATCGGCGATGTCATCATCGGCGAGAACTGCTATGTGGGCCCCAATGCCTGCCTGCGCGGCGATTTTGGCCGCATTGTGCTGAAGGCGGGCGCCAATGTCCAGGACACCTGCGTGATGCATGGTTTTCCCGAGCGCGATACGGTGGTCGAGGAGAACGGCCATATCGGCCATGGCGCGGTGCTGCACAGCTGCATCGTGCGCCGCGGCGCCTTGGTCGGCATGAACGCCGTGGTGATGGACGAGGCCGAGGTGGGCGAACAGGCCATTGTGGCGGCCTGTGCATTTGTTCCCGCAGGCATGCGCATCCCGCCACGTACCCTGGTCGCGGGCATGCCTGCGAAGGTCAAGCGTGAATTGACCGAGGCTGAGATTGCCTGGAAGATACAAGGCACCAAAACCTACCAGGATTTGACGCTTCGCTGCCTGGCCACCATGCAGCTGGTGGAACCGCTCTCTTTTGTTGAACCCGACCGTCCCCAGGTGCGGTCACCGCAGGTGAAATCCCTGACGGAGACCAAGCGGTCCTAACTCAGCGCGCAATGCTTCGATGTCTGGGACGACGGCTATCTGCGTTGCCAGCATCATTTCGCCATGGAGCAGTGGCCACCACTTGTGGCCTGGCCTGAGCCTGCCGCGATCAGTGGCGGTTCATTGCGCAGGTCCACCGGGACCGAACTGGTGAAGTCCCAGGCCAGGAAGAGCGCCAGGCTGATCCAGAAAATCGCCTGGCGTTTATATAGGGATTGCATACGGTCCGTCCTTCCTAGAATTGGTAGTGACGGCGCAAACGCACGCCAACGAGCGTGCCGCCAAAGGCAAGCGGCACCCACAACCAGCCGTGCAAACTGCCCGTGGATATGCCGCTGAGCATGGCGCCGACGTTGCAACCGAACGCCAGCCGCGAGCTATAGCCCAACAAGAACCCCGCGATCAGTCCGACGACCCATTGCTGCCGGGTCAGCGGCTTGCTGTCGCTCGTGGGCTTGTTGGCAGAGATCCACAGGGCACCGCCCAGGATGCCAATATTGGTGATCGTGGTCACGTCCAGCAGCACGGTCTGGGTCAAGCGCTGCGCGTTACCGGCCTGGCCCCAGAAGGCGTTGCCTGTCGGGTCAAACAGGCCCAGACCGACCGAGGCCTTGGCGGCCCACAACCCGAAGCCATACACCACGCCCCAGGGCTGGCCCGCGAGCAATAAATTCAGCGTGGCCAGAACCGCCAGTGCCACCGCACCCCAGACCCAGCGTGGCTGGATCCAGGTTTGGCCCGGCCCGACCCAGGCGCGTACCGCCAACAGGGCAACGCCGAGCAGCGCCAGGGTCAGGACCAAGGCAGGCACGGTGCCAAACTGCGCCGAAAAGCTGACAGGCTCGATTTGGCCCAGGGACAGCCAGCTGTCGAGGTGCACCGAGCCCAGGAAACTGCCCAGCGCAAAGAGCGGCAAGATGCCCATGTTCAAGGGCATGCCCACGCCCGCTTTGTACAGCGTGCCCGAGCCGCAGCCATCCGCAATCTGCATGGTCATGCCGAAGACGAAAGCGCCGAGCAGCAAGCTCACGCTGGGCGGGCCGAGCGCCGCATGCAATTCAGGAAACTGGCCCAGCAGGGGCAGGGCCGCCAGGCTTGCCAGCGCCAGCAGCATGACTTGTCCGGTCACACCCTGGGGGTTTTTGTCCTCGATCAGCTGCCGCCAACCGGTGGTAAAGCCAAAGCGGGCTCCGGCCAGGGCTGCGCCCATGCCCACGCCAACCAGGAGCAGCACGGCTTGCCGCACCGACACGGCAAGGACCAGAAATACAAAAAAAGCGGCCAGAACGGCCGCCAAAGGATATCGTTTCATTGGATCACTGGAAAGTTTTGTCGGCCCACATTTTTGTGTCAATCAAAAGCTGCTTGGCACGGTTCGGTACATTGGCCATCGGCAGACCGTTCGGGTCTTGCGACCACTCGGTCATGGATCCAGCATAGAGCTTCACGTTTTTCTGGCCCAGTACTTCAGACATCGCAAACCAGTTGGTCGCGGCCCAGTGGCCCGTATTGCAGAAGGACACGGTTTCCTTGGCAGGATCGATGGGGCTGGACGCGGCCACCTGTCTGGCCTGGTCGTTGGAGACAAATGTCGAGCTTCCCGGAGCGAACCACTTGTCGTGCTGAAAGTTCACCGCATTGGGCAGCGTCCCTGGAACCTTGGCGGTGGGCGCACGGGTTTCGCCACTGAAGAAGCTGGCCGGACGGGCGTCAATCAGCAAGGAGTCGCCGGCATTCAAACGCTTGACCACTTCTTCCTTGGTGGCGATCAGCGTCGCGTCCAGTTGAGGCTGAAAGCTGCTGGCAGCGACTTTCGTGGTTTCGGTGTTCTGCGCGAGCTTGGCATCGCCCCAGGCTTTCACGCCTCCGTTGAGGATGGACAACTCCTTCAGACCCAGCGCCTTGAGTGTCCAGTAGATACGTGCAGAGGCACCAAAGTCGGTCGCATCAGCACCGCTGGAAACCACCACGGCATGTGTCGCCGGGCTTAGCCCCAAGCTTTGAACCAAGGTGGTCAACTTGGGCAACCCGGGCAGTTCGCCAGGATTGCTGGCCGGACCGCGCCATTGGCCATAAGGCGCGTTGACAGCACCGGGGATGTGCTTGGCGGCGTAGGACTTGGCATCACGGATGTCGATGACGCGAACATTGGCGTCGGACAATTTGGCCATCAACTCGGTCGGGCTGAGCAGCGGTTGGGCCGCGAAGCTGGCAACGGAAACGGCCAGGCCAAACAGGAAGAGCGCAGGTTTTTTCATGGGAGGTGTCCTTGTGGTTGAAGCGGATTGTTCAACAACGGGGACGAATATAAAACGACTTTTAAGTGGGTTTCATATACCTCAAATGCATATGGATTTTCGGGCTCGATTTCAGATGCCCTTACCGGCAGGCCCAGCGTCTTTCGGCACACGACCCGACAAGCGCCAACCGCAATGGCGCTGTCGTCAAAAGGCTGATCCGGGCGGCTATTTCCTGGCTTTTCTCGGCGTCACCTCGACCCACGCACCCTTGACCTCGTCCCACTGGTGCGTGCGAATGAATTGACGCGTCTCGTTGCGCACTTGCTCGCGCGACATCTTGCTCACATCGCGGGGCCCTTTGGTCAAAGGTTCCCAGTCGCCGCTGACGGGGTTCCAGCGGTTGTTGCGCAGAAACTCATTGCGTTCTGCCTTGACCTCTGCGCGTGTCTTCACGCCCGCGGGCGCCTCCATACCCTGTTTCAGAACCCAGTTCTCAGCGACTGCGTCCCATTGGTGCGTGCGAAGAAACTCGTCGCGCTCCATCTTGACCTGTTCACGCGTCAACGGCGCCGCAGCGGCCGTGCCGCTGGCGCCTTGCGCATGGAGCATGCCCCCGGTAAAGGCGAAAAACAGGCCAAACACGACAGAAGCCACTTGCAGGCGTGTGGCTGTGAAACGCGCCTTCTTGTGCTGAACAGGGGCCGCGAAGCCTTGCGCCGCCGATCGGCCAAGCAGCGGTGCGTGATCCAAGGCGCCGCGTTGGATTTCTACATGGGTTTGCATGGTTTCCTCCGATTTCTTTAAAAGTGGATGAAGTCCCATCGTAGAAACCATGCGCCCTGCGATCCTTGACAAATCGCAAGGAGGCCAGACATCCGTCTTTTGCGCTCAGTCCGCAGTGACCCCGGCGTTCTTGATGACCGTGGCCCACTTGGCGGTTTCGGACGCGATGAAGGCATCGCAGGCTTGCGGCGTGGTGCCTTCGGCAAAAGTGCCCATGGCCTCCAGCTTGGCCCGGGTTTCCTCGCTGCGGATGATGCGGTTGACCTCGTCCGACATGCGCTGCACCACGTCGCGCGGCGTGCCGGCGGGGGCAATCATGCTGGCCCAGGTGCTGCCGGTAAAGCCCTTGAGCCCCTGCTCGATGAAGGTTGGCACATCCGGTGCTGCCGGCAGGCGTTTGTCACTGGCCACCCCGATCAGGCGCACGCGGCCCGTCTTGCCGGGCTGGATCAGGTTGGTGGGGGCGTCAAAGAACAGCTGGATATGGCCGCCCAGCAAATCGGTCAGCGCAGGCGCAGAGCCCCGGTACGGAATGTGCACCATGTAGGTGTTGGTCACGGCCTTCAGCAGTTCGCTGGTCAGGTGCGCGGCCGACCCATTGCCCGAGGAGCCGAAGCTGACCTTGCCGGGGTTGGCCTTGGCGTAAGCCACCAGCTCGGTCGCATTCTTGAACGGCGCACTGATGGGCACGGCTGCCAGCAGCGGCGACACGCCGAGTAGCGAAACCCCGACCAGGTCCTTGCTCGGGTTGTACGGCAGCTTCGGATACAGCGTGGTGTTGGCGGCATAGGCCGCAATCACGACGCCGAAGGTGTGCCCGTCCGGGGCGGCCTTGGCCACGGCGTTGACGCCGATGATGCTGTTGGCGCCCGGCATGTTCTCGACGACCACGGGCTGGCCGAGCCGGCTTTGCAGGCCCACCTGCAGCAGGCGTGCCATCTGGTCGGTGAAGCCGCCGGCCGTGTACGGCACGATGATGCGGATCGGGCGGCTTGGCCAGGCGGGCTGGGCCATGGACGGCAGGGCCGCACTGGCCAGGCCGGCGCTGGCGGCCTGAATGATGGTTCGGCGTGAAAGCAAATTGGACATGGTTGTCTCCTGTTTTATGGTTAAGCTGATTGATAAAACCGCGCTGGGGGTGCAACGCCTTAAAGCGCGGCAACCAGCTCCGGCACGGCGGTAAACAAGTCCGCC
>NZ_JADMJK010000162.1 GCF_018780625.1 Polaromonas sp. | reverse complement strand
CCCGCATCGAGTTAATCAAAAACTCCGGCGACTGGGTGGCGCAGAGCAGGATCACCGCGATTTTGGGGTGGTGGGTGGTGACATATTCCACCTGAACCAGTTCATTGGGGTCGCAGCACATGCCATCCACAAGCATCAGGTCCGGCTGATCCTGTTCGGCCACCGCGCGCATCCGGCTTTTTCCGCCGTCAATGAGCGTGACGGCATGTGAGTGCGCTTCAAGCACCCGGCTCATGTCTTGCAGGTGGTTCGTGTTTGGGGAGATGAGGGCGATTTTCATTTTTTGCTTTCACTAAAAATCAGGAACAAATAGCAGGACTGTTGGGGTCTTTTCGCATTACTTCCCTTGGCAAGTAAGTGGAAAAAGAGGGCATTCGGATGGCCGGCAGCTTCGCAAGTCCTGCAATCGGGGAGATCCACTGGTAGTCGAGATTGGTAATGGTCAGGGTGACCCCTTCGCACGTAGCCGCATTGCAGTTTGTGGGAACCCAGGCAAGGTTGATGCTCTGGATCTGGGGCAATAGCGCCTGCATCTTTGAAAGAACCTGTGCCGAATTTTCGGTGTCGTCGCACACCACCGCGTACCTTGCCCCCGCTCGGGTGGCTTCATTCGCTGCATTCCAGGTAAAAAGCATGCGGCTGAAGTCCAAAATCCCTAGCAGGAAGGTCAGGAAAATGACCAGCACCAGCGCGAACTCGACGGCGGTGGCGCCCGACTGTCGTATGTTCATAAATAGCTCCTCATGGTCGCGCTGATGGGGTTGAAGGGAATATTGCCAAATGAGATGCCAAAGACACTGGGAAACAGTGAGTTGAAGGTGTAGCCCTCGATCTGCACGGTGACGGTGTTTATCACCGGATTGGTTCCGGCGGTCTGCCAGGTCGGATCGGGAACATGCGAGGTAGTGAGCCCCAGGGCCAGTGGCGCTCCGGTGCCTGCCGTATTGCCGTAAACCATCAGGTTGCGGGCCTCGGTAATCTTTGTACCCGGGGTCTGGAGCGACAGGTAGCGGGATGCGTCGCGCACAGACTTTGTCAGCGTGTTGTATTGGTACATCGCCCGGCCGAACTCGGTGGTGATCATGGACAGCAGCAGCAGTAAGGGCAGGATCAATGCGAATTCCACCAGTGCTACGCCCTTTTGTCGTTTATTCATGGTTTTTCTCCTATCGGACCAGCGCCGGCACCAGCGGCCCGGCCGCGCCGCCGGGCATGCCGCTGAAGCTGCAGGGGCTTGTCGGAAGGCTCGCGTTTCCAATGAACTCAAGCTTCACGTCAGCCATCGGAATGCTGAGCGGCTGCAGCATGAGCATGCAGAGGAAGTCGATGACTTTGTTGCTGCTATCGGTCACCGGCACCGTGACGATGCGCCGGTTGCTTCCCCAGGCCCCGTGGCTTGCGGGCCCGCTTCCGGAGGCGGCCAATTTCTGGAAGCTGTTCAAGGACACATTGCTGATTGACTCGCAACTGTTCGCGCCTCTGACATTGCCGTCGGGTGCGCATGCTCCAAAATTCGCGCGTTTGGTCACGAAGTTCTGGGCCGTTGCATGTGACCCCGCAGCCGGTGTTCCATCCCAGGCGCTGTTATGAAAATCGCCGTTGATTGCAACTGTGTTCGTCCAGTTGGTCGCGGTGTACGAGTAGCCCGTGAAATCCGGCCGCATGTAGCTCGGATCCGTGCTGAAATCAGGCAACTTTTTGTAGATGCCAAAACGGTAATTCCAGTCTTCCGCAATCGTGGTCTGAGTGCCTGGCGTGCCCACCGTGTCGTTGACGCGGGTTCCACATTTACCATTCATTTCCGCCCTTGTCTCCGCCGCATCGTTCGAGCCGTCCAGATTGGCCCAGCCGATGTAACCCCCTGGGGTCGTGCCCTGACTCGTCAGTATGGTGACCCACTCTCCGGGAGTCAAACCGTAGTTTGGCGCCGTACCGCCCGCTTTGGGCTTGAACGCAACCGGAATGGGGCAGGTGGTCTGGCCGTGGGCGCGCGTCGCGACGGCACTGGCCATCACGTTGCGGGTGCTGGGGAAATCGGTGGTGTTGCCGGAGAAGGCGCCCATGGCCTGCATCAGCCACATCTGCACGGCGGGCTGGACATGCTGGCACTGCACGTACTGGGCAAGCTTGGGGTCTGCCGTGGTCTTGTAGTCCGGATCCTTGAAAGTGATTTCGGCGGTCACCAGCTGACCCTTCCCGCTCCAGGTCGCTGACTGGAAGTTGACGCGGTTCAGGTTGCCGGCGGTCAGGCCGGCGCTGGTGGCGCGGTCGATGGCCGTGGGTTGCAGGTCGAGTTCCTGGGCCGCGGCGAGCGCACAACTGTCCATGGCCGTTTGCAGTTCCGTCTTCACAATGAAAAGGCGGCCGAAGTCCAGGGCAATGCCCATGAATCCGAGCAGGAACAGCATGAGCAAGGCCACGGTGACGATGACCGCCCCCTGCTGGTGATGACGAGTGGCAAGACTACGCATGAGAATGCCTCTTAGCTCTGTTGGAATTTGGTCACGAAAATTGAATACATGGCCCCGTGGTCAGACACGAACTGACACGGCCGATGAAGTTCCCAAAGCTGGCAGCTATCGTCGATGGCTGAAGTGCCAGAACGAGGCCAATCGAGATCATTGCAATGATCAATGAATACTCAACGACCTGAGCGCCATCTTCTTCTTTTAGAAATTTGGTAAACATGACAATTCCTTCGTAAGTTCAAAGCCGGCTTTTCACTTCAGATATGTACTGGGTTAAATAAATATGCTTATTCGTTACGCTGGGCAGGCAAGTGGATTGACGGCCATTAAAGATCGTTAATCCACTGCCGTTTTACGATGCTGCGTTCGGTTATACGCAAGTTGCTGTGGTCAAGCAAGAATTGACGCGAGCGATGAAACTCGTAAAAGAACCCCCACCTAGCGCTTGAAGCGCGATAACCAGAGCAATTGACACGACAGCAATAATCAACGCGTACTCAACAACTTGAGCGCCTTCCTCGTCTTTTGCAAAGGAGCGGATGGAGTTGCTGACGGTGGAGAGAAATTTGTTCATTTTAGTTACCTCATAAAGTTAATTAAATTATCAAAAATGTACCAATCCAATAATCATCTTCGCTACATAGTCCGACCTCCTTCCTGTAAATTTGTAATCCATCTGTTCTATCTAGTGACTTGAACTTTTTATTTCATCGAAGTAGCCGCGATCTAATTGACGGCTAGTTACCACCCCCAATGCCTCCGCCGATATTGATGACATTGACCGCTGGCGGCGGTGCCTTGTAAGTTCCCTGGTAAAGAATAATCGTCTCCCTGGCCGACTTGCCATCCATGCCCAAGACCTGGTCAGGGTTGGTGCCGGCGTTAGGGTTAATCGTCATCTTCTGGCGCGCTTCCCGCACGGCATCGCCGAACTTGGCGTCGTAGTTGGGGGTGATGGAAGAGGCACAACCGCCCAGCAATGCAAGAACAATAAGACCCGTGAATTTGTTCATGACGTTCTCCTGTTACTTGGTTTCAGGGTTGACCGCGGGCGTGGCTTGTTTGGGAGCGCCTTCGCCTGTGCCCATGAGCATCACATCCGAGCGACTGGGCACGATGTGGTTGTCGGTCGGCAATGTCACTTGTGCCGTCAGCGGCTTGACCAGGCGCGGCGTCACGATGAACATCAGTTCCGTCTGGTCATTCTGGAATTCGCTGGAACGAAACAGGGCGCCCACCACCGGTACTTCGCCAACGCCAGGAAAGCGTTTGATGGCTTCGGTAAAGTTGTTTTTGATCAAACCGGCGATGACAAAGCTTTGCCCGTCGTTGAGCTGCACGGTGGTGTCAACCCGGCGCGTCGTGATGGACGGAAGCACGGAAGTGACGCCCCCGACCGTGGTAAACGCTGAGCCGGTTTGGGACAGTTCCGATGCTTCTGAAACCAGTTTGAGATTAATCCGGGTGCCGTCGAGTACCGTAGGCAAGAACTTCAAGCCGACACCGAACTCCTTTTCTTCCAGCGTGATGGTCGATCCACCCCCGTCCTTGCTTTGTGCCACCGGGATGAATATTTTTCCGCCGGACAGGAAACTGGCTGACTGGCCACTGATCGCCATGATGTTGGGCTCTGCCAGCACGCGGACCAGGCCGTCTCTCTTTTGTGCATCAATGCCCAGGAGCGAAGCCCCCCTGGCAGTGCTGTCCAGGGTTGCGCCGGCTATGGCTGATCCTCCACTCACAATGCCGCTCGCACTTCCTGTGATGTTTCCCCCGCTCAGGTTGGGGTTGAAGCGCCCCAGGACGGCTGGACCGCCTCCCAGGATTCCGGACATGAAATTGGACGTCACGCCATTTGCGGAGGTAATGAGCCTGGAGAAATCCAGCCCAAACTTGTCTAGCAGTGTTTTACTGACTTCGGCAATCTTGACTTCCAGCATCACCTGCTGCGGCGTCATGATGCGCAGCATGTTGACGACCTTCTTGCCGTCACCGTAGGCAGTCGCCAGGCTCATGACTTCGTCGAGCTTGATGGCGTCACTGACCTTGCCTGTCAGCACCAGTGTGTTTTCGGCGCCCCTGACCTTGATGCCGGTTTCTTCAGGCATCAATTCGGTCAGCTTGCCTTGCAGGGTGTCCGGATCGACGGTCACGATGATGTCCTTGACCACGCAGCGCCCGTCTGCGCTCTGCAGGATCACGTTCATGGAACCGGCTTTCTTACCCAGAAAGAACAGCTCCCTCGGGCTGAGCAGCGTAATTTCCAGGTCTGCCACGCCGTCAGAACCCGCCTGTGCGACGGCTGGCGCTGCGGGTGCGCTACCCGGCGCACCGGCGGCCGCCTTGTCGCTGGCTGCAACAGCACGGCCGGCGCGGCTGGACGACTGGCCTCCTACTAGCATTCGGGCTGCCGGGAAATCCAGTGGTATGACGCGTGACTTGCCTAGAGCCAAATAGGTGGGTGGGTCAACCCGCACTTCCCCTATGCAGGGTTTTAAACCCGAAGATGCGCGTGGCGCCTGGTTGATGCCCGCTTTGTCT
>NZ_JADMJK010000187.1 GCF_018780625.1 Polaromonas sp. | reverse complement strand
CCGCTGGCCAACCTCGACCCGCCGCACCAGACCGACTGGCTGCTGATGGTGCGCGCGCTGGTGGCCGAAGGGAAAACCGTGGTCAGCGTGCTGCATGAAATCTCGTTCGCGCTGCAGGCCGACGAGCTGGTCGTCATGGATCAGGGCCGTGTGACGCACCAGGGCGACTGCTCTGACGCCGCCACGCACCGCGCCCTTGAAGACGTGTTTGACCACCGCATTGCCATCTTCCCGCTCGCAGGCCAGTGGGTGGCCTTGCCAAAAATCTAGCGTGCGGCTAACAAATTCAAACTGGAATACATCATGCAGACTGACACTCCACCCATCGAGGCCGGCCGCGCTACTTCCGCGCCGGGCACCGTCTGGTTCGTCGGCGCGGGCCCGGGCGACCCGGAGCTGATCACCGTGAAGGGCCGGGCGTTGATTGAGCGTGCTGGGGCCATTCTGTTCGCGGGCTCCCTGGTCAGCGAGGCCGCCACGCGCTGGGCACCTGCGGGCTGCGTGATTGCTGACAGCAAGGACATGACGCTGGAGCAGATGTCTAGCTGGCTGATTGAGCAGGCTGGTCGTTGCGCGACCGTGGTGCGCCTGCAAACCGGCGATCCCTGTTTGTACGGCGCGCTGATAGAACTGGTGCAACCCCTCGACGCGGCGGGAGTTGCCATCGAGGTGGTTCCGGGGGTGTCGTCCGCCATGGCCTCTGCAGCGGCTGCGGTGGAAAGCCTGACCTTGCCCGAGGTGACACAAACCGTGATTTTCACCCGCATTGAAGGGCGCACCCCGATGCCGGAAGGCGAGTCGCTGGAGGTTTTGGCGGCGCACCACAGTACCTTGTGCATCTTCCTGAGCATCACGCTGATGGGGCGCGTCACTGCCGCCTTGACGGCTGCAGGCTGGTCGCCCGATGCGCCGATGGTGGTGGTGCACAAGGCCAGCTGGCCGGGCGAGGAAAAAATTATCCGCGGTACGGTGGCCACGATTCAGGGCCTGTGCCGCGACGCAAAAATCGTCAGCCAGTCCATGATCATTGCCAGCCCCACACTGGGCGCGCGGCAGTGGACGACGCTGACCAAATCCAGACTTTACGACGCGAGCTTTACGCACAAGTTCCGGCGTGCCAGTGTTAATGCGAATACCGATACCCCCCCAGACCTCCCGGAGACAACATGACAGCAGACACCATTCTTTTGGTGGGCCACGGCTCACGCGAAAAATCAGGCAACGACGAGATTGAAGCCTTTGCGCAGCAGTGGCGCGAACGCCAGCCCGGCTGGCGCATCGAAGTCTGCTTCATCGAGTTTTCCGAGATCACCCTGAGCGAAGGCCTGCGCCGGGCTGCAACAGGCTCGCAACGTGTGATGGTGGTGCCGCTCATTTTGAATGCCGCCGGGCACGTCAAGATGGACATTCCGCAGGCCATTGACGGCGCGCGGCTCAAATTTCCGCAGGTGGAATTTCTGTACGCGCCGCACCTCACGGCATGCGACCCTATTTTGTCCATCGTCAAACGCCGCCTGAAAGGCGCGATGCAGGCGCTGGACATGCCCGACCCGACCACCACCGGGGTGGTGATGTTGGGGCGCGGCTCGTCCGACCGGCAGGCCAACGGCGAGATGGCCAAGATGGCGCGCTGGCTGATGGAAGAAACCGACCACGAACTGGTGGACCTGGCGTTTACCGGCATCACCTGGCCGCGCCTTGAAAAAGCCGTGCAGCGGCAAAGCCTGCTGGGCATGACGCAAGTGGTCGTGCTGCCGTACTACCTGTTTAACGGCACGCTGGTCGAACGCATCACCCGGCAGGTTGCCAACCTGAAAACCCAGTACCCCGCCATCCGCTTCACCTCGACCGCCTATTTCGGTTTTGAGCGCGAGATTTTTGAACTGCTGGAACAACGGGTGAATGACCTGAAACGTGGCGCGCCCGAGTCACGCATGCCCTGTGACGGCTGCAAGTACCGTGAGTTTGGCGTCGAAAACGGCATGGGGGGGCACCACCATGACGATGCCACCCTGCACCACCACGATCATGACCATGCGCACGAACATCCACACCCGCATGCACCGGTCATCGTTCAAATTCATCCGCACCCTCATGCGCACGACCACACCCATCCTCACGAGCACGCCCACCCATGAGCACCGCCAACGTCATTACCGAACAGCTCACCGCTGCGGGCCGGGCCATTGAACACGATTCCTTTGCCGTGATTGACCGCGAGGTGGCATCGCATGCCTACACGCCGGCCCAGTGGCCCATCGTGCGCCGCATGATCCACGCCAATGCCGACTTCGACTTCAACGGCCTGACCGACTTTCACCCGCGGGCGGTGGAGGCCGGCGTGGCCGCCATCCTGTCGCGCAGCACCCGCGTGGTGGCCGATGTGGAAATGATCTGCGTGGGTTTGTCAGCGCCGCGCCTGGGACATTTCGGCATGGCCACGCACCAGTTCATCTCGGACGCCGACGTGATTGAAACCGCCAAAGCCGAAGGTACCACCCGCGCGGTGCAGGCCATGCGCAAGGCGCACCGCCTGGGACTGATCAACGGCGCCATCGTCGGTATCGGCAACGCACCTACCGCATTGATTGAGCTGGTGCGGCTGATTCATGAAGAAGGCGCGCGTCCGGCCTTGGTCGTGGGCATGCCGGTCGGCTTCGTCTCGGCGGCCGAGTCCAAAGACCTGATGGCGCTGGAAAACGAGGTGCCCTGGGTGGTGATCAGAGGCCGCAAGGGCGGCTCCACGCTGGTGGTGGCGGCCATTCACGCTCTGCTGGGTCTGGCGGAGGCACAAGAGCTCACGGAGAAAACGTCAGCATGATGGAGAAAAATGCGCCACGCGGCACACGCACCGGTTTCACCACCGGCGCGTGTTCGGCTGCGGCGGCGCGGGCTGCCACGCTGGGGCTGGTCACCGGGCAGGTGCCCGACCGTATTGAATGCCTGCTGCCCAACGGCGATCTGGTCACCTTTGCGGTGCTGGACGGTGCGGTAGACGGCCACACGGCGCACGCCATGGTCATCAAGGACGCGGGCGACGACCCCGACTGCACCGACAAGGCGCACCTCACGGCTGACGTGACGCTGCGCCGCGATCTGCCCGGCCAGGTGCTGCTGACCGGCGGTTTTGGTGTGGGCACCGTGACCATGCCCGGCCTGGGCCTGGCGGTAGGCGGCCCGGCGATCAACCCGGTGCCGCGCCGCAACATCACGACCAACGTGCAGGCCGCTGCGGCTGAACTGCTGGAAGAAACCGGTTTTGAAGTCTGCATTTCGGTGCCGCAAGGCGTTGAGATGGCCAAGAAAACCCTGAACGCCCGGCTCGGCATTCTGGGCGGCATCTCCATTCTGGGCACCACCGGCATCGTCAAGCCTTACTCCACCGCAGCCTACCGCGCCAGCGTGGTGCAGGGCGTGCAGGTGGCGGGCACGCTGGGCCATGGCGTGGTGGTGCTGACCACAGGCGGGCGTACCGAAAAATTTGTCATGCAGGAAATGCCGCATCTGCCCGAGGCGGCGTTTGTGCAGATGGGCGACTTTTTACGCTACGCCATGGGCGCGGCGGTGAAGGCGGGTTTGAAGCAGGTGGTGATTGGCGGCATGGTCGGCAAACTCACCAAGATCGCGCAGGGCGAAACCATCACCCACGCCGGCCGCGCCGAGGTCGATACCGGTTTGCTGGCCGACATTGCGGCCAGCCTGGGCGCTGCGCAAGATGTGTGCGATGCCATTCGCCAAAACGAAACCGCGCGTTATGCCGGTGAACGCATGGATGCGCTGGGCTTGGGCACGGCCTTTCACACGGCACTGGCGCAGCGGGTAATTCAAACCCTGCGCACGCGTTACCCCGATCAGTTTGATTTGAAAGTGCTGGTCTGCGACTTTGATGGTCGCAAGATAGCGGAGGCCCCTTGAATTCTGAAACGATAAACCTGATTGAAAAATGCCGAATCATCGGCGTGCTCGACGACGGCGTCGCCAGCTTGAGCCGCACGGCGCTGGCGCACCTGCAGCAGGCGCAACTGGTGATTGGCGGCACGCGCACCTTGCAATTATTTGCCGAACATATTGACCCGGCAACCCAGCAGTGCGACCTGACCGGTGCACTGTCGCAAGTACCCGAATGGATTCGCGTGGCCCAGGCAGCCAACCGGCGCGTGGTGCTGCTGGCCACGGGCGACCCGCTGTGCCACGGCATTGCCGCCTACCTGGCCTCGCGTCTGTGCATTGAAGCGATTGAGGTCATCCCCAATGTCTCCACCCTGCAACTGGCCTGCGCCCGGCTGGGTCTGCCGTGGCAGGACATGAAATTTTCATCCGTCCACAGCAAGGATGCGGGCGACTGGGTGGCCGGGTCTGACCCCGGCCACGGCCTGTACGCGCTGTTAAGGGACATTCGCCAGCATGACCGTTTGGCGATTCTGACCAGCCCGGACAACACCCCCGACCGCATCGCCCGCATGCTGGTGACGGAAGGCCTGGCCGATGATTTCGAGATGGCCGTGGCCGAGCGCCTGTGCCAACCCGAAGAGCGCATCGTCAGCGGCATCAGCATTCAGGCCGCCACGCAAATACCGTTTGCCGACCCCAACGTGGTGCTGCTGTGGCGCACCACCTTGCGCGCGCCGCAGGTGCTGTTCGGCCTGCCCGACGCCAGCTTTGAGCAGCGCCATCCCGAGAAGGGCTTGATCACCAAGAACGAGGTGCGCTCCGTCTCGCTGGCGCGCATGCAACTGCGCGCGGACAGCGTGGTGTGGGACATCGGCGCGGGCTCGGGCTCGGTGGGGCTGGAGGCAGCGCGGCTGTGCCGGCAAGGCCATGTCTATGCCATCGAGAAGAATGTGGATGACAGTGCCATCGTGCGACGCAACCGATTTCGCCTGGGCATCAGCAACCACACGCTGGTGCATGGCAAGGCCCCCGAAGGCCTGGCCGCGTGGGCCGACCCGGACGCCGTCTTCATCGGTGGCTCGGGTGGGGAACTGGCCGGCTTGATCGCCCTGATCTTGCAGCGGCTCAAGCCCGGCGGCT
>NZ_JADMJK010000253.1:2767-5134 GCF_018780625.1 Polaromonas sp. | reverse complement strand
CCGCTCGCTGATGCTGGTGACGGCGCTGAACCCGCACATCGGCTACGACAAGGCCGCCTTCATTGCCAAAAAAGCGCACAAGGAAGGCAGCAGCCTGCGCGAGGCGGCCGTGGCCTCTGGCCATGTCACGGCCGAGCAGTTTGACGCTTGGGTGGTGCCACAGCACATGGTGTGAATCCGGCCCATGAAAAAAGCGCCAACCGCTATTTTTTAAATAGCTGTTAGCGCTTGATGGGTATGCGCTAGAGGCGGATTTTACTTATTTTTTGGTAACGGCCAGGGCTTGCGCGATCCAGCTGTCAAAAGTCTTTTGGTGGCCCTTGATCCAGGCGTCGGTGTGCGCTTCGATCTGCGTCTGCGCGTTTTCGCCGTTCTTCATGCGCTGGTTCTGGGCATTGATGTCGCCGACCGGCAGGCGCATCACTTCAAACAGCTTGGCCGCCGACGGGTTCTGGTCGGTGAAGGCCTTGTTGGCCACGATGCGCTGGGTGTTCAGCGTGAAGCCGTAGTTCTTGCCGTTGGGCAGCTTGGTGTCGAGCCTGGACTGCTCGCCAGGCAGGGACGAGAACGGCACTTCAAGCCAGACCACATCCTGGCCGGGACGCAGCACGCCGCTGACCCAGTACGGGGTCCAGGTGTAGTACAGCACCGGCTGGCCCTTCTTGAAGCGCGTGATGGTGTCGGCGATCAGCGCCGAATAGCTGCCCTGCGCATGGGAGACGGTGTCGCGCAAGCCGAAGGCGGTGAGCTGGTGCTCGATCACGGCTTCGCAGCCCCAGCCGGGGTTGCAGCCGGTCAGGTCGGCCTTGCCGTCGCCGGTGGCGTCAAACAGCTTGGCCAGCTTGGGGTCTTTCAGCTGGTCGATGTGGGTGATTTTGTACTTTTCAGCGGTTTTCTTGTCGATCAGGTAACCCTGGGCCGCATTGCTGGAGTAGACGCCTTTGCGAAACAGCTTGGCGTCGCCGCCGCCGTTTTTATAGAAGTCCGCATGCAGCGGGTCCCAGTGGTCGGCCAGAAAGGTGGCGTCGCCGTTGGCAATCGCAATGTGGCCGGTGGCCGCTTCGATTTCCTTGATCGGTTGCACATCAAAACCCAGTTTTTGCAGCCCGCGGCTGACCAGCAGCGTCTGGAAGGTTTCCTCGGCAATCGCGCTTTGCAGCGGCTGCACCTTGACGCCCTTGCCGGGCAGGTCAGCGGCGGCATGTGCGGCCAGGCCCAGGGCCAGTAAGCTGCCTGCAATCAGGGTGCGGGTGAAGTTTCGAGTGTTCATCATCAAGAAGAATCCTTTTCTGGGGTTAAAGAAAAAATGGCTGTGGAGGCAGGTGGGCGGTTACTGCGCCACCGGCCTGATTGCGGCTGGTGCCAGCGGCGCGGATGCCGGCTTGGCAGGTGCCGGCCGCCTGGGTTTGAGCAATCCCCAGACCAGGCCGGCCGGGCCGGTCTGCCACCAGTGGCGCACACCGCGGCGCGGCTGGCCCAGAGACTGGGTGATACGGTCCAGCGTGATGGCCAGCAGCACAATGCCCAGGCCGCCCACGGTGGCCAGGCCCATGTCGAGCCGCCCAATGCCGCGCAGCACCATCTGGCCCAGGCCGCCCACGGCGATCATCGAGGCGATCACCACCATCGACAGCGACAGCATCAGCGTCTGGTTGACGCCGGCCATGATGGACGGCATGGCCAGCGGCAACTGCACCTTGGTCAGCAACTGCAGCGGCGAGGCGCCATAGGCGCGGGCCGCCTCAATCAGGTCGGGCCGCACCTGGCGTATGCCCAGGTTAGTCAGGCGAATCAGCGGCGGCAGCGCAAAGATGATGGTGACGATCACGCCGGGCACGTTTCCAATGCCAAACAGCATTACCACCGGCACCAGGTAGACAAAAGCGGGCGTGGTCTGCATCGCGTCCAGCAGCGGACGCGTCAGGCGCTGGGCGCGGTCGCTGCTGGCCAGCAGGATGCCCACCGGCAGCCCGACGACCAGGCAAAACGCCAGCGACGTGAGTACCAGCGACAGCGTCACCATGGCTTCGGGCCAGATGCCCAGCATGGCCACCAGCAGCAGCGACACGATGGCGCCAGTCGCCAGCGCGCGGCCGGCAAACTGCCAGGCCAGCAGGCCGATAAACGCAATCATCGCCAGTGAAGGCACGCTTTGCAGCAGGCCTTCAACGCCGGTCAGGGTGCTGTCAATCGGCACGCGCACGGTCTGGAAAAAGGGGCGGAAGTTGTCCACCACCCAGGCCAGCCCCTGGTTGATCCAGCTTTCCACGGGTAGCGATCCGTCCCACAGTTGCTGAATCTGAAAGCCGGTGACGGTTTCGGTGTCGATGGCGGGCGCATCGAGCCAGTCGCTGGTGCCGCTGACGG
>NZ_JADMJK010000253.1:0-2667 GCF_018780625.1 Polaromonas sp. | reverse complement strand
GACACCACGCCCAGGTACTGCTGGGACGGGCTCACCACGTAGGCGTAGTTGCGGTCCTGGTCTTCGAGCATCTTGAGCGCGGCCCGCGAGCCCTTGCCGGGCTGCTCGGACACCACGACCTGGCTTTTGCGCGCAATGTCGCCGGCCTTGAAAACTGCCGAGGCGTCCACGCCGCGCACAAAGCTGCGCACATAGTCGTCGGCGGGGTTGCGCAAGATTTCCTCGGGTGTGCCGACCTGCACCACCTGGCCATCCTTCATGATGGCGACGCGGTCGCCAATGCGCATGGCCTCGTCCAGGTCGTGCGAGATGAAGACGATGGTGCGGCGCTTGACCTGCTGCAGGCGCAGCAGTTCGGACTGCATTTCGGTGCGGATGATGGGGTCCAGCGCTGAAAACGCCTCGTCCATCAGCAAAATCGACGGGTCCGAGGCCAGCGCCCGGGCCAGGCCCACGCGCTGCTGCATGCCGCCCGACAACTCGTCGGGGTAGCTGGCGCCCCAGCCGCTCAGGCCGACCTGGTCCAGCGCCTGGCCGGCCGCCGCATGGCGCTCGGCGCGGCCCACGCCGGCCAGTTCCAGGCCCAGCGCGGTGTTGTCCAGCACCGTCATGTGCGGCATCAGCGCGAACGACTGGAACACCATGCTGATGTCCTTGCGCCGCAGCGCGCGCAGTTGCGAATCCGAGAGCTTGCTGATGTCGGTGCCGTCCACCAGGATGTGGCCGGCCGTGGGCTCGATCAGCAGGTTGAGCAGGCGCACCAGCGTCGATTTGCCCGAACCCGACAGGCCCATGACGACAAAGATCTCACCGGCCTCGATGGTCAGGCTGGCATCAAACACACCGATGGTGGCGCCGGTACGGGCCAGGATCTCTTCCTTGGTGCAGCCCTGGCGCACGAGTTCAAGGGCGGCTTCGGGCGCATCGCCAAATACTTTGAACACATGGTCGATGATGATTTGTTTGGCCACGCGGGGGTCTTTCCTGGTTGATGAGCGAAAAAGCGCTTCGCCGGCACGGTGGCCGGGACAAAGACGCCGGAAAAGCCCATGCCAACGGCTGCGCCCGGGGTGCGTAGGCACCCGGGGACTGCAGGGCAATAGGGCGGACACCTCGAAGTGCCCATTGACATGCACGGCGGCAAGGCCATGCGGGAGATGCCGCGCGCTTCAACAAAAGAGGTCTGGGCAGAGGACTCTTGAATCACGCATGCGCTGTGCAGTGCACGGCGCGGACATCAGGTCCGAAGATTCGGACGGAGTGACGGGCGCCAAGGCCCGACTCGGAGGGAGGGCGCTGTAAAGCGCCTGATTACCTGCGTTGCAGGATGTAAAACAAGTACTAATTATAGCGATTAGTTATTAATAAGTCAATAAATAAGGGCTTTAGCCTGCTATGCTGCGCGCCGCAAACGCCAAAATCTGGCTTGCTGGCGCCTGATTGCGGTTGAACAAGTCGCTGTGGAAGGCCGCATTACAAGCGCGAGCGGCCCAAGTCGCTTGAATCGGGCCGCGCGCTGCCTGTTGCTCAGGGCGCGCGGCGTTCGGGCACGGCGTCTTCGGGCGGCGTGGCCTTGCCCGGCAAGCGCAGGTGCAGCGCTGCCTGCGCCATCATGTTGGCCGACACCGGCGCGGTCACGAAGACAAACAGCGTGATCAGCAACTCGGCAAAGCCGGCCCGCCCCTGGGCCGCCGCCAGCAGCATGCTGGCCAGCAGCAGGCCGCCCAGACCCAGCGTGGAGGCCTTGGTGGGCGCGTGCAGCCGCATGAAGAAGTCGGGCAGGCGCGCCAGCCCGATGGCCCCCACCAGCAGGAAAAAAGCGCCCAGCAGCAGCAGCGCCGCCGCCAGCCATTCAATAACAGGATGAAAACCCATGGTCATGCCCTCCGTTTCATTCGATCACGTCGCCGCGGCTCAGGTAGCGCGCCAGCGCCACCGTGGAGGCAAAACCCAGCATCGCGACGATCAGGGCCGCCTCGAACAGGATAGGGGTGCGCAGGCGTATGCCCAGCAGCACCACCAGTGCCACCGCGTTGATGTAGAGCGTGTCGATCGCCAGCACGCGGTCGGTGACGTCGGGCCCGCGCACCAGGCGCCAGGCGCACAGCGCCATCGCCAGTGATACGGCGCCCACGGCAATGTCCAGCGCCATTGCCAGGATGTTGAAACTCATGTGCGGTCTCCCGTTGGGTCCGGCGTGTGTTCATAGATGGCCAGCAGCGGGCCTTCGTAGCGCGCCTTGATGTCGGCCGCCATTTGCGCGGTATCGCTGCAGTCCAGCGCGTGGACCAGGATGTGCCGGCGCTGCTCGTCGATGGTGCACGACACCGTGCCGGGCGTGGTCGTGATGATGCTGGCCAGCATGGAAATGGCTGTCGGGTGGGTCAGCGCCAGCGGCACCGTGACCCAGGCCGGCTGGGGCCGTGACAGCGGGCCCAGCACCAGCCGCGCCACGACAAAGTTGGACAGCACGATGTCCCACAGCACCACCCCCAGTAGGCGCACCGCTGGCACCAGCCGCACCGGCGCCATGGCGGGCAAGAATCCATGCAGCAGGCGGGGCACCACCAGGCCAATCAGCACGGCTGAAATCAGGTGGACCGGTGCCAGCGTGTGCTGCAGCAGCAGCCAGCTGACGGCCAGCAGCACCGACAGCCAGGGGTGGCC
>NZ_JADMJK010000128.1 GCF_018780625.1 Polaromonas sp. | reverse complement strand
CCGCCGCATCACCTACTTCCTGGACCGCCCCGATGTGATGGCCAGCTACAGCGTGCTGCTGCGCGCCGACAAGGCCAAATACCCGGTGCTGCTGTCCAACGGCAACCTGGTGGCGCAAGGCCTGCTGGACGATGGCCGGCATTTTGCCAAATGGGTGGACCCGCACAAAAAGCCCAGCTACCTGTTTGCGCTGGTGGCCGGCCAGCTGGTGTGCCGCGAGCAGCGCATCCAGTCCCGCGCCGGCAACGACCACCTGCTGCAGGTCTATGTACGCCCCGGCGACCTCGACAAGACCGAGCACGCCATGACGTCGCTGATGCATTCCGTCGCCTGGGACGAAGCGCGCTTCGGCCTCAGCCTGGACCTGGAGCGCTTCATGGTGGTGGCCACCAGCGACTTCAACATGGGCGCCATGGAAAACAAGGGCCTGAACATCTTCAACACCAAGTACGTGCTGGCCAACCAGGCCACCGCCACCGACACCGATTTCTCGAATATCGAAAGCGTCGTCGGCCACGAGTACTTTCACAACTGGACCGGCAACCGCATCACCTGCCGCGACTGGTTCCAGCTCAGCCTGAAGGAAGGCCTGACGGTGTTCCGCGACCAGGAATTCAGCCAGGATTTGTGCGGCGAGGCGTCGGCCCGCGCCGTCAAGCGCATCGAGGACGTGCGCGTGCTGCGCACCGCCCAGTTCCCCGAAGACGCGGGCCCGATGGCGCACCCGGTGCGTCCCGACAGCTACGTCGAGATCAGCAACTTCTACACCGTCACGATCTACGAAAAAGGCGCGGAAGTCGTTCGCATGATGCAGACCCTGGTGGGCCGCAGCGGCTTTGCCAAAGGCATGACGCTGTACTTTGAGCGCCACGACGGCCAGGCCGTGACCTGCGACGACTTTGCCCAGGCCATTGCCGACGCCAACCCCGACTCCGACCTGGCGCGCCTGCTGCCCCAGTTCAAGCGCTGGTACAGCCAGGCCGGCACACCGCGCGTGCAGGCCCACGGCGTGTACGACGCCGCCGCCCGCAGCTACACCCTCACGCTGGCGCAAAGCTGCGCGCCCACGGTCGGCCAGCCGGTCAAGGCACCGTTTGTGATTCCGGTCGGCCTCGGCCTGCTGGGTGCCGAAGGCCAGGACCTGCCGCTGCAACTGGCGGGCGAAGCCGACGCCGTGGCCGGCACCCGCAGCGTGGTGCTGACCGAAGCCAGCGAATCGTTCACCTTTGTGAATCTCGACGCCGAACCGGTGCCGTCCATCCTGCGCGGCTTCACCGCGCCCGTGGTGCTGGCGTTTGACTACACCGACGCCCAGCTGCTGCACCTGCTGGCGCACGACAGCGACCCCTTCAACCGCTGGGAAGCCGGCCAGCGCCTGGCCGTCAACCGCGCCGTCACCGCTATTACTTCAGTAGCTACTGAAGTCCATTCCACGGGCGCCAGCGTGCTAGATGATGCTTATCTGGACGCCATGCGCCAGGTCTTGCGCCACCCCACGCTGGACGCCGCTTTCAAGGATCTGGTGCTGACGCTGCCGTCTGAAACCTACCTGGCCGAGCAGCTCGACGTGGTCGACCCCCAGCGCATCCACGCCGTGCGCGAAGCCATGCGCCAGCAACTGGCCAGCGCGCTCAGCGCCGACTGGGAAGCGGTGTATGACGCCAGCCACGACACCGGCGCCTACACGCCCGACGCCGCATCGTCAGGCCGCCGCGCCCTGGCCGGCATGGCCCTGACCCACCTGTGCCTGGCGGCGGTGCAATCGGGCGACACGGTCTGGCCCGGCAAGACACTGCAGCGCTTCAAGGACGCCGGCAACATGACCGACCGCTTCAACGCCCTGGCTGCCCTGGTGTCCAGCGGCCACCCGCTGGCCGGCCCGGCGCTCACGCGCTTTCACGCCATGTTCAAGGATGAAGCGCTGGTGATCGACAAATGGTTCAGCCTGCAAGTGAGCGCGCCCGACCGGGGCGGCAACATCTTGCCGGCCGTCAAGCAGCTCATGAAGCACGCCGACTTCAGCCTGCGCAACCCCAACCGCGCGCGCAGCGTCGTCAGCACCTTCTGCGCAAATCCGGCCGCATTTCACCGCCCTGATGCGGCTGGCTACGTGTTCTGGCGCGACCGCGTGATCGAGCTCGACGCCATCAACCCCCAGGTGGCTGCCCGCCTGGCGCGCGCACTGGACCGCTGGAGCAAGCTGGCCGAACCCTACCGCAGCGCCGCCCGGGAAGCCATTGCCCGCGTCGCCGCCAAGACCGACCTGAGCAAAGACACCCTCGAAGTCGTCACGCGCGCGCTGGCCGACTAAGGATGCGGTCAGTGATAACTTCCCTGCGTCATACCCGCGAAGGCGGGTATCCAGACTTGTTGGAGCGTTCAACCCGGGTTGCTGGATTCCCGCCTGCGCGGGAATAACGGAAAGTTATTGTTTGCCAGATCCCAAGCCGATCCGATCCTCCCCCATTCCCACCCCTGACTGGAGCCTTTCCGATGACCCAAAAAATTTCCCTGACGCGCTACCTGGTCGAGCAGCAGCGCATCGACGGCCACATCCCCCCTGAACTGCGCCTGCTGCTTGAAGTGGTCGCCCGCGCCTGCAAAAGCATCAGCCGCGCCGTCAACCAGGGTGCGCTGGGCGAAGTGATGGGCACCGCCGGTAGCGAAAACGTCCAGGGCGAAATCCAGAAAAAGCTCGACATCATCGCCAACGAAGTGCTGATTGAAGCCAACGAATGGGGCGGCCACCTCGCCGCCATGGCATCTGAAGAAATGGAAGGCATTTATGTCGTGCCCAACCGCTACCCCCAGGGCGAATACCTGCTGATGTTCGACCCGCTCGACGGCTCGAGCAATATTGATGTGAACGTCAGCATTGGCACCATCTTCAGCGTGCTGAAAAAGCCCGAAGGCGACCACGGCGTCGAGGAAAGCGACTTTTTGCAGCCCGGCAACAAGCAGGTTGCGGCCGGCTACTGTGTGTATGGCCCGCAGACCACGCTGGTGCTCACGGTCGGCGACGGCGTCGCCATGTTCACCCTGGACCGCGAACAGGGCTCGTTCGTGCTGACCGAGGAACATGTCACCATCCCGGCCGACACCCAGGAATTTGCCATCAACATGAGCAACATGCGCCACTGGGACGAGCCCGTCAAGCGCTACATCGGCGAATGCCTCGAAGGCAAGGAAGGCCCGCGCGGCAAAGACTTCAACATGCGCTGGATTGCCTCCATGGTGGCCGACGTCCACCGCATCCTGACGCGCGGCGGCGTATTTCTGTACCCATGGGACAAGCGCGAGCCAGAAAAGGCCGGCAAGCTGCGCCTGATGTACGAAGCCAACCCCATGAGCTGGCTCATCGAACAAGCCGGCGGCGCCGCCACCAACGGCAAGCAGCGCATCCTCGACATCCAGCCCACCAAGCTCCACGAACGCGTCAGTGTGATGCTCGGCTCTAAAAATGAGGTTGAGCGCGTAACTGCGTACCACGCCGGGCTATAATTGCGGGCTTAAGCCGGTGTAGCTCAGTCGGTAGAGCAGCTCATTCGTAATGAGAAGGTCGGGTGTTCGATTCATCTCTCCGGCACCAAAACAGATAAGGGTTCATTGCTATGAAAATAGCAATGAACCCTTTTTCTTTGGGACTCATGTAGCCAGCGGTTCCGGGTTTTGTACCGTGTAGCCACAAATTAGCCAGATTCCAAATGGAACTCAGCGCAATAAACCTAAATCCGGCAGTTACCCGGTCAACTGAGTATTCCGGTCCAACGTGACCGTCAATGCTGCAATCTGAGCCCGCAAGTCGGGCAAATCGGCGTGAGTCGTTTTCCACACCAGTTCATAGTCCACCTTGAAATAGCCATGGGCCACGCGACTGCGCATGGTGTACATCAAAGCCCAGGGCACATCAGCATGGGCTTGGGCAAACGCGGTGTGATGGCTTTCGATGTTGTGCGCGGCCTCGCCCAGGATTTCAAAATTCCGTACCACGGCATCCTGCGTTTTTTCGTCGTCCAGAAAGCCCAGTTCGGTCAGGTCATCCACATAGCGGTGGATGCGGTCAATCGCCTCCACGATGTGGCCAGGTAGTCCATGGCGCGCAAAATATCGTTTTTACTCATACCGCCTGTGCCTCGGCAAGCACTTGAGCACGAAATTTGGCAGGCAAGCCGTTGGGGGTCAGTACATCCACCGCCACGGGCAGCAGTTGCGCCAACTCCCACTGAATTTTGGCAATGTCCATCATCGTGGTTGCTTGGGTGGGCTCCACCAAAATATCCAGGTCACTATTTTCAGTGTCTTCGCCATGCACCACCGAGCCGAACACGCGGACGTTGGTGACCCGATGGCTGAGCGCAATGGCGCGAATAGCTTCGCGGTGGGTTTGCAGGGCAAGGGAGGGCAACATTCAAAGATCTCCTTGGAAGGTAACCATCAGGCATTTTTACCACAAGGCATCAGCCTCTTCTTTTCTACCTTGGGTGTCGCGCCGGGGCCTCAAGCAATTTCATGCTGCCGTCGCTGGCGCAGGTTGTACGTGCATGGGGGCAGCCTTGAACCGCTGTTCAGCCTGCCACACGTCATAGGCGCTTTGCTCTGCCAACCATAGACGAGCTTCGCCGCCACGCTCCACGCCCAGCCAGGCCTCAATGCGCAGCGCCATTTCTGGCGATATGGCAGCCCGGCCATTCAATACGCGGGACAGCGCCACGCGGGACACGTCAAGCTGCTCGGCGGCCTGCGTCACCGTCAGCCCCAGCGCGGGCAAAACGTCATTCTTCAGCGTCAAGCCGGGATGCGGGGGGTTAAACATGCGTGCCATCGTTGTATCTCCTAGTGGTAGTCCTGATAGTCCACGCCGCAGCGCGCCCCGTGAGCGCGCTTGCGGATGAATGACCAGGGCGTCAACAACTTCAGCGCCAGATGTAATGACCTTTTACCAAGCGCCCATGCGATCGATGGGCAGGCACCCACACCTTTTTCTTTTGATTTTGCTTGTACTGCACAGCGGGCACGTTGGGCGCATTGCGCACGCTTGCGCTGCCCGACTCAAAATGCACAGGAGGCTGGGCGGTAGCAGCGGTAGCAGCGGTAGCAGCGGCAGAAGTGGCAAATGCACATGCGATGGCTGCTA
>NZ_JADMJK010000196.1:2066-5163 GCF_018780625.1 Polaromonas sp. | reverse complement strand
CACCAGCACTGACGCTCTGACGCCCAGGCGTGGTGCTGCGGACATAAAAAAAGACAGGCCAGGCCTGTCTTTTTTTTGAGGGTCTGAAAACCGGTTACTTGACGGCGCCCGCAGCTTTCACGTCAACCTTGCCTTCGGCTTTCACGGCAGACGTTTCGATCTTGGCAGCGGCCTTGTCGGCGCTTGCATCGACCTTGACTTTGTCGGCTTTGGCAGTTGCATTGACAATCGCCGTGTCGGCTTTTGCGTCCGCTTTGACGTTGACCGTATCGGCCTTGGCCTGGGCAGTCACCTTGTCGGCAGCTTTGGCCTTGGCCACTTGGGCGCGGGCTTTGGCTTTGGCTTTTGCCGCCTTGGCCTTGGCAGCGGCTTTCTTTTCGGTGGCGGTCAATTCAGCTTTTTGCACCTTGGCATCCGCCTTGGCGTCCACTTTGGCTTCGGACGTCGTGGCAGCGGCGGTGGCGCTGACAGCCTTGGCTTCGGCTTTCACCACGGCAGGGCTTGCAGGGATGGCGGGTGTTGCCGGTGTTGCAGGCGCTTGTGCAAAAGCAGCGCTGATAAAAAGACCGGAGATCAAGGTAGCGAGTAATTTGTTCATGGTGTTCCTGTGAATTAGATTCAGATTCGCCTACAGAATAATTTCCTGACGACCATGAACTTAACGACAGGCAGACGCCGCCTGTTGACCGCCATTACACGGCGTTTCACTTGAGCACGGGGACCGCAGCGCCCGGTGTCACCGCCGTGGCAAGTGGCGGCCGCCCGACCGGTGTAACCTCCAAGGCCAACACCCCGCCATGAAATCCACCGCCCCGACCTCCCTCACCGCCCACGCCGCGCCCGCCCGTTCGGTCTGGGTCATGCTGCTGGCGCTGACCACCGCGTTTGCGCTCAGCCAGGCCTGGCGCACCGTGGCCGCCATCATGGCCGCGCCGCTGCAGGCCGAATTTCACCTCAGCGCACAAGCGCTGGGCCTGTTTGCCGGCGCCTTTCACTTTGCCTTTGGCGCCATGCAGCTGTTCATGGGCATTGGCATTGACCTGCACGGCGTGCGGCGCACGGTGCTGGTGGCGTTTCCGGTAGCGATTGCCGGCTCGGCCTTGTCGGCGCTGGCCACCAGCTACCCCATGCTGGTGCTGGGCCAGGTGCTGATCGGCGTGGGCTGCGCGCCGGCCTTTCTGGTCTGCACCGTATTTATTGCGCGGCACCTGCCGAGCGACCGCTTTGCCGCGATTTCCGGGCTCACGCTGGGCCTGGGCGGCATTGGCATGCTGCTGACCGGCACGCCGCTGGCCTGGCTGATCGAGGCCACCTCGTGGCGCATGGGCTTTTGGGTGCTGGGCGGGTGCGCCGCGCTGGCCTGGGCGCTGATCTGGGCGCTGGTGCACGAACCGGCGCCGCCCCTCAGCCTGGCCGGCACGGCGCACCGCAAGGAATCGCTGCGCCAGGCGATTGGCAAATTCGGCGCCCTCTTCATGCTGCCGCACACGCTGGGCATTGTGCTGCTGGCCAGCGTCGGCTATGCCTCGTTCATTTCGCTGCGCGGGCTCTGGCTGGGGCCGCTGCTGATGCAGCGCCACGATTTCACCCTGGTGCAAAGCGGCAACGTGGCGCTGGTGATGTCGCTGGCCTCGCTGCTGGGCCCGCCGCTGTTTGGCCGGCTCGACCCGGGTCCGCTGCACCGGCGCCGCTGGATCGTGGGCTTCACGCTGCTGATGGCCGGCCTGTTTGCCGCGTTTGCGCTGACGCACAACCCGCTGATCGACGTGCTGGGCCCGATCCTGATTGGCGGCCTGTCGGGCTTTTTGGTGCTGCAGTACGCCGACGTGCGCGCCGCCTACCCGGCCGCCATCACCGGCCGCGCAATGGCGGTGTTCACCATGGCGATGTTTCTGGGCGTGGCCGCCATGCAGTGGTTCACCGGCATCGTGGCCTCGGTGGCCAGCGCCCAGGGCGCGGACCCGTTCACCGCCGTGCTGGCCAGCATTGCCGCGCTGCTGGCCGCTGGCGCGCTGGCGTTTGTGTTGCTGCCCGGACCGGCGCCGGCGCAGCGCATGCCCTGAGCCCGGCCAGCGTCAATCCCGCTGCCCCGTGATGTAGTGCTCCAGCTGCTCGATGATGAACTGCTGCTCTGAAATGATGTCCTTGACCAGGTCGCCAATCGACACCATGCCTTGCAGTTTGCCGCCGTCCATGACGGGCAGGTGGCGCAGCCGGTTTTGCGTCATCAGCGCCATGCACTGCTCGGTGGTGTGCAGCGGGGTGACGCACATCACCGAACGGCTCATGACCTCGCTGACCGGCGTTTGCGGCGAGGTGCGGCCCAGCAGCACGATCTTGCGGGCGTAGTCGCGCTCGGTCACGATGCCGACAATCGCCTCGCCGTCCTTGACCAGCAGCGAGCCGATGTTTTTCTCCGCCATCAGCTTGAGCGCATCAAACATCGACGCCGTGGACGCAATGGCGTACACGCTGGGGTCTGCCTTGGACTTGAGGATGTTGGCGATGTATTTCATGGCGGGCCTTCCGGTGTGAATGTGAATATGCACATGCATCGCCCATGGTAGCCAGCGCGCCCGGGCACCGCAAGCGATGATGCGGACCACCGCCGCCGCCAGCCCGCAGCGCCCGCGCAAACCCGCCAGCGCTTGATCTCGCGCAAGCGTCGGCACGGCCCGTGCCGCACACTGGGGCAAAAAATGGAGGTCCCCATGTCCCGAAGCACCCTAGCTGCCCTGACGCTGACCGCTGGCGCCAGCTTTTCCATGTTTGCCCTGACGGCCCAGGCCCAGGATGCCGCCGTCTTCCAAACCCCCTCGCTCACCCCCGAAACGGCATTGGTGGCGGCGCGTGCCGCGCTGGAGTCGTGCCGCAAGCAAGGCTTTCAGGTCGCCGTAGCCGTGGTGGACCGCGCGGGCTTGCCCCAGGTGGTCTTGCGCGACCGGTTTGCCGGAGCGCATACCCCGGAGGTCGCCACCAACAAGGCCTGGACCGCGGCGAGTTTTCGTACCTCGACGCTGGCGCTTTCCGCCGAAACCCAGCCCGGGCGGCCCATGAGCGGCATGCGCAGCCTGCCCCGCTTCATGGCCGTGGGCGG
>NZ_JADMJK010000196.1:0-1966 GCF_018780625.1 Polaromonas sp. | reverse complement strand
CAGCGCCTTGTCAATGTGCACCGCCACCACCTCGCCCAGCACCAGCCAGGTCGGCACCTTGGCGCCATCCACGCCTTCCAGTTGAACGATCTGCGTGCGGCGGCATTCAAACGACACCGGGCTTTGCAGCACGCGCGGCACCGAAATCAGGCGCGACGCAACCGGCGTCAGCCCCGCCAGTTCAAACTCGCTGACCTCGGGCGGCACGGCCGCACAGGTCTGGTTCATGGCTTCGGCCAGCGGGCGCGTGGCCAGGTTCCAGGCAAATTCGCCGGTCTCTTCAATGTTGCGCAGCGTGTCCTTGTAGCCAATGCTGGCAAAGCCCACGATGGGCGGCGTGTAGTTGAAGGCGTTGAAAAAGCTGTAGGGCGCCAGGTTCAGCGCGCCCGCCTGGTTGCGCGTCGAGATCCAGCCAATCGGGCGCGGCCCGACGATGGCATTGAACGGGTCGTGCGGCAGGCGGTGGCCGTCGCGGGGTTCGTAAAAATGAATGGCGTCTGACAAGGGCGGCTCCGCTGTGAATGGGTGTCCCACGATACCCGAATCCGCGTCGACCGGCTGGCAGCGCAGGCCGCCAGTATTAAGATGATCTGCCCACCAACCATCGACTGCCCATGAACTCTGTGCCCCCCACCCCTTTTTCCGACGCAGCCGACACCTGGAACCAGCGCTTCGCACAGGATGCCTATATTTTCGGCACCGAACCCAACGCCTGGCTGAGCGAACAGGCGAGCGTCTGGCAACCCGGCCAGCGCGTGCTGTGCGTGGCCGACGGCGAGGGCCGCAACAGCGTCTGGCTGGCCGGCCAGAGCCTGGAAGTCGATGCGTTTGATGTGTCCAGCGTCGGCGTGGCCAAGGCGCGCAGGCTGGCCGCAGAAAAAGGCGTGTCGGTCAACTTCAGCGTGAGCGACTGCGACACCTACCCGTGGCCGCTGCAAGCCTTCGATGGCGTGGCCGCCATCTTTGTGCAGTTTGCCGACCCCGCCATGCGGGCGCGGCTGTTCGCCAACATCCGGCGCAGCCTCAAACCCGGTGGCGTTCTGGTGCTGCAGGGCTACACGCCCAGGCAACTCGACTACAAGACCGGCGGGCCGCCGCAGCTTTCGCACCTCTACACAGAAGCCATGCTGCGTGAGGCCTTTGCCGACTTCGAACTGATAGACCTGCGCGACTACGAGGCAGAACTGACCGAAGGCGACCGCCACAGCGGACGCTCCGCGCTGATAGGCCTGGTCGCCCGCCGCCGATGAATTGAATAGCGGCATTACATAGGCCATAGGCAAAAGACCCTTCCGGGTCTAAAAACTGCCTGCAGGCGGCCTGGATGTCGCACGCGGCGCGTAGCCAACTCGCCAAAAAAACGCTTACTTGGTCGCGTCCTTGACGATTTCCTTGACGTCGCCGTAGGCCTTCTGGGTGTTGCCTTCAACCTGCTTGACCAAGCCCTTGGCTTCCTGCTCCTTGCTGCCGATCAGCTTGCCGGCCGCTTCCTGTACTTTTCCAGCGGCTTCTTTGGTAGCGCCAGCGATTTGATCTTTGTTCATGCGTAAAACTCCTGGTGAAATCGACTCGGTCACGCCAGTTCCGGCACAACAGGGGGCTTGTGGGGCACTGGCAAGTCAGCGTTTTGTCGTTGCGCGCTGACCAGCCACCACCATAGCGCCGCCCCGCCAGCCGTCTGTAGGCCAGCCCCGACAAAGCCTGTCAGCCCGCCGCATCGGCCAAATTAATTTTGGTAAATATTTACCAGGTTCATTGGCGTAAATAAATACCTTTTGCTCACTTTTTAAACAATGCGGGCTGGCCCCGCCCGCCATTCACCGGCATGATGCGTGGTTACAAAAAGTTAGCGAACGTATTGAGAGGTTGGTGACTCCCGGATGGCGATTCTTATTCCTGCGATGGGCAGCTGCGCATCGCGCATGACCAGCGGCGAGCGCCGGCTGGCCGAGCGGCTGGAGCAAAA
>NZ_JADMJK010000231.1 GCF_018780625.1 Polaromonas sp. | reverse complement strand
CTTCGGCCATTTCCACCTTGGAGGCAAACGTGGCCTGCGGCCAGCCCAGCAGCGCGGCCAGCATCTGGCCGGTCTGGTTGCAGTCGTCGTCAATCGCCTGCTTGCCCAGGATCACGAGCTGCGGGGCTTCCTTCTCGACCAGGGCTTTCAAAAGCTTGGCCACGGCCAGCGGCTGCAACTCTTCAGCGGTCTCGACCAGGATGGCGCGGTCGGCGCCGATCGCCATGGCGGTGCGCAGGGTTTCCTGGCACTGCAGCACGCCGCAGGACACGGCAATGACTTCCGTCGCCACGCCTTTTTCCTTGAGCCGGGTGGCTTCCTCGATGGCGATCTCGTCAAACGGATTCATGCTCATCTTGACGTTGGCGATGTCGACACCAGTGTCATCTGATTTGACGCGGACTTTGACGTTGTAGTCGACAACGCGCTTGACGGGGACAATGATTTTCATGGCTTCCTTTTGATGATCAGGTTGAAATGTTCAGATGCAGCGCGCGCAGTTCACGCTATTGGTTCGTGATGCCCTTGTCGCGGATCACCTTGCCCCACTTGGTGTAGTCCTGCTGCACGCGGGTGGCCATCTGGCTGGCGGTCTGGTAGTTGGCAATGGCGCCGGCGTGCAGCAGCTTGTCCTGCGTGTCTTTTTCGGCCAGGATGGCCTTGACCTCGGCGCTGAGGCGGTCGACCACATCCTTGGGCGTGCCCGCAGGGGCCATCAGGCCGCCCCAGGACACGGCATCAAAGCCCTTGAAGCCCTGCTCGGCAATGGTTTTGACATCGGGGATCACCCCCACGCGCTGGGGCGAACCGACGGCAATGGCGCGCAGACCGCCTGACTGGATGTGCGGCAAGGCGGCCACCAGGTCGGCGTACATCATGGGCACCTGGCCGCCCAGCGTGTCGGTAATTGCCGGCACACCGCCCCGGTAAGGCACATGCTGCATGTCGAACTGGCCCATCTGCTTGAGAAGTTCCATGCTCAGGTGGCCGAAGCTGCCGACGCCTGAGCTGGTGTAGTTGAGGCGGCCGGGCTGCGCCTTGGCATGGGTCACGAGCTTTTGCAGGTCGGTCACGGTGGGCATCAGCGACGGGTTGACCACCACCACGATGGGCAGGTCGTACACCGTGGCAATCGCGGTGAAGTCCTTCACGCTGTCGTAGCCCGTGGTCTTGTACAGGTGGGGCGCCAGCAGGGTCGGCGTGGCCAGCATCATGAGGGTGTAGCCGTCAGCCGGTGACTTGGCCACCTGCGCTGCCGCAATCGCCCCCGATGCACCGGCCTTGTTCTCCACGATGACCGGCTGCTTGAGGCGCAAGGCCAGCTTTTGGCCAATGATGCGCGAGGCGGTGTCGGTCGGGCCGCCGGCCGGGAAGGGCACGATCAGCTTGATGGTCTTGCTCGGCCACGCTTGCGCGAAGGCGCTGCCTGCCAGCATGGGCAGGGACAGGGCCAGCAGGACGCGGCGGGTCAGGCCGGACAGCTTGAAAGAAATAGGGTTGGACATGGGTTCTCCTGGGTAGCTTGAGCAAAAAAAAATGGGATGTGGTCGTGTCTTCAGAGCACGCCAAGGGCCTTGAGCTCGGCCAGGCGCGCGTCGCCCAGGCCCAGCAGGCTCGACAGGACTTCGCGGGTGCCTTCGCCCAGTTCGGGCGGTGCGCGGCGCACCGGCAGGCGCTCGCCATCGAGCCGGTAGGGGGGCACCATCACATGCGTGCTGCCGGCCACCGGATGGGGCTGCTCGGTCACCAGCCCGCCGCGCACGGCGCGCTCGGAGGTCAGGGCTTCGTACAGGCCCAGCACTTCACCACACGGAATACCGGCCGCCTTGAGGCGTTGCAGCAGCAACTCGCGCGAACGGCTGCCCAGTTCGCGCAGGATCTCCGACATCAGCGCCTCGCGGTGGGCGCCGCGGCCCAGGTTGGTCTTGAAGCGCTCGTCATTGGCCAGGTCGGGGCGGTCGATCACCTCGCGGCAAAAGCGCTCAAACTGGGCGTTGTTGCCCACGGTGATGACCAGCGGGCCGTCTTCGGCATTGAACACGCCGTAGGGCACGATGGACGGATGCGCATTGCCGTAACGCGGCGGGTCTTTCTGCATCAGCATGGCTTCCAGCCCGTAGTAGGCCGTGATCATGAGGCCGCAGTCGAACAGCGCCATCTCGACATGGCGCCCGCGCCCGGTCTTTTGGCGCTCGAACAGGGCCGCCAGGATGGCCTGTGCCGAATACATGCCGGTGAACATGTCCACCGCCGCCACGCCGAACTTCAGCGGCGGCTGATCGGCCTCGCCGTTGATCGCCATCAGGCCGGCCTCGCCCTGCACCACCAGGTCGTAGCCGGGCCGCGCGGCCTCTGGTCCGCTGCGGTCATAGCCGGTGATAGAGCAGTAGACGATGTCGGGCCGCACGGCCTTGATCTGCTCGTAACCCAGGCCCATTTTCTCGGCGCCGCCGAACTTGAAGTTCTGGATCACCACGTCGCACTGCCGCGCCAGGTCCAGCACGATCTGCACCGCCTCGGGCTTTTGCAGGTCCAGCGTGATGGACCGCTTGTTGCGGTTCATGCTGTTGAAGTAGGCGGTTTCGGTTTTGCCCACGCGCAAGCCCCAGTCGCGCGTGTCGTCGCCGCGGCCAGGGTGCTCGATCTTGATGACCTCCGCGCCAAAGTCGCCCAGCACCATGCCGCACATGGGGCCGGCCAGCACGCGGGAAAGGTCCAGGACGCGGATGCCTGCCAGCGGCAGTGAGGAATTCAGGTCTGACATGATGGATCCGTTTTCAAAATATTCCGAAGCGCCCAGCCTCCCGGCAGAGCGTCTTCACGGTGCGGCCGCAGCGGCCCGTGCATGGTATCAAGCCTGGCCCAGTGCGATAAAGCGCGCCAGGTGGTGGTCCTCGTCGCCGAGTTGGTGGTCGATCATGACCAGGCGCTTGGCGTAGTGGGGCATGGGCAGCTCCCAGGTCATGCCGATGCCGCCGTGCAGCTGGATGCATTCCTCGGCCACCAGCGTGCCGATGCGGCCTATGCTGTATTTCGCGGCCGACAAGGCGCGCTCCCGCGTGCTGCGGTCGGCCTGCAGTGCGGCGGCGGCATTGATCACGGCCGAGCGGGCCTGCTCGATTTCCAGCAGCACATCGGCCATGCGGTGCTGCAGGGCCTGGAAGCTGCCAATGGCCTTGCCGAACTGCTTGCGCGTTTGCAGGTACTCGATGGTCTGCTTCTTGGCGACTTCCATCGCGCCCAGGGACTCGGCGCACAGCGCCAGGATGCCGCGGCCCACGGCATGCTCCAGCGTAGCCAGGCCCTGGCCTTCGGCGCCCAGCAGGGCCGAGGCGGGCACGCGCACTTGCGTGAAGGTGATTTCAGCGGCGCGGCTGCCGTCGATGTTGGGGTAGGCGCGCAGGCTGAGCCCGGCCGTGTCGGCGGGCACCACGAACAGCGAGATGCCGTCCTCGCTGTCCACGTCGCCGCTGCTGCGGGCGGACACGACCACGGTCTGCGCCTGGTCGCCCAGGGCCACCACCGCCTTGGCGCCGTCGATCACATAGTGGTCGCCGTCGCGGGTGGCGCGGGTGCTGACGCGGTGGAGCGCGTAATGCGCGTCGGCCTCTTCATGGGCCAGCGTGGCAATGTGGCTGCCGTCGATCAGGCCGGCCAGCAGCGCTTGCTGGGCGTCGTTGCCGGCGTGGGCCAGGGCGCTGCCCGCCAGCACGGCGCTGGCCAGGAAGGGTTCGACCACCAGGCCGCGGCCCAGGGATTCGAACACCACGGCAATGTCAAAGCCATCGCCGCCAAAGCCGCCTTGCGCTTCGGTGAACAGGGCGCCGATCACGCCCAGTTCGGCAAACCTGGCCCATTGCCCGGGGCTGTAGCCCTGGGCCGACTGGCTGATCTTGTGGCGGGTCTCCAGGCTGTACTGCTCGGCCACGTAGCGGTCGAGCGCGTCCGCCAGCATTCGGCGGTCTTCGGTGTGGGTGAAGTTCATGGTGGGGTCCTCGTGCGTGCGGTGCTTTACAGGCCCAGGATCATCTTGGAGATGATGTTCTTCTGGATTTCATTGGAGCCGCCGAAGATCGACAGCTTGCGGTTGTTGAAGTACTGGGCCGAGGCCGAGGCCGACTCCTGCGGGCCTACGGAGGGCTGGTCGTAGCCTTCCTGCAGCGCTTCCTCGATGAAGGGCAGGGCATAGGGTCCCATGGCGCGGCGGGTCAGGGCGGTCAGTTCCTGGCGGATCTCGGTGCCGCGAATCTTGAGCATGGAGCTCTCGGCCCCCGGCACGCCGCCGCCTGCCACGGCCGTGATCACGCGCAGGTTGGTGGTCTTCATGTTTTCCAGGTCGATCTCGACCCGGGCCAGGCGCGCCGCGAACAGCGGGTCCCGCGCCAGGGGCTGGCCGTTCTTCAGGGTCCTGGCCGCGATCACCTTGAGGCGCGCCAGCGCGGCATCGGAAAAGCCCACGCCCGCGATGTTGGTGCGCTCGTAGGTCAGCAGGTACTTGGCGCAGGTCCAGCCCTTGTTCTCCTGGCCCACCAGGTTGCCTGCCGGTACCTTCACGTCGGTAAAGAAGACCTCGTTGACCTCGTGCTCGCCATCGAGCGTGATGATGGGGCGCACGTCCACGCCGGGCGTGGCCATGTCGATGAGCAGGAAGCTGATGCCTTCTTGCGGCTTGACGTCGCGGTCTGTGCGCACCAGGCAAAAGATCATGTTGGCGTGCTGTCCCAGCGTGGTCCAGGTCTTTTGGCCGTTGACGATGTAGTGGTCGCCGCTGCGCACCGCGCTGGTCTTGACCGACGCCAGGTCAGAGCCCGCGCCCGGCTCCGAATAGCCCTGGCACCACCAGTCTTCACCGCTGAGGATGCGCGGCAGCCAGTGCTGCTTCTGGGCTTCGCTGCCGTACTTGATCAGCACCGGGCCCAGCATGTTGACCCCGAACGGAATGGTGCGGGGGGCATAGGCCAGCGCGCACTCGTGGTCGAAGATGAACTTCTGTACGGTGTTCCAGCCCGGTCCGCCGTACTGCTCGGGCCAGTGGCTGGCCAGCCAGCCCTGGGCGTTGAGCAGCGCATGCCACGCTTGCAGGTCGGCCTTGCCCAGGCGCTTGCCGTCACGCACCTTGGCGGTCAGCCGGGCCGGCACCTTGTCGGCCAGGAAGCGCTGCACTTCGGCGCG
>NZ_JADMJK010000248.1 GCF_018780625.1 Polaromonas sp. | reverse complement strand
TGGCCACGGTTTCCTGCTCGGGGCTGGAGACATAGATGCCGCTGCGGTACTGCGTGCCGGCGTCGTTGCCCTGGCGGTTCAGCGTGGTCGGGTCGTGGATGACGAAGAAGATTTCGAGGATGTCGCGCAGCGTGATCTGGGCCGGGTCATAGGTCAGCCTGACGACCTCGTTGCAGCCGGTGCGGCCGGTGCAGACGTCCTCGTAGCTGGGCCGGGTGGACTGGCCGTTGCTGTAGCCTGACTCCACATCGGTGATGCCGCGCACGTTGACAAAAACCGCTTCGGTGCACCAGAAACAGCCGCCGCCCAGGGTGATGGTTTGCAAGGTATTCATTGTTTCACTGTAGCCTTTTCCGATGCCATGCGCATTCATGCGGCCATGGCTATAGCGGCCTGCACCGCCTGCACAAAGGCCGCCAACGCCGGGTTGTCGCGGGCGGTTTTCCAGAGGCAGTAGGTGTCGTAAGGGGTACTGGCGGTGTTCAGCGGCACAAAAGCGGTGCCGGCCATGGCCGACTGCTGCAGCGCCGCCGGCACCAGCGCCACGCCCATGCCCTGGGACACCAGCGACACCACGCTGAGCCAATGCCGCAGCTCGTAGCGGATTTCGGGGTAGAACCCGGCCTCCAGGCACATCGCCAGGATGCGCTCGTGGTAGTCGGGCGACACGGTGCGCGACACCACCGCAAACGGCTCGCCCTGCAAGGCCCCCAGCGACAGCGCAGGCTGACCGGCCAGCGCGTGGCCGGTGGGCAGGCAGGCCATGAAGGCCTGGCGGGCCACCAGGATTTGCGACAGCTCGGGCGGCACGCGCGTGGTGTGGACAAAGCCGATGTCGAGCCGGTCGTGGCTCAGCTCAATCAGTTGTTCGCTGGAGCTGAGTTCCCTGAGCATCAGCCGCAGCAGGGGATGCTGCGCCTGGAATCGCTCCAGAATTTTGGGCAAGCCGCTGTAGAGCATGGTGCCTGAAAACCCGATGGTCAGGCTGCCCGCCATGCCCTGCCCCACGTCGCGGGCGTGGCTGGCAGCCTCTGCCGCCTGGTCCAGCAGCGCGCGGGCGGCCGGCACAAAGGCCAGCCCGGCGGCGGTCAGCTGAACGGACTTGCTGCTGCGCGTGAACAGCCGGGCGCCAATCGACGCCTCCAGTTGCTGGATGTTGAGCGACAGCGGCGGCTGCGACATGGACAGCCGGCGCGCGGCCCGGCCAAAGTGCAGCTCTTCAGCCAGAACCAGAAAGTAGCGCAGGTGTCGGAATTCCATAAATACAAATAATGTATCGTTGAATCGATAATTGATATTGGACAAGTATTTATGCCGGCCTAACAATACAAGCGTGCGATCAGCAAGCCCTACCCTTCAAGCACCCAAAGGAACAGCACCATGAAAACCAAATTCAACTGGGAAGACCCGTTTTTTCTGTCCGAGCAGCTCACCGACGACGAGCGCGCGGTTCAGGAGGCGGCCAATGCTTTCTGCCAGGAAAAACTGCAGCCTAGAGTGCTGATGGCCGCCCGCCATGAAAAATTCGACCGCGAGATCATGAACGAGGCCGGCGCGATGGGCTTTCTCGGCTCGACCATTGAAGGCTACGGCTGCGCCGGCCTGAACTACGTGAGCTACGGCCTGGTGGCGCGCGAAGTCGAGCGCGTCGACAGCGGCTACCGCAGCGCCATCAGCGTGCAGTCGTCGCTCGTCATGCACCCGATCAACGCCTACGGCAACGACGCGCAAAAGCAGAAGTACCTGCCCAAGCTCGCCACCGGCGAATGGGTCGGCTGCTTCGGCCTGACCGAACCCAACCACGGCTCGGACCCGGCCAGCATGCTGACGCGCGCCAAGCCGGTCGATGGCGGCTTCATCATGAACGGCGCCAAGATGTGGATCACCAACAGCCCGATTGCCGACGTGTTCGTGGTCTGGGCCAAGCTCGAAGACGAAGACGGCCAGGTCGGTGGCCAGGAAGCAATTCGCGGCTTTGTGCTCGAAAAAGGCATGAAGGGCCTGAGCGCGCCCAAGATCGAAGGCAAGATGAGCTTGCGCGCCTCCATCACGGGGGAGATCGTGATGGACGGCGTGTTTGTGCCGGCTGAAAACCTGCTGCCCAACGTCAGCGGCCTCAAAGGCCCGTTCGGCTGCCTGAACAAGGCGCGCTACGGCATTGCCTGGGGCGCGCTGGGTGCGGCTGAAGACTGCTGGTTCCGTGCCCGCCAGTACACGCTGGACCGCGTGCAGTTTGGCCGCCCGCTGGCGCAAACCCAGTTGATCCAGAAGAAACTGGCTGACATGCAGACCGAAATCACGCTGGGCCTGCAGGCCTGCCTGCGCGTCGGCCGGCTGATGGACGAGGACCGCGCCGTGCCCGAGATGATTTCGATGATCAAGCGCAACTCGTGCGGCAAGTCGCTCGACATTGCCCGCATGGCGCGCGACATGCACGGCGGCAACGGCATCCATGACGAATACCATGTGATTCGCCACATGATCAACCTGGAAACCGTCAACACCTACGAAGGCACGCACGACGTGCATGCCCTGATCCTGGGCCGTGCGCAAACGGGCCTGCAGGCTTTTTATTGATCATTCAGGCCTCCAGCCCTTGTACAGCGGATATCATTAGCTATTAACTTAATAGCTAATGATGGACCTTTCCGCTCTTAAACCCCTGCTGACCAGCCTGGCCATGCCGCCCTTGGCGCCGCTACTGCTGGCGGCGCTGGGGCTGCTGCTGGCTGCCGGCAAAAAACGCGGTGGCCTGGCGCTGACAGCGCTGTCGCTCGCCGTGCTGGCGCTGCTGAGCTGCCATGGCGCGGCAGTGTGGCTGGCGCGCCATGCGCTGCCGCAGTTTGCGCCGGCCTCCGTCGCCCAACTCAAGACCGGCCAGGTGCAGGCCATCGTCGTGCTCGGTGGTGGTTTGCTGCCAGAGGCGCCTGAATACGGCCAGGCCCAGCCGGCCCCGCACACGGCGGCCCGGCTGCGCTATGGCCTGTGGCTGGCGCGGCAATCGGGCTTGCCCGTGGCATTTACCGGCGGCGTGGGCTGGGCGGCGCAAGGCGCGCAGGCCGCGTCTGAAGCCGAAGTGGCCGCGCGCGTGGCGCAGCAAGACTTCGGCGTGACGCTGCGCTGGCTGGAGGCGCAGTCGAGGGACACGGCCGGCAACGCGCGCCTGCTGGCGCCGCTGCTGCAGCGGGGTGGCGTGCAGCGCATCGCGCTGGTGACCGACGCCTGGCACATGCCGCGCGCGGTGGCGCTGTTTGAGCGGGCTGGCCTGCAGGTCACGCCCGCGCCCATGGGCTTTGTGCGGCCGATCGAGGGCCCCGTGCTGCAATGGCTGCCCTCTGCGCGCGGCCTGCTGGCCTCGCAGCAGGTGCTGCGCGAGTGGCTGGCGCTGGCGGTCGGACGGTTACTGCCCGCTTAACGTCACGGGCCTGCGGCGCTTGGTGGCGCAGGGGCTGCCGGTATCATGCCTACTGGCCATTTCTATGCCTGCTTCAGCCTCATCAGACCGCTCCTCCATGAAAAAGCCACAGGGCTTCACTGTCCACGATATTGCCCGTCTCGCCGGCGTGTCGGCCATGACCGTTTCGCGCACGCTCAACCATCCCGAAAAAGTCTCCCCGGACGTGCTGGCCCGGGTGCGCGAAGTCGTGGCCCGCACCGGCTACGTGCCCAACGCCATGGCGCGCGGCCTGCGTTCCTCAAAGGCCAGACTGGTGGCTGCCGTGCTGCCCACGCTGGTCGGGCCAGTGTTTCAGGAAACCGTGCGCGCGCTCAACGAGGCGCTGGACGCCCAGGGCTACCAGCTGATGATCGGCCAGAGCGGCTACGACGCATCGCGCGAGGATGCGCTGCTCGACGCCATCATCCGACGCCGGCCCGATGGCATCGTGCTGACCGGCATCATGCATTCGCCGGAAGGCCGGCGCCAGCTCCTGGCGTCCGGCATTCCGGTCGTGGAAACCTGGGACCTGACACCCACGCCGATCGACATGCTGGTCGGGTTTTCGCATGAGCAGATCGGCCAGTCGGTGTGCCATTTCCTGCACAGCCGGGGCTACCGACATCCGGCGCTGATCAGCGCCGACGACGAGCGGGCACGCCGCCGCATCGGAGGTTTCCAGCGCATGAGCCGCACGCTGGGTCTGGACGAGGCGCCCACGCACCTGGTGCCAGCGCCGACCACCTTGGGTTCGGGCCGCGCCGGGCTGGCAGCCGTTCTGGACGCGCATCCGCAGACCGACGCGGTATTCTGCAGTTCCGACATGCTGGCCCTGGGCGTGCTGATCGAGGCGCAGGCGCTGGGGCTGACCGTGCCGGGGCAGCTGGGGGTTGTGGGTTTGGGCGACCTGGAGCTGGCCGCCAGCCTGCAACCCGCGCTAACCACCGTGCGCATCGACGGAACACGCATTGGCCGCACCGCCGCCCAGTACATCGTGGAACGGGCCGAAGGCCGAATCGTGAGCGAGCCGATTGTCGACATCGGCTTCGAGATCATCGAGCGCGCCAGCGCCTGAGCCTGGGCGGTATCTGGATCGACCGCTCTAGCCGGGGCCTGAGGCGATTCATCATCAAGCCCCCCAAAATGTTATCGATATTAATTTTCGCCATTGCGGAGTAAGCATCCCGGAAATTCGCCTTGGAATGCCTGCCTTGCGCGATATTTCAGGCATTTTCGCACTATTCAAGTCGTTCTGATCTAAAAATTTCAGGGTTTACCCTAATTTTCAGCATCCTTCAAGCTGCTATTCTGCACTCAAATGTTAACGATAACATTTACCCTGAAGCAAGCTGATTGCAGATGCCGCCAAGCCGCTTCAAGCGCAGCTGCACATCAGATTGGCGCATCAGGGTGCGTCCGGGAAGCCCGCGTTTTCAAACACCATCAACAGGAGACACACGTGAAAAGTACATTGCAAAAACAATTCCACGCCAGGCCAACCGCGCTGGCGGCCAGCGCGCTCATCGGTGCCCTGATGCTCACGGCATGCGGCGGTAGCGGCGGGGACGGCATTGCCATTGCCATTGACACCGGCATCGACAACACCCTGGCCCAGCCGGTGATCGGCGCGCATGTCAAAAGCGTTTTGACGGTCGACGGCAGGCAGTTCAAGGATTCGAACGGCAACGGCCAGCTGGACAAGTACGAAGACTGGCGCCGCTCCGTCGAGCAGCGCGTCGATGACCTGGTGGGCAAGATGACCCTTGAGGAAAAAGTCGGGTTGATGCTGATCAACACCCTGAACTCTGATGCGGGCGGTTCAGTTTCGCAAACGGCGTTCGACTACGTCAATGTTCAAAAAATGAGCCGCTTTGTGTTTCGCAACGTGGTGACGGCCACGCCGACCGCAGGACAGGTCACTCCCGAGCAGGCGGCGAAGTTCACGAATGCCGTTCAGGCCATGACCGAGTCCACGCGTCTGGGCATTCCCGCAGTGTTCAAGTCCAACGCGCGCAACCATTACGAAAAAGACCCGCGCTTCGGCATCAGCGAGGCCGCCGGCGCCTTCACCGAATTCCCCAAGGAAGCCGGTCTGGCTTCTGCTTCGCTGGGCGCGGGCGACATGTCGGTCATCAAAAACTTTGCCACCGTCATGGGCGACGAGTGGAAGTCGATCGGCCTGCGCGGCATGTACGGCTACATGGCAGACCTCTCGACCGAGCCGCGCTGGTACCGCGTGCACGAAACCTTCACCGAAGATGCCGACCTGAACGCCAGCATCATGAAGACGCTGGTGCAGACCCTGCAAGGCCCGACAGTCAAGGATGGCACCTCGGTGAATCCGGGCTCTGCCGTTGCGCTGACCATGAAGCACTTCCCCGGCGGCGGCCCGCAGGAAGGCGGCTTCGATCCGCACTACGCCCACGGCAAGAACCAGGTTTATCCGGGCGGCAATTTCGCCTACCACCTCAAGCCATTCATGTCTGCGCTGGATGCCGGCGTGTCGTCGATCATGCCGTACTACGGCGTGCCAATCAACGTGACCTACGAAGGCGTCACCTACGACCAGACCGGCATGGCCTTCTCGAAGCAGGTCGTCACCGACCTGCTTCGCGGCAAACTCGGCTTCAAGGGCTACGTGAACTCCGACACCGGCATCATCAACGACCGTGCCTGGGGGCTGGAAAAGAAAACCGTTGCGGAACGCGTCGCCGCAGCCCTCAATGGCGGCACGGAAACGCTGTCGGGCTTCAGCATAAACAAGACCATCATGGATCTGGTCACGGCGGGTCTGGTCACGGAAACCCGGGTCACCGAAGCGGCAAAGCGTTTACTGAAAGAGCAGTTTCAGCTCGGCCTGTTTGAAAACCCGTACGTCGATGCCAGCAAGGCTGGCGGCAGCATCGGCAGCGCGGCGAATCTTGCTGTCGGCATGGACATTCAGCGCAAGTCGATTGCCCTGCTGCAGAACCAGGACCAGGCGGCCGGCGGCAAGACCCTGCCACTCAAAGCCGGCGCCAAGATCTACACCATGGGCCTGGCCAAGGCCGATGTGCAGAAATACGGCTACACCGTGACCGATGGCGAGGCCAACAAGAATGCCAATGGAAGCACGGTGACGGATGTCAACGGAGACGTCGTGGGACGTCCGAGTGCTGCTGGCGCCGACTATGCCGTGATCCGGGTTGAGGTGTCCAACAACAAGCTGGTGCCGGGCACCACGACCAAGTACACCAGCACCTACAAAAGTGATGATCCTGCGACCGGAGGCCGCATCAACCCGGCCACCGGCAAATCCTGGGGTTCCGAAGACCGTTGCGTTGCCAAGGCGGACTACTCGGTCGAGGATTCCACCAAGGCCTGTCTGGATAACGGCCTCGGGTTCGGCGGCTCCTTCCCGTGGGAGAACGGCATGCTGTCGTTCACCGAGATGGCGGCCGCACAATCGTGGCAGATTTCGCCATCGCTGGCCGACATCCAGAAAGTCATGCAGGAAGTGGGCGACCCGAAAAAAGTGGTGCTCAGCATCTACTTCCGCCAGCCCTATGTTCTTGACGATGCCAGCGGCCTGAAGAGTGCCGGCGCCATCGTGGCCGGCTTCGGCGTGAGCAACACCGCGCTGCTCGACGTGCTGAGCGGCAAGGTCCTGGCCACGGGCGCGGCTTTCAAGCCACAAGGCAAGCTGCCGTTTGCCCTGGCCAACAACTCGAAGGCCATTGTCGACAACCAGCCTGACGTTCCGGGCTATCCCGAGAAGGACACGCTCTACAAGTTCGGCTTCGGTCTGACGTATTAAGCGGACACTCCGTCAGGCGTTGTCCTGCGCCTGACGTGGTCAGCGACACACCGGCGGCGCCTGCGTTTTTTTGGCCGCAAGCGTTTGAAAGCGGGAAGAAACTGATCGAAATGGAAATAATCAGCCCTGATTGAACGCAAGCCGACCTGTCGCCCGCTGGGCGACAGGTCGGCAGCGGCCCTTTCCTGCTGGCGCCTTTTTCCAACTCCCAAAATAAACACCCATGTCAACCCACTCCACACCGCTGATCGCGAGCCTGCAAGTCATCCCCGTGGCCGGCCGCGACTCCATGCTGCTCAACCTAAGCGGCGCGCACGGCCCGTTTTTTACGCGCAACCTCCTGATCCTCACCGACAACGCCGGCCGCACCGGCGTGGGCGAGGTGCCGGGCGGGGAGAAGATCCGCCAGACGCTCGAAGACGCCCGCGCGCTCGTCGTCGGCCAGCCCATCGGCGACCACCAGCGCGTGCTGCAGCAGATGCACCAGCAGTTTGCCGACCGCGACAGCGGCGGGCGCGGACAGCAAACCTTTGATTTGCGCACCACCATCCACGCCGTGACCGCCGTCGAGTCGGCGCTACTCGACCTGCTGGGCCAGCACCTGGGCGTGCCCGTGGCGGCCTTGCTGGGCGAAGGCCAGCAGCGCGACGCGGTCAAGATGCTCGGCTACCTGTTCTTTGTCGGCGACCGCACCCGGACCGGCCTGGCCTACCACAGCGAGCCCGATGCCGACAACGCCTGGTCACGCGTTCGCCACGAAACGGCCTTGACGCCCGAGGCCGTGGTACGCCAGGCCGAGGCAGCGCACGAGCGCTACGGCTTCAACGACTTCAAACTCAAGGGCGGCGTGCTGCGCGGCGAAGAAGAGATCGAAGCCGTCACCGCGCTGCACAAGCGTTTTCCGAATGCGCGCGTCACGCTGGACCCGAACGGCGGCTGGCTGCTCAAGGATGCCATTCGCCTGATGCAGGACATGAAAGGCGTGGTGGCGTATGCCGAAGACCCGTGCGGCGCCGAAGAAGGCTTTTCGGGCCGCGAGGTCATGGCCGAGTTCCGGCGCGCCACCGGCCTGCCCACAGCGACCAACATGATCGCCACCGACTGGCGCCAACTGACACACGCGCTGTCGCTGCAATCGGTGGACATTCCACTGGCCGACCCGCATTTCTGGACCATGGCCGGCTCGGTGCGCGTGGCGCAGACCTGCCGCGACTGGGGTCTGACCTGGGGCTCGCACTCAAACAACCATTTTGACGTATCGCTGGCGATGTTCACCCATGTCGCCGCTGCCGCGCCGGGCAAGGTCACGGCCATCGATACGCACTGGATCTGGCAGGACGGCCAGCGCCTGACCAGGGAGCCGTTGCAGATCGTCGGCGGGCTGGTGGCTGTTCCCAAAAAGCCTGGACTGGGCGTTGAACTGGACATGGCCGAGGTCGAGAAAGCCCACCAGTTGTACAAACAGCACGGCCTGGGCGCGCGCGACGATGCAGTCGCCATGCAGGGCCTGATTCCCAACTGGACCTTCAACCCGAAACGTCCGGCATTCGACCGCTAGCAGCCCCCTCCCCCTAAGCCACAACCGCTTGCCCGGACGCGCCGGCGGACAGGCTTTTTGCGACTTGACGGACCTCGTCGCCAAGTCGGGGGGCAAACGCGGGCTTGCGCTTGTCGCAGCGCCGCGCGCCCAGGCAACTGCAGTTGACGCGGCAAAAGCAAAAAGCTACATTACTAACCAACGAGTCAGTAACCATGCCCAACGCCAAATTCCACTGTGATCAACACCAGGCCAGCGTCGCCAAACGTGAGCGCCGCAAAGAAGCGCGTCCGGGCGAATTGCTGAACGCCGCGCTGGACCTGTTCGTTGAAAAAGGCTTTGCCGCGACGCGCGTGGAAGAAGTCGCCGCGCGCGCCGGCGTATCGAAAGGCACGCTGTTTCTTTACTTCCAGAGCAAGGAAGAGCTGTTCAAGGCCGTGGTCTGTGAAAACATTTCCGGCCACCTCAAGGAATGGAACGCGCAGTTTGACTCCTTTGAAGGCAGCACGGCCGACATGCTGGACTGCTGCCTGAACGCCTGGTGGGACCGCGTGGGCGCCACCCGGGCCTCGGGCATCAACAAACTCATGGTGAGCGAGGCCAGGAACTTTCCCGAACTGGTCGCGTTTTACCAGCAGGAAGTCGTTTTGCCCGGCCACGCGCTGATCCGGCGGGTGCTGGAGCGCGGCATGGCGCGCGGTGAATTCCGCGTGCTGGACCTCGACTACGCCGTCTACAGCGTGCTCGCACCCATGACCTTCCTGATCATGGCCCAGCACTGCATGGGCGCCTGCGTTCCGGCCCAGATCGCGCTGGACCCCAAAAAATACATTGCCGCGCAACTGAGCACCCTGTTGCATGGCTGGAGCGCGCCAACCGCCGGTGCTGCGCCAGGCGAGCCGAAAGCCGGGGCATGAAACCCTGGATCAAATGGGCCGTGGCCCTGCTCGCGGTGGTGCTCATTGCGGGCGGCGTGCTGCGCACCCTGTCGGCGCGCAAGGCCCAGCAGCAGGCGCTGGTGGCCGCCAGCACGGCCAAAAACCCGGGCGTGGAGCTGGCCGCCACCGATGTGGTCAAGGCCGAAACCCGTGCGCTGGCGCAAGGCCTGGCGGTGTCGGGCTCGCTCAAGGCCGTCAACTCGGCCATGGTCAAGGCACGCGTGGCCGGCGAACTTCAGGGCTTGAGCGTGCGCGAAGGCGATTTCGTCAAGGCGGGCCAGGTGATCGCGCGCATTGATGCCAGCGAATTCCAGTCGCGCGTGCAGCAGGCCCGGCAGCAGGCGGAATCGGCCAAGGCGCAGGTCGCCGTCGCGCAGCGCCAGTTTGACAACAACAAGGCCTTGGTTGACCAGGGCTTCATCTCCAAAACCGCGCTGGACACCTCGCTGGCCAACCTCAACGCAGCGCAGGCCACTTACCGGGCGGCGCAGGCGGCGACTGCCATTGCCGCCAAATCGCTGGACGACACGGTGCTGAAGTCGCCGATTGACGGCCAGGTGGCCCAGCGCCTGGCGCAGCCCGGCGAGCGCGTGGGCATTGACGCCAAAATCGTCGAAGTGGTGGACCTGCGCCAGCTGGAGCTTGAAGCCAGCCTGGGCGCGCAGGAGTCGATGGACGTGCGCGTGGGTCAAAGCGCCGAGCTGCAGATTGAAGGCAGCCCGCAGACCGTGAAGGCCAGGGTGGCGCGCATCAACCCCAGCGCGCAGGCCGGCAGCCGCAGCGTGCTGGTGTATTTGAGCCTGGACAACCCGGCCGGCAGCGCCCTGCCCTTGCGCCAGGGCCTGTTTGCGCAGGGCACGCTGGGCACGGCCCAGGCCGCGTTGCTGGCGGTGCCGGTCATCAGCGTGCGCACCGACAAGCCCGCGCCCTACGTGCAGGCCCTTGAAAACGGCCAGGTGGTGCACAGGACCGTGGCGCTTGGCGCCCGCGGCACCGCTGGCAGCGAAACGCTGGTGGCCGTCACCGGTCTGGCCGAAGGCACGCTGGTGCTGCGCGGCCAGGTCGGTGCGCTGCTTGAGGGCACGCCGGTCCGCTTCACCACGATGGACGCCGCGCCGACCCGCCCCGCATCCGCCGTGTCGGCACCCTGAGGCACAACGCGCATGTGGTTCACCCAGGTCAGTCTGAAGAATCCGGTGTTCGCCACCATGGTCATGCTGGCCATTGTGGTGCTCGGGCTGTTTTCTTACCAGCGCATGCAGGTGGACCAGTTCCCCAACATCGACTTTCCGGTGGTCGTGGTCACAGCCGACTACCCCGGCGCCTCGCCCGAAATCGTTGAAAGCGAAGTCACCAAGAAGATCGAGGAAGGCGTCAATTCGATTGCCGGCGTCAACACCCTGAGCTCGCGCAGCTTTGAGGGCCAGGCGGTCGTCGTGATCGAATTCCAGCTCTACGTGGACGGGCGCAAGGCCGCCGAAGACGTGCGCGAGAAAATCGCCGCGATACGACCCACGCTGCGCGACGAGGTGAAGGAACCCCGCGTGTTGCGCTTTGACCCGGCCAGCCGGGCCATCTGGTCGGTGGCGGTTCTGTCTGATCCCGCCAAGGGGAATGCCGAACGCAGCGCCGGGCCGCCCCAAGCAAGTTCAGCCCCCTCGGGGGGCAGCGCAGTACGCGAAGCGACAAGTGTGGGGGCCGGTCTATCTGCTATCGAGCTGACCAACTGGGCCGACCAGGTGCTGAAAAAGCGGCTGGAAAACGTGCGCGGCGCCGGCGCGGTCACGCTGGTGGGCGCCACCCGCCGCGAGATCAACATCTACCTGAACCCGCAGGCCATGGAGTCGCTGGGCATCACGGCCGACCAGGTGGTCACTGCCGTGCGCAGCGAAAACCAGGACCTGCCGGTGGGCGCGATCCGCTCGCTGGCGCAAGAACGCGTGGTGAAAATTGATGCGCGCATGCAGCGGCCCGAAGACTTTGGAGACATTATCGTGGCGCGCAAAGGCGGCGTTCCCGTCACCGTGCGCCAGGTTGCCCGCGTGGCCGACGGCGCGCAAGAAATTGACAGCCTGGCGCTCTACAACGGCCAGCGCACGCTGCTGCTGAGCGTGCAAAAGGCCCAGGACGAAAACACCATTGGCGTGGTCGACGGGCTGAACCAGGCCATCGCCGAGTTGCAGCCGCAACTGCCGCCGGGCGCGCGGCTGGAGTTGATCACCGACGGCGCGCGACCGATTCGCGTGGCCGTTGAAAACGTGCGCCGCACGCTGATTGAAGGCGCGCTGCTGACGGTGCTGATCGTGTTTTTGTTTCTCAATTCCTGGCGCTCCACCGTGATCACCGGGCTGACGCTGCCGATCTCCATCATCGGCACGTTTTTGTTCATGAACCTGTTCGGCTTCACCATCAACATGATCACGCTGATGGCGCTGAGCCTGTGTGTGGGCCTCTTGATTGACGACGCCATCGTGGTGCGCGAGAACATCGTGCGCCATGTGCAGATGGGCAAGACGCCTTACCAGGCGTCACTGGACGGCACGCGGGAAATTGGCCTGGCGGTGCTGGCCACCACCTTTTCCATCGTCGCGGTGTTTTTGCCGATTGGCTTCATGGGCGGCATCATCGGCAAGTTTTTCCACGAGTTCGGCATCACCATCGTGGCGGCCGTGCTGATCTCGATGTTTGTCAGCTTCACGCTGGACCCCATGCTGTCGAGCATCAGGCATGACCCGTCGATTGAAGCGCATGGCCAGCACCACCGGCCCGTCAGTTTTTATGACAAGACCATTGGCCGCGTGACGGCCTGGTTTGAGCGCGCCACCGACGCGCTGAGCGACCGCTACCAGGGCATCTTGCGCTGGGCGCTGGTGCACAAGCTGGCCACGCTCGGACTGGCGCTGGTGATTTTTATCGGCAGCATTTTCATGGTGCCGCTGCTGGGAACCGAGTTTGTGCCCAAGGCTGACTTCTCGGAAACCTCGCTCAACTTCTACACGCCCGTGGGTTCCTCGCTGGAGGCGACAGAAGCCAAGGCGCGCCAGGTCGAGGCGATCGTGCGCGAGTTCCCCGAGGTGAAATACACGCTGGCCACACTCAACACCGGCAACGCGCAGGGCAAGATGTACGCGAGCGTGTATGTGCGGCTGGTAGACCGCAAGGCGCGCACGCGCAGCGTCGACGAGATGTCGGGCGTGCTGCGCGAACGGCTGCAGCGGGTTGCCGGCATCACCGTGACCCATGTCGGCCTGCTCGACGCGGTGGGCGGCAACAAGCAGGTCGAGTTTTCGCTGCAAGGCCCGGACCTCAAGGAACTCGAACGCCTGAGCCGCCTGGTCAGCGACAAGATCCGGCCGATTGCCGGGCTGGTGGACCTGGACTCCAGCGCCAAGGCCGACAAGCCGGTGATTGAAGTGGCGGTGCGGCGCGAAGCGGCGTCCGATCTGGGGCTGTCGGTGGCGCAAATTGCCGCCTCGCTGCGCACGCTGGTGGCCGGGCAAACCGTGGGCAACTGGCGCGCGCCCGACGACCAGACCTACGACGTCAACGTGCGGCTGGCGCCCGACGCGCGCAGCAGCCTGCAGGACCTGGCCGGCCTGCCCTTCATGAACAGCACGCTGGGCAACAACCCCGACGGCTCGGCGCGCACCGTGCGGCTCAGCCAGGTCGCCAGCGTGAAGGAAGCCACGGGCGCCAACCAGATCAACCGGCGCAACCTGGCCCGGGAAGTCGCCATCAATGCCAACGTGCAGAACCGCTCGGCCGGCGAGGTGTCCACCGACATCAAGGCCGCGCTCGAGGGCATCGCCTTTCCGCCCGGCTACCGCTACCAGTTCAGCGGCTCCACCAGGAACATGGCTGAATCGTTTGGCTACGCCATCTCGGCGCTGGTGATGGCGGTGCTGTTCATCTACATGATCCTGGCCAGCCAGTTCAAGAGCTTTTTGCAGCCGCTGGCGCTGATGACTTCGCTGCCGCTGACGCTGATTGGCGTGGTGCTGGCGCTGCTGCTGTTTCGCTCCACGCTGTCAATGTTTTCCGTCATTGGCGTGGTGATGCTGATGGGCCTGGTCACCAAGAACGCGATTTTGCTGGTGGACTTTGCCATCCGCATGCGGGCAGACAGGATGGACACGGACGGCCGCCGCGTTCCGGGCATGGAACGCAGCGACGCCCTGCTGGAAGCGGCCAAGGTCCGGCTGCGCCCCATCCTGATGACCACGCTGGCCATGATTTTTGGCATGGTGCCGCTGGCCTTTGCGCTGACCGAAGGCTCCGAGCAGCGCGCCCCCATGGGCCAGGCGGTGATTGGCGGCGTCATCACGTCGTCGCTGCTGACGCTGGTGGTGGTGCCCGTAACCTACTGCTACATGGACGACCTGGCCCAATGGTTCAAGCGCAAGTTCGGCCCCAAAGCACCGGCCACAAGCCATGACGCAGGTCAGGATGGCGCCCCGCGCCCCGTCTAAAATCAGCGGTTTCGCCCGTGCCCACTTCTTTCCCCCCAACAACCAGATCCGCCATGAACTACGAACAAGCCCGTTTCAACATGATTGAGCAGCAAATCCGCCCCTGGGAAGTGCTGGACAGCCAGGTGCTAGCCCTGCTCGCCGTGGTCAGGCGCGAGGACTTCGTGCCGCCCGCCTGCAAGGCGCTGGCGTTTGCCGACATGGAAATTCCGCTGCCGCCCCAGCAAAACCCCGGCCAGTGCATGCTGGCGCCCAAGGTTGAAGCCCGCATCCTGCAAGACCTGGCCGTGCAAAAGCACGAAAAGGTGCTGGAAATAGGGGCGGGTTCCGGCTACATGGCCGCCCTGCTGGCGCACCGCGCGCAGCAAGTCATCACGCTGGAAATTGACCCTACGCTGGCGCAAACCGCCCGTGACAACCTGCAAAAAGCTGGCATCTACAACTGCGAAGTGCGCACCGGCGACGGCGCCGCTGATCTGGCCAGGGCGGCCTCGGGCAGCAACCCGCTGAGCGGCCCGTTTGACGTGATCGTGCTGAGCGGCTCGGTCGCCGAGGTGCCGGCCTCGCTGCTGGCGCTGCTGAAAGTCGGCGGCCGCCTGAGCGCCATCGTCGGCGTTGAGCCCATGATGCGCGCCACGCTGGTCACGCGCGTGGGCAAGGACGCCTGGCGCACCACCCAGGCCTGGGATACCGTGGCGCCGCGCCTGCTCAACTTCCCAGAGCCCTCGAAATTCGTTTTCTGAACCCCAGTCTTAAACTCAAGCCCTGAAAGCATGCGCTGATGACTCCCCAACTAAGCCCCTCCCATTTCACTGCCTGGCGTGACAAGGCCCGTTCCGAAGCAGGCGACGCGTTGCCCGTGGTGCTCGACGTGCGCGAGCCCTGGGAGTTGCAGACGGCATCGGTCAAGGAAGACGGCTTCAGGCTGGTGCACGTTCCCATGCGGAGCGTGCCCGCGCGCCTGGCCGAGCTCAAGGACGCCCTGGGCACCGACCAGCCCATCGCCTGCCTGTGCCACCACGGCATGCGCAGCCTGCAGGTGGCCAATTACCTGGCCCAAAGCGGCTTTACCGAAATCGTCAACCTGCAAGGCGGTATCCATGCGTGGTCGCAGCAGATCGACCCATCGGTTCCGCTTTATTGATTTGTGCTTGACCTGACCGCTTGATTTTCAGCGGCGGATTCGGTAGTTTGCTAGTTCGTTAACCCCTCAGGACCCCCCATGACCACGCCCCAAAAACTGCCCCTGCGCCGCCTGCCCTGCTTGCCTCTGTCGCTGGCCATCGCCTCGGCGCTGATGGTGCTGGCCCCTGCGGCGCAGGCCCAGAGTCTGGTGGAGCTGTATCAATCGGCCCGGGCATTTGACGCCGCCTACCAGTCCGCCAAGCTGCAGTACGACGCCAACCTGGCCCGCGCCGAGCAGGCCAAGGCCGGCATCCTGCCCACGGCTGGGTTGGCGGCTGGCGTCTCGCGCACCGGGTTTGAAAACACCAATCCGGCCATAGACCGCAGCTACAACTCGCAAAACGCCACGCTCAGCGCCTCGCAACCGCTGTACCGGCCCGCTAACTGGGCCACCTACGCGCAAGGCCTCAAGCAGGTGGACCTGGCCCGCGCCCAGCTCGAAGCGGCCGAGCAAGACCTGGTCGTACGCACAGCCCAGGCCTACTTCGACGTGCTGGCCGCCCAGGACACCCTGACCTTTGTGCGGGCCCAAAAGGCGGCGGTGGACGAGCAACTGGCTTTTGCCAAGCGCAACTTCGAGGTCGGCACCTCGACCATCACCGACTCGCGCGAAGCCCAGGCCCGGTTCGATCTGGTCACGGCCCAGGAAATAGCCGCCGACAACGACCTGCGGGTCAAGAAAATCGCGCTCGACCAACTGGTCGGCATCACCGAATCCCAGCCCAGGAGCCTGCTGGCCCCGGCCGCCTTGCCACCCGTGATGCCGGCCGATGTCAATGCCTGGGTGCAGCGCTCGGAAGGCGTGCACCCCAACATCCGGCTGGCGCAAGGCGGGCTCGACATTGCCGAGCTGGAAGTCAGCAAGGCCGAAGCCGGCCACAAACCCACGCTGGACCTGACAGCCAGCTACAACGTCACGCGCAACCCGTCCAGCTTCGCGCAAAGCGGCGTGTCTTCCCGCACCAACACCAGCAACGTCGGCCTGCTGGTCAATGTGCCGCTGTTTGCCGGCTTTTCCACGCAGAACCGCATCCGCGAAACGCTGTCGCTCAGGGACAAAGCACGCAGCGACCTTGAAGGCGCCCGCCGCACGGTCGCGCAGGCCACCCGCTCCGCCTATTTCGGCGTACTCTCAGGCCAGGGCCAGGTCAAGGCGCTGGAAGCGGCCGAGCTGTCCAGCCAGAGCGCGCTGGAAGCCAACAAGCTGGGCTACCAGGTCGGCGTGCGCATCAACATCGACGTGCTGAACGCCCAAAGCCAGCTATTCCAGACCAAACGCGACCTGGCGCAGGCGCGCTACAACGTGCTGCTGGGTGACCTGCGGCTGCGCCAGGCCAGCGGAACCCTGACGGCTGAGGACTTGCAGACCATCAACACGCTGCTGGCAAAGTAACAACGCAGGGGCGCGTGCAGATCAGTCATCAGTAGTAGCCCAAAACCTTCCACCAGACGCCGCCCACCACCGCCAGAATCAGCAGGTTGACCACGCTCATCACCGCACCGGCGGCCCACCACTCGTTCAAGCTGGTGTAGCCCGAGCCGAAAATGATGGGCGCGGTACCCGTGCCGTAATGGGTCAGCGACATCATCAGCGACGATGAAAAGGCCAGCACCAGCGCCAGCAGCATGGGCGGCGCGCCAAGCACCACACCGGCAGCAAAAAACGCTGCGAACATGGCCGTGATGTGCGCTGTGGTGCTCGCAAAGAAGTAATGGGCGTAAAAATAAATCAGTACCAAAATGGCGGTGGCACTGATCCAGCCCAGGCCCAGGTAGCCAATGCCATTTTGAATGGACAGCGCAAACCAGCCGACCAGCCCCAGCTTGCCCAGAAACGTTGCCATCATCACCAGCGCTGCAAACCAGATCAGGGTGTCCCAGGCGCTCTTGGCCTTGAGAATGTCGTCCCATTGCAGCACCCCCGTCACCAGCAGAAGGGACAGCCCAATCCAGGCGGTCGTGGTGGCATTGAGGTCCAGTGCCGGGCCCAGGAGCAGCGCCGGAACGCCGGCCCACATGGCCAGCATCAGGGCCAGCACGGCAAGGGTGATGAACTCGGGCGCCTGCATCGGCCCCAGTTTGGCCAGCTCGGTTTGCGCCAGTTCCTTGGCGTTGGGCGTATTTTTTATTTCAGGCGGGAAAAGTAAATACAGCACCAGCGGCATCAGCACCAGCATGCACAGCCCCGGCAGCAGCGCAGCCATTGCCCATTGGCCCCAGCTGATCTGGATCGCCGAGTTGGTGGCCTTGGCGATCAGGTCCACGATCAGCGGATTGGGCGCCGTGGCCGTGATGAACATGGCCGACGTGATGGGGTTGGTGTTGTAGTTGACCAGCGCCAGGTAACGGCCTATTTTCTTCGAGGTTCCGAGTTCAGGACTGGAGCCAAAGACATCAGCAATGGAGCGCATGATGGGGTGAATGATGGCCCCGCCGCGCGCGGTGTTGCTGGGCGTGACCGGCGCAATCACCAATTCCGACAGCACCAGGCCATAGGCCACGCCAATGGTTTTTTTGCCCAGCAGGGAAATGAAGTAATAGCCAATGCGCGTGCCCAGCCCGGTCTTGGTCAAGGCTACCGAGATCATCACCGCAATGGCAATCAACCAGATCAAGGGATTGGCAAATCCGCTCAACGCATCAGCAATCGCACCCTCCGGATTGCCCGGACGCGTCACCTGCGTGATAGCGACCAGGGAAATGGCCACGATCGACAAGGCGCCAATCGGCATGGCCTTGCCGATGATGGCGGCGATCGTGCCAATGAACAGCGCCAGCAAATGCCAGGCCTCCGGACTCACCTTCTCGGGGACGGGAATGACGAACCAGATCAGGAGGGTGATGGCGACCGCCACGGCGCTGGGAAGCAATTTGGGAAGGGACAGATTGTTCATCAGGTTTTCCATCCATAGAGTGCTGCGTTTGCCGTTGCAGCTACGGTGCAACGGGCGGATCGAAACTTCAACGCGTCGTCAACAACAAAAGCGAATACCCACAAATTGTGACAGGCTAAGCAGCTCATCCGATCTTTATCTGCGCCCTGAGCGCGGCCGACGCTGCAAGGCGGGCTTCTTTTGCTCCTTAATTCGAAGCATACAGCACCCAGATGACGGGTGCCACAGCCATTAATTACGTCAACAGCGTTCAGCCCCTGGCCTTGGCCACGGCCATGTGGGCCACCTGCAGGTCCAAAATGGCCTCCGGCTCCTGGGACGCCTGCAAGGTGGGGTGGTCCAGCCCTTCCTGCAAACGCATCATGTCCAGATCCCCGGTCCATTTGGCCACCACCAGCGTGGCCACGCCGTTGCCGACCAGGTTGGTCAGCGCGCGCGCTTCGGACATGAAGCGGTCAATCCCGAGAATCAGCGCCAGCCCCGCCACCGGCACGCCGCCCACAGCGGACAAAGTGGCCGCCAGCACGATGAAGCCGCTGCCGGTAATGCCGGCCGCGCCCTTGGAGGTCAGCAACAGCACGGCCAGCAGGGTCAGCTGCTGCGTGAGCGTCATCGGCGTGTCGGTGGCCTGGGCGATGAACACGGCGGCCATGGTCAGGTAGATCGAGGTGCCGTCCAGATTGAACGAGTAACCGGTGGGAATCACCAGGCCGACCACCGACTTGCGCGCGCCCAGGTTTTCCAGCTTTTCCATCATGCGCGGCAGCACCGATTCGGACGACGAGGTGCCCAGCACGATCAGCAGTTCTTCCTTGATGTAGCGCACGAACTTGAAGATGCTGAAACCGTGCAGACGGCTCACGGTGCCCAGGACCACGAATACAAAAAGCAGGCAGGTCAGGTAGAACGCGCCCATGAGCTTGCCCAGCGAAAACAGCGAACCCAGGCCATATTTTCCGATCGTGAACGCCATGGCGCCAAAAGCGCCAATCGGCGCGACCTTCATGATGATGCCGACGATGTCGAACAGCACATGGGAGAACTTCTCGATGAAGTCAAACACCATGGTTCCGCGCCCGCCGAACTTGTGCAGCGCAAAACCAAACAGCACCGAGAACAGCAGCACCTGCAGGATCTCGCCCTTGGCAAATGCGTCCACGACAGAGGAAGGAATCACGTTGAGCAGGAAATCCACGGTGCCCTGCATCTTGCCGGGCGCCGTGTAGGCGGCAATGGCCTTGGTGTCCAGCGACGCCGGATCGATGTGCATGCCCGCGCCGGGCTGCAGCAGATTCACGACGACCAGGCCAATCACCAGCGCCAGCGTGGACATGACTTCAAAATACAGCAGCGCCAGGCCACCGGTCTTGCCGACTTTCTTCATGTCTTCCATGCCGGCAATGCCGACCACGACGGTACAGAAAATGATCGGGGCGATGATCATCTTGATCAGCTTGATGAAGCCATCGCCCAGCGGTTTCATCTGGGCGCCCAGGTCGGGGGAGAAGTGGCCCAGCAGCACGCCGATGGTGACGGCCACCAGAACCTGGATATAAAGTGACTTGTAGAGCGGCTTGCGCGCGTTTGTCTTCGACATGGCAATGGCCTTGATTGGTTGAAAAAGAAAAGTTGGCCGTTCCCGTGTGTCCGGGCACAACCAGCCAGCATTCCGCCTGGCGGAAAAGCTGTGAATGGTATGCATCCGGGACCAACTCGCCAACTGTGGCGTTCAACAGTCGGGTTTACCCTAGGTTTTAAGGCGCGCAGTCGCGTTGCACCTGGCGCAACAAGCTCACCCCGACCCGGCGCTCGAAGTCGTCGTACGCGGGCTGCACCGCCAGGCGCAGGGCGTCGCGCTGGGCCGGCGACAGGGTGTGGACCTGGACGCCCGGGTCTTTGCGCAGCGTGACCAGGGCCTGCTGGTTCATGTCGGCCGACAGGCGGTTGCCCTGATCCAGCGCATCGTTCAGCGCCTGCGTCAGCATCGCCCGGTCTGCGGCGTCCAGGCTGGCCCAGAAGCGCGGATTGGACACCATCGCATAGCCCAGATAGCCATGGCTGGTCAGCGTCACAGCGCGCTGAACCGGCGCCAGACCCTGCGTCAGGAAATTCGACACCGGGTTTTCGGCGCCATCGACCACCCCTGCCGCCAAAGCACGCCGGGTTTCGCCAAAGGGCAGCACCAGGGGGTAGGCGCCGAGCGCGCGCATTTGCGCCGCCAGCACGCGCGAGGCCTGCACGCGCAGGCGAAGCCCTTTGAAGTCCTGCACGTTCTGGATCGGCTTACCGGCGCTCATTTGCTTGAAACCGTTGTCCAGAAAACCCAGCCCCACCATTTGCTGGCGCGACAGGCGATGCAGCAGTTTCCGGCCGATAGAGCCCCGCGTCACGCAGCGCACCTGGGCCAGGTCGCGGAACAAAAACGGCAGGTCAAACACCTCGAACTCCGGGATGCCCACGGTGCCGAACTTGGACAGCGACGGGGCCAGCATCTCGACAGCCCCCAGCCGCAAGGCCTCCATCTCGTCGTCATCCCCATACAGTTGGGAATCTGGATACACCTCGACCCGAATGCGCCCGCCGGAGCGCTGCGCCACCAGCGTCTTGAAGTGCAAGGCCATTTGCCCCTTGGGCGTGTCGTCCGCCACCACATGCGAGAAGCGGATCAGCACCTCGGCCTGGGCCGTTCGATGCGATGCAGCCAGCAGCATGCAGGCGGCCCCCATAGCACCGCAGCGCCACGCCAGACGTTTCCAGTTGATCCGCTTCAAGCCCTGCATGTCCGCTATGCTACCCAAAAGCCGCCCTCCCCCATGACAGAGCCCACCATCGACTTCGCGGTCCTCGACCTGGACACCCGCCCCCTGTCGGTCCTGAACCGCCGCGCCATGGCCTGGCTGGTGGGCATGCTGCTGCTGGCCGCCGTGTCCATCGTGCTGCTCGCGCTGTTCCTGCGCACGGTGGAGGCGCAGGAAGAAGACCGCCGCCGCACCGCCGATGCCCAATGGCTGGACCAGACGCTGCGCTTTCACCTGCGCCGCCTTGAGGCGGACCTGGGGGTGCTGGCGCTGCAGGCGCAGCGCAGTGCGGGCGCGGCGCCCACGGCGGTTTCCGGGGGGCAGGTCTGGCGAAGCGCAGGCGTCATCGCCTGGCATGGCTGGCTGGCGGCCGACCAGCAACCCGACCTGGCCCGCTGGCCGCTGTTTCTGCAGGACACAGCGCAACGCCCCGATAACAGAGACGCGCTTGCGGCCATGCTCAACACCACCCGGGGACTGCAGCGCGCGGCTTATTCCGGCCCCCTGCGGCAGGCCGGCGGCGGCACGGGGCAGATGCTGTGGCTGGCGGTTCCCGTTTTTGAGCGGAACCGTTTTGTCGGCGACTACATGGCCGCCATCGCGTTCGACCGGCTGCTGACCAGCGTGGTGCCGTCCTGGTTCGCCAAAGACCACGCGGTGGCGCTGGACACGGAAACCCTTCCCCTCGCCGCAGAAAGACCTGACCCCTCCCAGCTTTACGTCGCGCCCATCAACCTGCCGGGCGTCCCGCTGGGCTTGCGGGTGGCGGTGCTGAACAGCCCGCCGGCCACGGCGCCCCGGCTTTTCTTCGGGGTCGCCCTGGTCTGCCTGGCCGGCATGGCGGTGGCGCTTTACTTTTTGCGGCGCGACACCGCGCGCCGCCAGCGGGCCGAATCGCAGCTGCAAACCCAGATGGCGCTGCGCACCGCCATGGAGCGCTCGGTCACGCTGGGGTTGCGCGCCTGGGATCTCAATGGGCGTCAGCGCTATGCCAACCAGACATTTTGCCGAATGGTGGGGTTGACGCCGCAGGACCTCCTGGGCCAGACCGGGGCGACGCCCTACTGGCCGGCCGATCAGGGGGATGAATTTCGGCTGCTCCGGCAAAGCCTGAGCCTGCCCCCGGCGCAGCAGGTCGGCGTGGAGGTGCAGCTGCGCCACCGCGATGGCCACCTGATCGACGTGCTGGCACACGGCGCGCCTCTGCGCCTGGCGGATGGCCGGGTCATCGGCTGGATGGGCTCGGTGCTGGACATCACCGAGCGCAAGCGGGTAGAACGGCTGGCCGCACGCCGGCAAGAAATCATCGAGGCGTCAGGCCGCCTGATTGCGGTCGGCGAGGTGGCATCCACCCTGGCGCACGAGCTTAACCAGCCCCTGGGCGCGCTCAGCAGCTTTGCCAACGGTCTGCTGAACCGGATGCGCGCAGGCAGCCTGACGCTGGAGCAGGTCACGCCCGTGGTGGAGCGGATGGAGCGCCTGGCTGAAAAGGCCGGTCGCGTGATCCAGCGCGTCAACGCCTTCGCACGGCGACAGGACATGCGCTGCCAGCCCCTGGCGCTCAATGAATTCATCACACGCGTCGCGGACCAGGTGCCGCTGCCGGACGGGCTGAAGCTGGAGTTGTGCCTGCCGGACCAGTCGCTCACCCTGCCCGCCGATGCGCTGCTGCTGGAACACGCGCTGCACAACCTGGTGCTCAACGCCACCGAGTGGGCCATCCACGGCAACCAAACCCCGGCCTGCGTACGCATCAGCCTGACGCAAGCCGGGGCCATGGCGGGCATCCGGGTAGAGGACAGCGGCCCCGGCGTGCCCGCCGACCAACGCAGCCGCATTTTTGACGCATTTGCCAGCCAGAAAACCGGGGGCATGGGCATGGGCTTGTCGATCTGCCGCTCCATCATCGAGGCGCACCACGGCCACATCGACGTGGCGCACAGCGCCGACCTGAACGGAGCACAATTTACGCTATGGCTGCCCCTGACCCTGCAAACCCCATGAACTCCACCGACCCCACCGTCTACATCGTCGACGACGACGCCGACTTTCGCGACGGCCTGGCCTGGCTGCTGGATTCGCGCGGGCTTGCGACGCGCAGCTGGCCCGGTGGCGACGTGTTTTTGCAGTCCCTGCGTGCGGGCAAGGAGCAATGGGAATGCTGCGTGGTGTTGCTCGACATCCGCATGGAGCCGCTGTCGGGCCTGGCCACGTTCGAGCAGCTCAAGGCCATGGGCTGGCCCTGGCCGGTGCTGTTTCTGACCGGCCACGGCGACCTGGGCATGGCCGTGGCCGCGGTCAAGAACGGGGCCTGGGACTTCCTCGAAAAGCCCTTTCAGAACAACCTGCTGGTCGACAAGGTGGAGGCCGCCCGCCAGGCCGCACTCGCCCTGCGGGCCGACTCGCAGGAACGCGTGCTGTTTCAGCAAGCCCTGGCGGCGCTGAGTGCGCGCGAGCGGGAGGTACTGGACCAGTTGCTGCAGGGACACTACAACAAGAACATTGCCGACCACATGGGCATCACGCCGCGCACGGTGGAGTTCCACAGGGCCAATTTGTTTGAAAAGCTGCAGGTCCATTCCGCTGTCGAACTAGCCCACCGCATGGGCCGCTTCGCCCCGCTGCCACGGGGCTGACCGGGGGGCTACAGGTAAGTCCGCAAGGCCTCCAGCGTTTTGGACGTCGCGCCCCGATGGCGGGCCGCAAACGCCAGCCCGGCCGCAACCGCTTGCGCCATCGCAGCCGGATTTACCGCCAGACCCAAGCCAGCCTGCACCGCGTCGGCCATGCTGGAGACGCGCAGCGCCGCGCCCTCGGCCTCGGCCCGTTCGGCCGCCTCGGCGAAGTTGAAGGTATGCGGCCCCATCACCACCGGGCAGCCGCAAGCCGCCGCTTCGATCAGGTTCTGGCCGCCCAGCGGCGCAAAGCTGCCGCCCAGCAAGGCGACGTCGCTCAGGCCGTAGTACAGCGCCATCTCGCCCAACGAATCGCCAAGCCAGACATCGGCATCCATCGCCTCCTGGTGATCGCCGGGGTTGCCTGCCCATGTGGAACGGCGCGATACGCGCAAGCCGTGCTGCACCACCAGCGCCGCCACCTCGTCAAAGCGCTGGGGGTGGCGCGGAACAATCAGGGCCTTGAAGGCGCCGGGAGAACTTTTTGCTACTGAATCAATAGCTGAGTGTTCAATACCCACATAGGCCAAAGCCTTTATTTTCTTAAGAAACTCGTCTTCCTCGCCTTCCCGTGAGCTGGCGAACATCAGCACCGGCTGCGCCAGCGCCTGGCGCCAGGCCCGGCCTTGCGCCAGTTGGCCGGCATCAGGCGTGGCGTCAAACTTGAGGTTTCCGAACACGCCGGCCACTGGCGCGCCCAACTGGCGAAAACGGCTGGCGTCAAGCTCGGTTTGCGCGTACACCGCCGACAGAGCGCCAAAGGCCGGGCACGACAAGGGCGCCATGCGCAGCGCCTGCTGCAAGGACTTTTCAGACAAGCGGCCATTGACCAGCACCAGCGGCAGGCTGCGCGCCCGGGCGGCAGCCACCAGGTTGGGCCAGATTTCAGTTTCCATCAGCAGGCCCAGGCGGGGCTTGAAGTGGTCCAGGAAACGGGCCACGGCGGTCGGGCTGTCCCAGGGCTGCCAGACCTGCACGTCGCCCGGCAACATCAGCGTGGCGCCTTCCGCGCGCCCGGTGGCCGTGCCGTGCGTGAGCAGCAGGCGCAGCCCAGGATGCTGCGCGCGCAGCGCCTGCAGCAGCATGGCGGCGGTGCGGGTTTCGCCCAGCGACACAGCGTGCACCCAGACCAGCCCGGACACGGCTTCTGCAGGCTGCCTGTAGCGGCCAAAGCGCTCGTCCACCGCGTCCAGATAGCCCGGCTCCTGCAGGCCGCGGCGCGCCAGCTTGCGGCGCAGCAGCGGCTGGCCCAGCCACATCAGCAGCGAATAAAAGCGCAGGGCCAGCGCGTTCATGCGCTGCATGCCAGCCAGGCCTGCCACACGGCGTCCACGCCAGGCGCGGGCTGCGCAAACACGCTGGCCTGCCGCCCGGCAGGGACTGGCCCGGTGCGCCAGGCGGTGTCGAAGTTGTAGAGCTGCACATGCGGCAAGTCGAGCGCCACGGCGATGTGGCTGACGCCGCTGTCCACGCCAATCACGCCGGCGCATTGCGCCAGTTCCCGCGTCAGCGCATCGAGCGCCAGCAGCGGCCAGACGGTGGCGCTGGCCGGTGCGTGGGCATTGAGCGCATCGGCGATGGCCTGGCTGGTCGCGCCTTCCTTCGCATTGCCATGCGGCAGCGCGATCTGGTAGCCCGCCTCGTTGAAACGCCGGCCCAGTTCAACCCAGTGCGCCAGCGGCCATTCCTTGTCGGCGCGCGAGGTGCCATGCACGAAGGCAATCCGGATTGCTATTTTCTCTGGAGCATCCTGCAACCGTCCCTGCTGCGCCACAAGCCTCTTTAATCCAAAATCCGGGGCCGGCTGCAGCGGGTAGCCCAATGCGCGCGCCGCCAATTCGCGCGAGCGCTGCACGGCGGCGGTGTGCGGCTTGATGCGAATCGCCACGTCGGCGACCCAGCGCGTCGGCGCCTCATAGCCCGAGCCTTCGGTCTGGTTGGCCAGCGCGTAACGCTGGCCGCCAGGCGCCAGCCGCGCCAGCCAGGCCACCAGCGCCGACTTGCTCAGGCCCTGCAGGTCAATCACCGCGTCGTAGGCTTGCTGCTGCAGTTGCTCGCGAAAATCTCGCCATTCGCGGCGCGTCGCCGCCGACAACGGCGACTTGCGCCAGCGCCGGATTTCGCAGGGAATGACGCGGGCCAACGCCGGGTTCAGTGCCAGCACCGAGGCAAACGATTTCTCCACCACCCAGTCGATCTGCGCGTCAGGCAGCGCGGCGCGGATGTCCTGCACGACGGGCAAGGCGTGAACCACGTCGCCCAAGGATGACAGCTTGACGAGCAGGATTTTCACAAGCGAAAAGTTTAATGCGCGGCAGCGGCAAAACTCGCGTCGGGCTTGATGCTGCGCAACAAGGCGAGCATGTCAGCCTCAATGCGCGCCAGCGCCTCGGGCGTGTGCCCTTCAAAACGCAGCACCAGCACCGGCGTGGTGTTGGAGGCGCGGATCAGGCCGAAACCATCGGGCCAGTCGACGCGCACGCCGTCGATCGTGGAAATTTTGGCCGGTGCGGGGAAAGAAGCCGCCTTGATCAGCGCCTCGACCACCGTGTGCGGCTCGCCTTCCTTGCAGGCGACGTTGAG
>NZ_JADMJK010000149.1 GCF_018780625.1 Polaromonas sp. | reverse complement strand
TGGCGAAGCAAAGAAAGTGAGTCGCATGCCGGGCGACTCCCGGCCAGCCCAACACAGCAGGGTCAACTAACCAGGTAAAACTCAGGCATTCCTGCGAATCGCGTCACCCACCACTGTCACGATGCGCTCAATGTGCGCCGGCTCCACGATATAAGGCGGGCAAACCACGATGTTTTCACCGGCCGGCCGCACCAGCACGCCGTGGTGGAAGCAGTCCATGAAAATGTCATAGGCGCGTTTGCCCGGCGCGCCGGCCACCGGGGACAGTTCGACCGCACCGGCCAGCCCCAGCGCGCGAATGCCCACCACGTTGGGCAGGCCTTTCAGGCCGCCGTGCATCGCATCGCCGAGCAGCTTGCCCATCTGGCCGGCGCGTTCAAACAGGTTTTCTTCCTTGAACAGATTGAGCGTGGCAATGGCGGCGGCGCAGGCCACCGGGTGGCCCGAGTAGGTGTAGCCGTGGAAGAATTCGATCGCGTACTCGGGGCTGTCGGCGTTGGCCTGCATCATGGTGTCAAAAATGCGGTCGGTGCAGATCACGCCGCCCAGCGGAATCACGCCGTTGGTCACGCATTTGGCAAAGTTCAGCATGTCGGGCACCACGCCGTAGTAGTCGGCGCCAAAGTTGCAGCCGAGCCGGCCAAAGCCGGTGATGACCTCGTCAAAAATCAGGAGAATGCCGTGCTTGTCGCAGATTTCACGCAGGCGCTTGAGGTAGCCCTGGGGCGGCAAATACCAGCCGGCGCTGCCTGACACCGGCTCCACAATGATGGCCGCCACGTTGCTGGGGTCATGCAGCGGCAGGATGCGGTTTTCCAGCTCCAGCAGCAGGTCTTCGGTCCAGACCGGCTCGACGCCGTTGATGTAGGCGTGGTTGACCGGATCATGGATAAAGCGCATGTGGTCCACGCGCGGCAGCAGGGCGGCGCCGTAGACCTTGCGGTTGGCCGGAATGCCGCCCACGCTCATGCCGCCAAAGCCGACGCCGTGGTAGCCCTTTTCGCGGCCGATAAATACATTGCGGTGGCCTTCGCCGCGCGCCCGGTGGTAGGCCAGCGCCACTTTCAAGGAGGTGTCGGCCGCTTCGGAGCCGGAGTTGCAAAACAGCACCCTGTTCAGGTCGCCCGGCGCCATGCCGGCAATCATTTCGGCGGCCTTGAAGGCCTGGTCGTTGCTGGCCTGGAAGGCGGTGGCGTAGTCCAGCGTGTCGAGCTGCTTCTTGATGGCTTCGTTGATCGGCTTGCGATTGTGGCCGGCGGCCACGCACCACAGGCTGGAAATGCCGTCGAGCACCTGCCGCCCGTCATGGGTGGTGAAGTGCATGCCGTCAGCCGCCACAAAAATGCGCGGGTCATTTTTAAAGCTGCGATTGGGCGTGAAGGGCAACCAATGGTGCGCCATGTTGAACTCTTGATAAGCCATGTGCTTCTCCTGCATTTAGATAAAGGGTGGGGCGATGGAAGGAATGCGTGCTTGTTTCTGCATTCTGGCACTCCTGGCCGGGCGCCTGCGCCAAATACCCGCCACTGGCAGTCGCGGACGGGCGCCACCTGCGACAATTCACCCCCTATGAATCACGCTTATATCCTGACCCTGTCCTGCCCTGACCGCAGGGGCATTGTTCATGCCGTGTCCGGTTTTCTGTTCGAGCATGGCGGCAACATCGAAGAAGCCGCGCAGTACAACGACGCCGGCACCGGCCTGTTTTTCATGCGCGTGCAGTTTGCCTGCGACCAGTTGACGCACGCCGAACTCTCGACCGCGCTCAAGACCTTTGCCGAACCGTTCCAGATGGACTGGCGCCTGCACGACACGACCGAGCCGATGCGCGCGGTGATCCTGGTCAGCAAGGAGGGCCACTGCCTGAACGACCTGCTGTTTCGCTGCAAGTCGGGGCTGCTGGCGCTGGATGTGCGGGCCATTGTGTCCAACCACCGCGAGTTCTACCAGCTGGCGGCCAGCTACAACATCCCGTTTCATCACCTGCCGGTGACGGCCGCGACCAAGGCGCAGGTCGAGGCCAGGCAGCTCGAAATCATCGAGTCCGAAGGCGCCGAGCTGGTGGTGCTGGCGCGCTACATGCAGATTTTGTCAAACGACCTGTGCAACAAGCTGGCCGGCCGCGCCATCAACATCCACCATTCGTTCCTGCCCAGCTTCAAGGGCGCCAAGCCCTATTACCAGGCGCATGACCGGGGCGTGAAACTGATAGGCGCGACCGCCCACTACGTGACCGGCGACCTCGACGAAGGCCCGATCATCGAGCAGGACGTCGCCCGCGCCGACCACAGCAAGACCGTGGAAGACCTGACGGCGATGGGCCGCGACACCGAAAGCCAGGTGCTGGCGCGCGCCGTGAAATGGCACAGCGAGCACCGCGTGCTCCTGAACGGCCACAAAACCGTGATTTTCAAATAAGCCATGGCCACCGCAGCCCGCATTCCGCCCATCCAGTGCCTGCTCACGTTCGAGGCACTGGCGCGGCTGCGCAGCGTGACCCAGACCGCCGAGGAACTCTGCGTCACGCCCAGCGCGGTCAGCCACCGCGTCAAGCAGCTGGAGCAGATCATTGGCACCAAGCTGTTTGGCCGGGCCGATTTTTCCTTGACGACCGAAGGCAGCGAGTACCTGGCGCATGTGCGCGAGGGGCTGGCCACGCTGCAGAAGTTTCCGGGCCTGGCCGGACAAAGCGCCAACCCGGGCAAGCGCAAGCTGCGGCTGGCCGTCACCCCCACGTTTGCGCGCTCGCTGCTGATTCCCCGGCTGCGCCAGTTCACCGATGCCTACCCCGAGATTGACCTGACGCTGCAGGTGTCGATTCCGCTGCTCGACGTAGAGGCCGAGGACGCCGACCTGGTGGTGCGCTTTGGCACCGGGCGCTATGCCGACATGGAACATGTCTGCCTGGCCACGGACGAGGTCACGCCGCTGGCCTCGCCGGCCTTTTTGCGCGAGCACGGGCCGTTCGAGGCGCCCGAAGACCTGGAGGGTGAAAGCCTGCTGCGCTCGCCGCTGGAGCCGTGGCGCACCTGGTTTGCAGCCCACCAACTCAGCTGGCCCGAGCCGCTGGACGGCTCGCAGTTCAACGACATCGGCCTGATGTGCGATGCCGCCGCTGCAGGCATGGGCATTGCGCTGATCCGCCTGAAGCTGGGCGCGCCCTGGCTGGAAAACGGCTCACTGGTGCGCCTGGGCCACAACGCCGTGTTTGGCAGCAGCGTTCCCAGCCCGCATGCCCATTACCTGTGCTGGCGCACCGGCACCATGGACCGCTGGGAGTGCGCGGCATTTTCAGACTGGCTGCGCAAGAGTCTGGGCTAGCGCGGCTATTGCGCCCAAGGCAAACAAGGCCATTAGCCCAATCAATACGGGCCAATGAAGCTATTAAATCAGTAGCTGATCAGGATCATCCGTTGGCTCCCCTTCACCGCCAGCTGCCGGCTGCGGGCGCCCGACGCGCGAGAAGACGAGCAATTCGTCCATCAGTTGCACCATCTTTTCGGCGTTGTCGCGCACCCCCTGGAGCAGCCGCTGGCCTTCGGCGTCCAACTGGTCCCGGTAGCCCTTTCGCAGCAGGCGCGAGCAGCTGTCAAGCGCCTGCAGCGGCCCGCGCAGGTCCTGCGAGATGGCATCCGAGAACGCCTGCAAGACCCGGTTGGCCGACTCAAGACCGGCGGTCTTGCGTTCCAGGTCTTCGTTGAGTTGCAGGATGGCCGCCTCGGCCCGCTTGCGCTCTGTGATGTCGCGCACAGTGGCCTGCAGGACACGGTGCCCCTGGTACGTGAAGGCGGTAAAACTGACGTCCGCGGGGAAAACCTCACCGTTCTTGCGCTGGTGCACCCACTCGAAGTGGCCGCTTCCCCGGCTAAAGCCGGCCTCGATTTTTTCATTGGCAGCGCTGAAGGAATCCCGTCCGTCCGGCTGAAAGGGTGGGGAAAGCTGGGAAGGATGCAAGAAAATAAATTCGTCCTTGCCACCGAGCCCAAACAACTCCAGCGTTCGCGCGTTGCAGTCGAAAAAACCCTTGTCGGTCAGCAGCATGATGGCGTCGTTCGAGCCTTCGTAGATGGAGCGGAATTTTTCTTCGTTGTCTTTCAGCACCTGCTCGGCCCGCTTGCGCTCGGTGATGTCGAGCAGCGCGACACGCGCGTTGGTGCCGGTCTCGTCAGCGCTGGCCTCGACGCGAACAAAACGCTGCGACTGGCCCGCCAGCGCCAGCGCCACGGTTTCCTTGGCGCCCCCGGCATAGACCCGCTCCATCAGCCCGCGGTAGGCAGGCACGTCCTGGCGCGCGACAAAAAACTCGAAATTGCGGCGTATCAGCTTGCCGCGCTCCAACCCGAGCAGGCCGGCCGCCGCCAAGTTGGCCCGGTCGATGATGCCGGTCCGGCTCAGGGTCAGGTAACCGACCGGCGCATGGTCGTAAAGCTCCACGTAACGCTCCAGCCCCAACTCGGCTTCTTCCTGCGCCTCGCGCAGGGCCTCGTTCTGCATTTCGAGTTCGATCTTGTAGACCTGCAACTCGTGCAGCAGGCGCCGCGCCGAATCACCGTCTGCGGGTGACTCGGGATGGGTCGCCACCTGCTGCTCTGCACGGCGACGCAACTCAGCGTCATCGCTCGATGCGTCAGACTTTTTCTTCATGGTTTCCTCCCTGTGCTTGTGCCGCCTGGTCTTGCCGGTGCTGCAGTGTTTCCTCAAGCTTTTTATATTCACTGACATCGATCATGGTGATTACCACCCCGCTGATGATGTTGTCCTGGGTCCGGTACGGCATGATGCGCACCTTGAACCAGCGCCCATCCCGAGTGGACACCTGTTTCTCCGAAAACGCCAGCGTGCGCAGCACCTCCCTGGCGTCGTTTTGCAGCGCCGGATAGTCCAGGTCCGTCGTGATGTCGGACAGCGGGCGCCCCACGTCGCTGCCAATCAGCTTGAACAGCCGGGCTGCATGGCTGGTGAAACGGCGCACATGGAGCTTTTCATCGAGGAACACGGTGGCAATTTCCGTGCTGTCGAGCAGGTTCTTCATGTCGTTGTTGATCGTCGACATGTCGTCCACCTTGGACTGCAGTTCGGCATTAACCGTATGCAATTCCTCGTTGAGCGACTGCATTTCTTCCTTGGAGGTGGTCAGTTCCTCGTTGGTGGACTGCAGCTCCTCGTTGGTGGACTGCAGCTCCTCGTTGGTCGATTTGAGCTCCTCCTGGGATGTCTGCATCTCCTCCCGCGTGCTTTGCAGGTCTTCCTGGGCCTGGCGCAGGGACTC
>NZ_JADMJK010000118.1 GCF_018780625.1 Polaromonas sp. | reverse complement strand
CTGCATCTGCACCAACGCTGCCCCCTAAAGCCGAAAACCCGCACGACAACCCCCCGTCCATACTGGAGGGGTCGGAAAACGCCACGCGGAGCCAACTGGCCCATGTACTGCTGCGCGATCTCCTGCGCAGACACGGCATCCCGGCGCAATGGATTGACATGAAAATGCTGGTGGTCTCCAGCATCAGCCGCGGCGCCGGCCTGCACATGCGGCTGATCGTCAAGCACTGGGATCCACGGCTCATGCACTACGCCCAGGCGCTGCAAAACGAGGTGATGGCCGATGCCGTGCGCTTTGACCCGCAGGCCTCGCAATGGCTGCACGGCATTTCGTGGCAACTGGAAATGGCGGACAGCTGCCCCTACACCACGCTGCCCGACAAGAAATTCTGGCTGGATGAGACAGCAAAACTGGCAGCGCCCATGATGGCCGCAGCCCCTGTTGCCGCTGTTGCACCTGTTGCCCAGGCATTGACCGCCAGGCAAGCGGCAGAAGCAGACGACGCCGAGGAAGATTTGAACCGCCTGTTTTTCATACGCGATCAGGAACTTGAAAGGTCTTCTGGCGATCATGCGCCAGACGGTTACGAAAGCACCCAGCCCTCACCGCTTTAGCCTGCGCAGCGCTCATTTTTCACCGTATATCGCGCCTCTCAGGCCAGTACGCGTCGCAACCATTGCGCCAGGTCGGCAATCTCCTGCGGGCAGACCGAATGTTCCATCGGGTAGTCGTGCCACTCCACCGGATAGCCCAGGGCCAGCAGCGCGTCGCGCGTGTCGGTGGCGCGCGGCAGCACCACCACGCCGTCGCGGGTGCCGTGGGCCAGGAAGATCGGCACATCCCGGTTCGCTTCGCTGCCTTCGGCAGCGGTTTTTTCAGCCAGCGGCAAATAGCCCGACAGGCCCGCAATGCCGGCCAACCGCTCGGTATGGCGCAGGCCGGCCATCAGCGCCATGGCACAGCCTTGCGAAAAACCGGCCACCACGATGCGATTGGCGGGCATGCCGCGCGATTTTTCGTTCGCAATGATGGTTTCCATCAACGCCTGTGTCTGACGCATGCCGGTTTCGTCCTGGCGGCTGACCAGGTCGGCGCCCAGGATGTCGTACCAGGCGGGCATGGTGTATCCGCCGTTGATGGTCACCGGCATGTGCGGCGCACTCGGAAACAGAAAGCGCACCGGCCCTATGCTGGACAGATCGAGCTGCTCGGCAATCGGCACAAAGTCGCGCCCGTCAGCGCCCAGGCCGTGCAGGATGAGAATGGTGGCGACGGGGTTTTCGCCGGTTTGGGCTTCCAGAATTTCAAGAGACATGCGATGACCCGATACAGGTGAGGAGGGAAAAAAGGGCGGCGCAACGGCGGGCGCCTGACAGGATCAGGCGCGGCAAGGACCACACCAAGCCCCGATTCTAGGGGCGCCGCCAGGGACAAAGCACACGCGGTTTGATGGGGGCTAACGATTGAGCCAGGTGATGCTGAGCTGCAGCACCGTGGCAAACGCCACCCACAGCAGGTAGGGGATGTTCACATACGCCACCCAGCGCGTGCGGCGCCAGATGGCGGCCAGGGCCCAGACCAGCGTACCCAGCACCAGCAAAATATCGGCGCTGGCCAGCAGGTTGTTCTTCAGGCCGAACTGGATTGGCGTGTAGGCCGCGTTGAACACCAGGTTCAAAATAAAAGGCAGCAGCAGCCCAAATGGCAAGCGCCGCTTCAGGTACTGCACCAGCACATAGCCAAAACTAATGGCGATGATGACGTAGAGCACGCTCCAGACCGGGCCAAACAGGAAAGCGGGCGGCGCAAAAAAAGGTTTGGTGAGTTGCGCGTACCACTCGGCGCTGCTGGTGCTGTCCATAAATTTTTCCAGGTAAGTTGTTCCATGCGGAATTGCGTCCTGCGGGGGAATCGCTGTGCATATTTTGTAACACAGAGGGACGCCTGCATGGTGCCCGGGCAGCTGAAGGCGAGGTAGGACGCCAGCGCCAAAACGCCCGCAAAGCCCCCAACATCCAGAATCCCGCCTTGTGCGTACTTTTTGGAAGCACTTGCGGCATGATGACGACACAACATGCTCCGCGCCTTTTCAACCGACGCCGGGAGGCCTCCAGATGACAGCTACTTCGCATTTCCTGATGGCATCGCTGGCAAGGCGACTGGCCGCGCTCGTGGCCGCCGTGATGCTGCTGGCGCCCGCCCAGGCCACCGCGCTTTCAGCGGCCGACGAAAAAAGCGTGCATGCCGTGGTACAAGGCCAGCTCACGGCCCTGGCCAGGGATGACGCCAGCAAGGCGTTTTCTTATGCCGCCCCCAATGTGCGCCAGGCCGTAGGCACGGCAGCGGGCTTCATGGCCCTGGTGCGGCGCAGCTACCCGGCGATCTACCGCCCCGCTTCGGTTGCCTTTTTAAGGCCCGAAAGCAAGGACGGCCAGGTGATTCAGCGGGTGCAGATGCTGGACGCACGCGGTGACGAGTGGCTGGCTATTTACAGCCTGCAGCGGCAAAAAGACAAGGCGTGGCGCATCACTGGCTGCCGGGTGGTGAGCAACAAGGGGCGCATGACCTGAGAACGCGGCTTTTTTTCTACCTTTTCAGTCGCCATGACGACCAAAAACGGCCAATCCCTGTTTTCAGGGTTCAACCCCGCGTCTGGCACTCAAGCCCAGCCTTTTTGCCAGCCTGACCAGGTTGGCGCGGTGCAAGCCCAGTTCCCGCGCGGCCGACGCCCAGTTGTAATGATGCCGCACCAGGCTCGCTTCAATGCGCTGGCGCTGGTGCGCCTCCATCGAGGTGCGCAAATCCAGGGCGGGCGCCGCCTCGGTCACTTCGCTGGCGTCGGGGGCTTGCGCGGCGGCCTTGCGCGGCGGCTGCAAATCAAAATGCGCCGCCGTCAGGCTCACGATGCGGGGCCGTTTGGCCTGGCCGGTCAGGGCTTTGAGCGCGCTGCGGCCCACCAGATGCTCCAGTTCGCGCACGTTGCCGGGCCAGTCGTGGGCCAGCAGGGCGGCCTGCGCACCGGCACCCAGGCGCAAGCCGCCCAGCCCCAGCCGGGACCGGTTTTGCTCCAGAAAATAGCCGGCCAGCATCAGCACGTCATGGCCGCGCTCGCGCAGCGGCGGCACCACCAGCGGGTAGACGCTGAGCCGGTGGTAGAAGTCAGCGCGAAAGCGTCCGGCGCGCACTTCGTGGGCCAGGTCGCGGTTGGTGGCGGCAATCACCCGCACATCGACCTGGTGCTCGCGGTCCGAGCCCAGCCGCTGCAGTTGCCCGCCCTGCAGCACGCGCAGCAGCTTGGCCTGCACCGCCAGCGACAACTCGCCCACTTCATCAAGAAACAGCGTGCCGCCGTCAGCCAGTTCGAACTTGCCGCGCCGGTCCGCCACGGCCCCGGAAAACGCACCGCGCACATGGCCAAACAGCTCGCTTTCCACCAGCGTTTCGGGCAGTGCCGCGCAGTTCAGGCTGACCAGCGGACGCGCGGCGCGGGGCGACGCGGCGTGCAGCGCCTGGGCCACCAGTTCCTTGCCAACGCCGGTTTCACCCAGCAGCAGCACCGTGAGCGCGCTGTTGCCCACCACGGCGATTTCTTCCAGCAAGCGCTGGTGCGCGGGGCTGTGGCCCATCAGCGTGGGCGGCGCGGCTTTTTCAGCCACCAGCGCACGGAAGCTGTCGGCGCGCTGGCGCTCGTCTTCCACCCGCAGCGCCAGGCCTTCCATGCGCTGCACCACGCTGACCGTGGCGGCGGCCAGGCTGGCAAAGGCCTGCAGGTCGCCCAGGTCCACGGCCGAGAGCCGCTCCTTGCCCAGCGCGTCCAGCGTGAGCAAGCCCCACGGTTGTTCGCCGACCTGCACCGGGCAGCCCATGCAGTCGTGCACTTCCAGTTGCCCTTGCAGGCCCTCGACCAGGCCGTCATACGGGTCGGGCAGCGCGCTGTCGGCCGCAAAGCGCGTAGGGCCGTCGGCCGCCAGCAGCAGCTTGAAGCGCGGGTGCTCGTCCACCTTGAAGCGCCGGCCCAGCGTGTCGCGGCTCAGGCCGTCCACGGCCAGCGGCACCAGCCAGCCACCGTCCAGCCGCAGCAGCGCGGCCGCATCACAGGGCAGCAAGGCCCGCACGGCTTCCAGCAGCCGGCGGTAACGCTCGCCGTCGGGCAACTCGCGGGCCAGGTCATCGACCAGTGGCACCAGCGCCTGCAGCATTGGTTTTGTCATCAAATGGACTCCTTAAAGAATCAAAAAGACTACTTACTGGAAGTATCTTTTTGACTCTATTATTTTCCATATCTTGATAAGCAGTTGATTTATATCAATGTTTTTTCTGGCACGGTTATTGAATAAGGAGTCGGACCCGGCCATGGATCCTGCTTCGCATACGGCGCGGCAACCCGGCCACCTTCTGGAGAATTCATGCTGACCCCCGAACAACGTGCCATTGTCAAATCCACCGTCCCCCTGCTCGAGAGCGGCGGCGAAGCGCTGACCACGCACTTCTACAACATCATGCTGGCCGAACACCCCGAGGTGCGGCCCTTCTTCAACCAGGCACACCAGGCCAGCGGCGACCAGCCGCGCGCGCTGGCCAATGGCGTGCTGATGTACGCCCGCAACATTGACAAGCTGGAGCAGCTCGGCGGGCTGGTATCGCAAATCGTCAGCAAGCATGTGTCGCTGCAGATTGATCCTGCCCACTACCCCGTCGTGGGCGCGTGCCTGCTGCGCGCCATTCGCGAAGTGCTGGGCGCCGAAACCGCCACCGACAAGGTGCTGGCCGCCTGGGGCGCGGCCTACCAGCAGCTGGCCGACATTTTGATAGGCGCCGAAGAAAAGGTCTACGCCGACGTGGCCGCTGCGCCGGGCGGCTGGCGCGGCGGGCGGGCGTTCAGGGTGGCGCGCAAGGCGGCCGAAAGCGCCGAGATCACGTCGTTCTACCTCGAACCCCAGGACGGCGGCGCGCTGGCCAGCTTTGTGCCCGGCCAGTTCATCGGCCTGCGCCTGGTGGTCAACGGCCAGGAAATCCGCCGCAACTACTCGCTGTCGGCCGCGCCCAACGGCCGCGATTACCGCATCAGTGTCAAGCGCGAGGCGGGCGGCGTCGCATCAAACTACCTGCACGACCAAGTGCATGAAGGCGATCTGCTGGAACTGTCTCCGCCAGTGGGTGACTTTGTGCTGGCCGATGGCGACAAGCCGGTGGTGCTGATCAGCGGCGGCGTGGGCATCACGCCGACGCTGGCGATGCTGGATGCGGCCCTGCAGGGCACGCGGCCGGTGCACTTTATTCACTTTGCGCGCAACCGCAGCGCGCACGCGTTTCGCGATGCAATTGACGCGCGCAACACCCGGCACGCGCAGCTCAAGCGCTTTTACGTTTATGACGAGCATGCCGACGAAGCAGGTGCGCCGCACGCCACCGGCCGGCTCAGCAGCGCGCAACTGGCCGCCTGGCTGCCGGCCTCACGCGATGTGGATGCGTATTTCCTGGGCCCCAAGCCCTTCATGCGGCAGGTCAAGAAGCAGCTGCGCGAACTCGGCGTGCCCGAAGCCCAGACCCGCTACGAGTTTTTTGGCCCGGCCAGCGCGCTGGAGTGACGGGCAAACGCCCGGCCTTCAGTACGCGCCGATGTAGTCCTTCTTGCCCACGTCCACGCCGTTGTGGCGCAAGATGGAATACGCTGTGGTGGTGTGAAAGAAGAAATGCGGCAGGCCGTAGTTGAGCAGGTAGGACTGGCCGGTGAAGCGCTTTTCCTTGGGCGTTCCGGCCTGGCTGACGATTTCGCGCGTGGCAGCGCCTTCAAATTGGGCGGGGTCCAGCCCTTCGATGAAGGCCAGCACGGTGGCGATGCGCGCCTGCAGGTCGGCAAAGGTCTTCTCGTTGTCGTCCAGCTTGGGCACTTCCACGCCGGCCAGGCGGGCTGCCACGCTTTTGGCAAAGTCGGTGGCGACCTGCACCTGGCGCAGCAGCGGGAACATGTCAGGAAACAGGCGGGCCTGCAGCAGCGCGTTGGGGTCTATTTTCCTGGCGTCCGCATGGGCCTGGGCTTTGCCCAGCACCTCGCTGAGGCCGCCCAGCATTTGCCTGAAAACGGGAATCGAGGCGGTGTAAATGGCGTTGTTCATGTTGTCTTTCGAGGGTGTCATTAAGGATTGCAGCGCGGGCTGCCAGAGGCTGTGGATTCTCGCCGGATTCCGGAGCTGATGCTTTGCGCGCCTGCATCAGCCCGGCAAAGCCACCACCACCGCAGCCTCATCGACATAGGCAAGCGCCGGACTGCGCGCCTTCACACCACTGGCCGGCCCCACGAAACCCACCAATTGCAGGCCGCTGCCCAGCGCCAGTGACGCTTCGCCGCCAGCGGCGGCGCGCGAGCACCGCGTGACATGCCCCTGAAGCCGGTTGCGCCCCTGAACCGGCTCGCCGGTGCGCACAACATCCACCGCCGTGGCCTTGCACAGGGCCAGCACAGCCTGGCCCGGCTGCAGGGCCAGCAACTCGGCGCTTTCGCGGGTGATGCGCGAAAACAGGGCGCTCCCATCTGCCAAAGCCAGCGCCACCCGCATGGCCTGGCCCTGTGGTTCAAGGGCCGTCACGGTGCATGGCAACTGGTTGCGCATGCTGGTGCGCAGCCCCAGCGCGGCAAAACGGGTCACGCCTGCCAGCGCGTCGGCAGGCCGGCAATCGAGCTGGGCCAACACCTGCGCCCTGGCGTGCGCCAGCCATTGCGCGGCCTGCAACAGTTGCCGGCCCGCTGGCGTCAGTTGTGCCCCGCCGCCGCCAGCGCCGCCCACCGTGCGCTCCAGCAACGCAGTGCCCGCCAGATTGCTCAGGGTGTCGATGGCCTGCCATGCCGCCTTGTAGCTCACACCAGCGCCGCGCGCGGCCTCGGAAATGGAGCCGGCCTCGCCGATGCGCTGCAGGATGTCCAGCCGTTTGTCGGCCACCTCGTAGCCCAGCGCATTGGTCAGTTGTGGTGTGGGTTTCATCGTGCGCCTATTGTGTCGCCAGAAGCAGGAAAAGAGGCACCACGGCTATACTTCGCTATCCCTGATCAGCATAGCGGTTCATCGTGAAAAAACTCTCTCGTCTGCTTGTCATGCTTGCCGCCTTCGGCGCGGGACAGGCCTGCGCGGCAGAGGTGAGCGTCGCCGTTGCGGCCAACTTCACGGCCCCCATGCAAAAGATAGCGGCGGCCTTCGCGCAGGACACCGGCCACAAAGCGGTGCTTTCGTTTGGCGCCACGGGGAAGTTTTATGCCCAGATCAGGAATGGCGCGCCGTTTCAGGTCCTGCTGGCGGCCGATGACACAACCCCTGCCCGCCTGGTGCAAGATGGCCTCGCCGTGTCAGGCACACGCTTTACCTATGCCGTTGGCAGGCTGGTGCTCTGGAGCAAACAAGCCGGACTGGTCGATGGCAAAGGCGAGGTGCTGCGCCATGGCACTTTTGCGCGCCTCGCAATCGCCGACCCCAAACTGGCGCCCTATGGCGCAGCGGCCGCGCAGACGCTGGCCAAGCTCGGGCTGCTGCAGAGCCTCCAGGCCCGAATGGTTCAAGGCGAGAGCATCGGGCAAGCCTACCAATTTGTAGCCACCGGCAACGCGGCGCTGGGTTTTTTGGCCCTGTCGCAGGTGATGTCTGACGGAAAAATCTCCGAGGGCTCGGCCTGGGTGGTGCCAGCCCATCTGCATGCGCCCATCAGGCAGGATGCGGTCATACTCGCCGCCGGCAAGGACAACCCTGCCGCTGCCGCGCTGGCCGCTTATCTCACAGGCGACAAGGCGCAGGGCATCATGCGCGCCTTTGGCTACGAGCGCCAGGCGCCCCCATGAACTTCAGCGCGGCCGACCTGGACGCCATAGGGCTCACGCTCAAGCTCGCCAGCCTGACCACCGTGCTGCTGCTGCTGCTGGCCACCCCGCTGGCCTGGTGGCTGGCGCGCACCACCTCGCGCTGGCGGGCGCCCATAGGCGCTGTGGTGGCCCTGCCCCTGGTGCTGCCGCCCACCGTGCTGGGTTTTTACCTGCTGGTGACGCTGGGCCCCAACGGGCCAGGCGGCCAACTGACGCAGTTTTTGGGCCTGGGCACCTTGACGTTCACCTTTACCGGGCTGCTGATGGGCTCGCTGGTTTATTCACTGCCTTTTGCAGTGCAACCGCTGCAGCACGCGTTTGAGGGCATTGGCACGCGGCCGATGGAAGTGGCCGCCACCCTGCGCGCCCGGCCGCTGGATGCATTTTTGACGGTAGCACTGCCCTTGGCACGGCCGGGCTTTGTGACCGCCGCCATTTTGACTTTTGCGCACACGGTGGGCGAGTTTGGCGTGGTGCTGATGATAGGCGGCAACATCCCGGGCCAGACCCGCGTGGTGTCCACCCAGATCTACGGCCATGTGGAAGCCATGGAATACGCGCAGGCGCACTGGCTGGCCGGCGGCATGCTGCTGTTTTCTTTTGTGGTGCTGCTGGGGCTGGGGCTGCTCAACCGGCGCAGCGCCAGGGTGTTGCTGTGAGCGGCGCTGACAACGTCATCCGCTTGACCCAGGCGCGACCCGACTTCACACTGGAAGTGGACTTGCTGCTGCCGGCACGCGGCATCACGGTGCTGTTTGGCGCCTCGGGCTCCGGCAAGACCACGCTGCTGCGCTGCGTGGCAGGGCTGGAGCGGCCGCACCACGCACAGATAAAAATTGCCGATGCGGTATGGCAAGACGACGCGCAACAGGTTTTTTTGCCGCCCTGGCGCCGGCCGCTGGGCTATGTGTTTCAGGAAGCCAGTCTTTTTGACCACCTGGATGTGCAGGGCAACCTGGAATACGGCCTGCGCCGCGCGGGCAGAGGCAAGCAGCGGGCGACGCTGGACGCGGCCGTGGAACTGCTGGGCATCGGGCCACTGCGCAAGCGCCGCACTCATCAACTGTCGGGCGGTGAACGCCAGCGCGTGGCCATTGCCCGCGCGCTGGCCATGCAGCCCCGGCTGTTGCTGCTGGACGAGCCGCTGGCCTCGCTGGACCACGCACGCCGCCAGGACATCCTGCCCTGGCTGGAGCGGCTGCGCGACGAAATCCACATTCCCATGCTCTACGTCACCCATGCGGCTGACGAGGTAGCGCGCCTGGCCGACACGCTGGTGGTGCTTGCGCGCGGACAAGTGACTGCCGCCGGACCGGCGGCGCAGGTGCTGGCAGGCATTGAAACCCCCGTGGTGCTGGGTGAAGACATGGGCGCCCTGCTGGAGGGGACGGTGCAGGAGCGCGACGCGCAATGGCATCTGGCAAGGGTCAAGTTTGCAGGCGGCAGCCTGTGGCTGCGCGACAGTGGCGTAGCGCTTGGCCGGCGGGTTCGCCTGCGGGTGCTGGCGCGCGATGTCAGCGTGAGCACCGAGGCCCCGCAGCGCACCAGCATCCAGAACCTTTTGCCCTGCGTGGTCCAGTCGGTCGCGCCCGACGCCCATCCATCGCAGGCCTTGCTGCGGCTGGCTTGCGGCGAGACCGTTTTGCTGGCGCGCATTACCGCGCGCGCCGTCGCTGCGCTCCAGCTGTTGCCGGGCAAGCCGGTGTGGGCGCAGGTGAAGTCGGTGGCCCTGGTTGAATGACTAAGGCGCCGCCATGCCGGCCAGCCAGGCGTCTATCAGGACCGGGTCGTTGACGCCCTTGAGCTGCTGGTAGGCGGTTTCAGCCTCGGGGAAACTGCGGCGCAAAAAATTGAGCCACTGCTTGAGCCGTCCGGGCCGCGATCGCGCATCGAGCCGGGTACACACCAGAAACCAGAATTGCGCCAGCAGCGGCACCAGCGCGGGCCAGCCGATGGGCGCCGGGTCCCTGGACGCCAGCAGGTCGGCCTTGATCGCCAGCGCCAGACCTGGATCGCTGACGGCGCCGCGCCCCAGCATCAGCATGTCGCAGCCCGACGCTTCGCGGCAGCGGCGCGCGTCATCCACCGTCCAGATTTCACCGTTGGCGACCACCGGAATCCGCACGGCGGCGCGAATGTCGGCAATGCGCTCCCAGTAGGCCGGCGGCCGGTAGGCCTGCGCCTTGGTGCGGGCATGCACCACCAGTTCTTCGGCCCCGCTCTCGGCCATGGCCAGCGCGCATTCCACCGCGCGCGAATCGTCGTGGTAGCCCAGCCGCATCTTGGCCGACACCGGCACATGGGCGGGCACGCTGCGGCGCACCGCCGACACGATGGCGGCAATGGTTTCAGGCTGCTCCAGCAGCGCGGCACCGCCGCCGTGGCGGTTCACTATTTTTGCCGGGCAACCGAAGTTCAGGTCGATGCCGGCCGGGCCCAGGCTGGCAAGAAGCGCCGCGTTGTCGGCCATGCAGGACGGATCCGAGCCCAGCAGCTGGGCCCGCACCGGCACACCGGCCAGCGTGTGGCCGCCATTGTGCAGTTCAGGCACGATCCGGGTGAACACGCGCTCGGGCAGCAGCTGGTCGGTGATGCGGATGAATTCGGACACGCAGCGGTCAATGCCGCCGGCCCGGGTCAGGATGTCGCGCAGCACGAAGTCCAGCAGCCCTTCCATGGGCGCGAGCAGGATGGTCACGACTGGAAAAGGCTAGGCGACAGCCAGGCGCCAGAGCGAGGTCACTTCGGCAGCGCGCGCCTTGTGCAGCGGGTTGCTTTCATCGGCCACCTTGGGGTGCTCGGGCTTGGCATCAATGCGGCCCAGCACCTTGAGCCCCGCGTCCTTGATGGCGACCAGCAGCTCCGCGCGGGTGCGCAGGCCCAGTTTTTCGGCAAAATTGGACAGGATCAGCCAGCCTTCGCCGCCCGGCGCCAGGTGGCTTGGGAGCCCCTTGAGGAAGCCCAGCAGCATGCGGCTGTTTTCGTCGTACACGGCGCCTTCAAGCGGCGAGCCGGGACGCGCCGGCAGCCACGGCGGGTTGCAGACGATGACGGACGCCTGTCCCTCGGGAAACAGGTCGGCCTGCATCACCTTGACCGGGTTGGGCAGGCGCAGGCGGTAGATGTTTTCGCGCGCGCATTCGAGCGCGCGCGGGTCCATGTCGGTTGCAACCACCTGATCGACTTCCTCGCGCATCGCCAGCACGGCCGACAGCACGCCGGTGCCGGTGCCGATGTCGAAGGCGACATATTTGGACGTCCGGTTGACCGGCAAGGGCGCGTTGGCCACCAGGTCGACATACTCGCCGCGCACCGGCGAAAACACGCCGTAGTGCGGATGGATGCGGTTGTTGGGCGCCTTGCCCAGGGCCGGGATTTCAACGCCCTTCTTGCGCCACTCATGGGCGCTGATGACACCCATCAATTCGCGCAGCGACGCCACGCTGGGCTGGGCATCTTCGCCGGGCGCACCCCAGGCTTCGGCACAAGCCTGCTTGGCATCGGGCGCGCGGCGCAGGTCGATGCCGTAGTCAGCGCCAAACTCGATCAGCACCATGCCCAGCACCCGGGCGCGCTGCGACTGGGCCTGGCGGTGCAGGTGAAACTCCTGGCCGGCCGGCACGCCGGAGACGGCGTTGTCGGCGGCTTTCTTCTGCGCAACCCGGGCCAGCTTGGAAGCCTTGGGCGGCTTGTCGATGCGCCTGGCCAGCGCCTGCACCATCTGCCGCGCATTCTGGAAATCGCCGCGCCAGAGCAGGCCGGTGCCTTCGCAGGCCAGCCGGTAGGCGGTGTCGGCGGCCATGGTGTCGTCGGCCTCGACGATGCGCCGGGGCGGCGGCGCGCCGCGCTCGGAACGCCAGAGCGCCGAATGCGCCACACCCGCTTCCTTCCACTCGATCAGGGTGGAGGCCGGGGCGGCGGTTGTTTCAGCAAGCGTGACGGCGGTCACGGAAAAAAAAGTAGGCATGGGCAAGGCAGTCAGAAAGAAAAGACCCCGTGTTTTAACAGATGGACGGCGCATCCCCGCTAAATAATCCCCTGCTGCCCGCATTTCTTGTCAATACGCGGTCCCAAAGCGCCTCATCCCGGCGTCAATCGGCTTATCCTTTGATTCGCTTGATGCCGCTGACCCCCAGCAGGACCAGCGCCCCGGCGACGACGCCCAACAGGCCATCGATGGCCAGCGGCGTGATGGCGCCCAGCAGTGCGCTCACATCACGGGCCCATTGGGTCACCGCCTCGATCAGGTGATGCAGGGGGGTCAAGCCATGGGTCAAAATGCCGCCACCGACCAGAAACATGGCGACCGTGCCGGCCAGGGACAGGCCTTTCATGAGCCACGGCGCGGCCAGCAAAATGCCCCGTCCCAGGCTGCGCCGAAAGCGATCCCAGGCGCTGATGCCAGCACGCTCGCTCAGGTACAGCCCGGCATCGTCAATTTTGACAATGCCGGCCACCAGGCCGTAGACGCCTGCCGTCATGACGATCGCGATGCTGCTGAGCACCGCCACCTGCGTGATGAAGGGGCTGCCCTGCACCGTTCCCAGCGTGATGGCGATGATTTCGGCCGACAAGATGAAGTCGGTGCGAATGGCGCCCTTGATCTTGGTTTTTTCCAGCGCCAGCAAATCCACGTGGGGGTCCACCAGCGCAGACACCAGCGCCTGGTGCTGCGCCTCCAGCTCGGCGGCGCTGTGCAGGAACCGGTGGGCCAGTTTTTCAAACCCTTCATAGCAAAGAAAGGCACCGCCCACCATCAGCAGCGGCGTCACGGCCCAGGGCGCAAAGGCACCGATCGCCAGCGCGGCCGGCACCAAAATGGCCTTGTTGATGAACGAGCCCTTGGCCACGGCCCAGACCACGGGCAGTTCCCGGTCCACCTTGACGCCGGACACCTGCTGGGCATTGAGCGCCAGATCGTCGCCCAGCACACCCGCCGTTTTTTTGGCGGCCACCTTGGAAAGCAGCGCCACATCGTCCAGTATGGAGGCAATGTCATCAATCAGTGCAAGCAGGCTGGTGGCCATAATTTATTTTTAGTGTTGTGGAGGGTGGGCGGGCCAGGCAAGGCCGGGCTGAAGGATAGCAGCCTTGCGTCGCAAGAATAGGGGCAACAGGGCATGGGCGCCCACAAAAAAACCGTCCGGGGACGGTTTAAAAAATGCCCGAATGACAGGCAGGCGTTCGCGTCATCGGCGCGAGGTCAGCCGGCCCAGGATAAACCCGAGCGCCAGTGCCGCGCCCACCGCTTCGAGCGGCCTGTCCTGCACCCACGATCTGGAATACTCCAGCGTGCGGGAAGGCGCCTCTGCTATGCGCCGTGTCTGGTCTGCGAAACGGTCGACCACATGGGACGCGTTGCTGGCAAGCTTGTCGACGGTTTCATGCGCTGCGGTGGACATGCGGTCCACCGTGCTGCGCGCAGGCTCCGCGACCTTGTCGATGGTGCTGTGCAGCGCCGCGCCTGCCGAGTCCAGGCCACGGTGAACGGCGCTGTCCGACGGGATGCCGGTCGTCACGTTGAATTTTTCCATGCTGTTTTCCTTTTAAAGATCTGTGATTCAGTTTAAAACCAGGCCAGGCCTGCGTCCTGTGCGGCGCCGCAGGCATCGTTTGTAGGACAAATGACGGTTTATCGGCAGAAAAGCCGGAATTTTGGCCGGCTGTTTCATGTTTGTTTGCGGTTTGTTTGCTCTTGGTTAAAGCACCTGCCGTTCAAACCGGGATGATCAAGTTTTGAAGGAGATGTCACATGCCTGCCACCGCAAGCGCTATCCGCAGAACCGGCCCGGTCAGCCACGGCCACCCGCACCGGGGCCCCTCCGAGGACGACGAGGAACAGGAAGGCCTGGAGTTGCCGGTCGAGCCGGACGAAGGCACGCCGCTGATGCCCGACGAGGAAGGCGAGGTACAGGTGCCGTCCTGAGCCGCATGGGGCTGGCCAATGGCCAATGGCCGCCCACTTGATGCAAAGCAAGCCCCGGCGATACGGCGCGCCTAGCATGGGCGCACTGTCCTCACCTCTGGGAGCCGCCGTGAACACACTGACCAAAATGGCCTTGGGAATGATTGGCCAACTCAAGCCACAGCCTGCACAGGGCGACGCCGCTCGCCTGCTGACGCTGCCGGCGCCGCAAACCGGGGGCGGCCTGCCGCTGATGCAGGCCTTGCAACAGCGCCAGTCCAGGCGGGACTTTGACGCCACGCCGCTGCAGGCACAGACCCTGTCGGACCTGCTGTGGGCGGCTGCGGGCGTCAACCGGCCCGAACTGCAGGGGCGCACGGTCCCGAGCGCCATGAATTCACAGGAAATTGATGTCTATGTGGCGCTGCCCGAAGGCTTGTACTGCTATGACGCGTCGGCCCACGCCCTGAAGCTGGTGAGCACGACCGACGTGCGGCGCGTCACCGGCTACCAGGACTTTGTGGACCGCGCCCCGCTGGAGCTGATTTTTGTGGCCGACCACGCCCGCATCAAGGCCGTTCCGGTCGCGCAGCGCGAGTCGTATGCGTCGATGTCTGCGGGGGCGATGGCGCAAAACGTGTACCTGTTTTGCGCCTCGGCCGGGCTGTCAACCGTGATCCGCGCCTGGTTTGACCGCCACGCGCTGTCGCAGGCCATGGGGCTGGAGCCCGACCAGCAAATCCTGCTGGCGCAAACCGTCGGCTGGCCGGCTAAAAGTTAAATCGTCAGTCCACCGCGCGCTTGAGGCGGATTTCTTCGAGCTTCTCGGTGCCGAAGGCGACCGTCTTGAGCGAGGGCATTTCGCGCTTGAAGCCTGCGGCATATTCGCAAAAATTCAGCGCCGCCTCGTTGCGCAGCAGTACCCACATGCTCACCTGCGTGCAGCCTTCTTCTTTCAGGCCGTCGCGGGCGCCGTCCCACAGCGCCAGGCCGGCGCCCTGGCGCCAGTGCGCTGGTGCCACATACATGGCCCAGATTTCGCCCATGGTGGAGCGGGTACCGGCGTCGCGCGAGCGGTCGTAGCCGACAAAACCGACGACTTGCTCGCCTTCAGTCGCGACCAGCAGTTGCGGCTCGCTGAATTCAATGGCTTCGCGCCAGTAGGCCTGGCGCTTTTCGACCGTCATCGACTTGAGGTAGTCCGCAGGCATCACATCCTTGTAGGCGACTTGCCAGGCGGCAACGTGAATTTCGGCAATGGCTTTGGCATCGCGGGCGGTGGCGGGACGAACGGAGTAGCTGGACATGGAAAAATCGCTTGTGAATCAGTGAGGGAAAGGGTCGGGAGGCGGAATTGTCGCGCAAATCGCAACGCGGCCGCTTGGGCTTGCGGCAAAGCCAGTACGCAGCCGCCTCGGCGCCTGCTGCAAAATCAAGCATTTGGACCCTATGCCCGCCCTCCCGCCCTCACCCCTTGCGACTAACCAGTCCGGCCCGGCAGATCCAGTAAATCCAGCAGATCCGGCCTGCGCTGTCTTTGAGGCGCGCATTCACGCCGGCGGCCCCGCGTTTGCGGCGCCGGCTTCAGTGCCGCTGCTGCAGGCGGCAGAGCGGGCGGGACTGGCGCTGGCGAGTTCATGCCGCAACGGCACCTGCCGGACCTGCCTGTGCCAGCTGGTCAGTGGCCAGGTGCTGTACCGCATCGAATGGCCAGGCCTGAGCGCGCAAGAAAAGCAGGCGGGCTGCATCCTGCCTTGCGTGGCATACCCGGCCTCTGACGTGGTGATTGCGCTGCCTTTTTGATCGCCGCTTGCCCCCGGCCAGGCACGGGCATCGGCGTCCGGCACGGGCACATCGGGCGGCCTGAGGCAAAATCAGGACGCGCCCCGAACGGGGCCATCCCCCCCATAAAGAGCCAGTCTCGGCACGCGGATTGCCTCCTTGCCTGCCAGTCCGGTGCGGGCCACCTGCCCTCACTCCAGCGCAAGGCTTTTGAGACCCGATTGAATGAGGCATGATTTTTTCCATGACAAACACCCCTTTTTATCTCCTGGCGCGTGGACTTGCCGCGTTCTTGCTGATCGCGTGCGGCCTGCCCGGGCTTGCCCGCGCCGCGGCACCCTTTGAAGACACCATCGCGCAGCGCACCCTGGCCTGCACCGCATGCCATGGCCCGCAGGGACGCGCCGCACCCGACGGCTATTACCCGCGCCTGGCCGGCAAGCCGGCCGGCTACCTCTACAACCAGTTGCTCAACTTTCGCGATGGGCGGCGCCACTACGGCCTGATGACGCAGCTGCTGGAGCCGCTGGGCGGCCCTGCTGGCGACGCCTACCTGATGGAGATTGCGCAGTATTTCTCCCGCCTTGACCTGCCCTACCCGGCGCCGCTCCCCGTCACGGCGTCGGCTGCCGTGTTCAGCCTGGGCCAGCAACTGGCGATGCAGGGCGACGCGGCGCGGCAGATTCCGGCCTGCGTGCAGTGCCACGGCCAGGCCATGACTGGCGTGGCACCTGACATTCCGGGCCTGCTGGGCTTGCCGCGCGACTACCTCAATGCGCAGCTGGGTGCCTGGAAGGCCGGCCAGCGCCGCGCCCATGCCCCGGACTGCATGAAGGCCGTGGTGGCGCGGCTGACGCTGGACGACATCAATGCGGTCGCCACCTGGGTCGCCGCGCAGCCCTTGCCAGCCAACACCAAGCCCCAGACGACGGTGCCTGCGCTGGCACACGGCGCCGCCGCCATCGACTGCGGCAGTGCGCCGACGGCCTCATTGAAAGCCCTGAAATGAAAAGAATCGCCAAGCTTGCGCTGGGCCTCGGCATGCTGCTCGTGGGCGCGGCCGCCATGGTCTGGGCGCTCAACGTGCAGGACGAAGTGGACGTGCGGGCGCCCATGGCCCGCGCCGCCGCCAGCGACAGCCTGATTGCGCGCGGGGCCTACCTGGCACTGGCCGGCAACTGCATGACCTGCCACACCGCGCGCGGCGGACAAGCCTATGCCGGCGGACGGGCCATTGACACGCCGTTTGGCACCGTTTTCACGTCCAACCTGACGCCCGATGACAAAACCGGCCTGGGCGCCTGGTCGCCCGCGCACTTCTGGCGCGCCATGCACAATGGGCGTTCCAAAAGCGGGCGGCTGCTCTACCCGGCTTTTCCGTATGCCAACTACACGCAGGTGACGCGGGAGGATTCAGACGCGCTGTTTGCCTACCTGGGCAGCCTGCCCGCCGTGGCGCAGGCCAACCGGCCGCACGCACTGCGCTTTCCTTACCAGTCGCAAGCAGCACTGGCGGTGTGGCGCGCGCTGTATTTCAGCCCCGGCGTGTACCAGCCTGACGCCAGCCGCAACGCCGAATGGAACCGTGGCGCCTACCTGGTCAATGGACTGGGCCACTGCAGCGCCTGCCACACCCCGCGCAACGCGCTGGGCGCGAGCAACGACAAGCTCAACCTGGCGGGCGGGCTGATCCCGATGCAGAACTGGTACGCGCCGTCACTGGTTTCACCGCACGAAGCGGGCGTGGGCACGTGGGACCGGGCGGACGTTGTGCGCCTGCTGCAAACCGGCGTTTCGCCGCAGGCCTCGGTCCTGGGCCCGATGGCGGAGGTGGTGCAACGCAGCACACAGCATTTGACCCCGCAAGACCTGGGCGCGATGGCCCAGTTTTTAAAGGAACTGCCGCAAAAGCAAGAGCAAAAGCAGACCGAGGCCCGGTCAGGCCCTGCCAGCGCACCGGCTCAGGACGCGGCATCTGCCGTCTTGACGGGCGGCGCCAAGCTCTACGACCAGCATTGCGCGCAATGCCACGGCGACTTGGGCCAGGGCGTCGCCAAAGCCTACCCGGCACTGGCCGGAAACCGCGCCGTGACCCTGCCGCAGACCGCCAATCTGGTGCAGATTGTGCTGAACGGGGGCTACGCGCCGGCCACGCAAGGCAACCCGAGGCCGTTTGGCATGCCGCCGTTTGTGCTGGTGCTCAGCGACAGCGAAGTGGCGACAGTGCTCACGCATATCCGCAGTGCCTGGGGCAACCAGGCCAGTGCCGTCACCGCACTGGATGTGCACCGCGTCCGGGCCAATCAGGGGCGTTGAACGGGCGGCGTGCCGCCACGATAAGCGCCGCACCAGCGCACTACGACCCACCCATGCGGTCGCGGTCGGCCAGCGCGGGAAAGCCCTTGAGCCAGAGCACGGCCACCAGCAGCGTCCCGATACCGCCAGCCACCACCGAGCCGACCGGGCCAAGCAAGGCCGCCGTCGCGCCCGATTCAAATTCTCCCAGCTGATTTGACGCGCCGATAAACACGGAATTGACCGCGCTGACGCGGCCGCGCATGTCGTTGGGCGTTTCAATCTGAACCAGTGTCTGGCGCACCACCACGCTCACCATGTCGGCACCGCCCGAAACGGCCAGCGCCACCAGCGACAGCACAAAATGGGTGGACAGGCCAAACACCAGCATGCACACGCCATAAACCGCCACAGCCAGCAGCATGATGCGGCCGACCCGCCGATCCAGCGGCCAGCGCGTCAGCAGCACCGACATCAGCAAGGCGCCTGCTGCCGGCGCCGCGCGCAACAGGCCCAGCCCCCATGGACCGACATGCAGGATGTCCTTGGCAAACATCGGCAGCAGCGCCGTGGCACCGCCCAGCAGCACCGCAAACAGGTCCAGCGACACAGCGCCCAGAAGCGCCTTGCGCCGCCAGACAAATTCCGCACCGGCCAGCAGCGTGCGCATCGAAACCGGTTCACGCGGCGGCGGCACATGGTCGTAGCGCAGCACCCAGATCAAGCCGCAGGCGGTGGCAAACAAAAAGGCGCTAACGGCATACACCGCCGCGGCGCCGGCCACAAAAATCACGCCGCCCAGCGCCGGTCCGCTGATGACCGCCGCCTGCATGCCGGCCGAACTGAAGGCCATGGCGCGCGGCAGCATGACGGGCGGCACCAGCATGGGCGTCAGGGCCTGCTGGGCCGGCATCTGAAAAGCCCGCGCCACGCCCAGCATGACCGACACGCCAAGCAGCAGCTCGCGCGAAGCCCAGCCGGACGACGCGCCCCAGCCCTGCGTGGCGGCCACCAGAATCAGCGCCACGCCGGCCTGCGTCACCATGCAGGCCGCCACGATGCGGCCCCGGTGCAGGCGGTCGGCGACATGGCCCGCCACCAGCGTGAGCAGCAGCGCAGGCACAAACTGGTACAGGCCGACCAGCCCCAGGTCCCAGGCGCTGCCGGTCAGCTCATACATCTGCCAGCCGACGGCGACCATCAGCATCTGGTTGCCAGTGGTTCCGAAAAGGCGGGCAAACCACATGCGCATGAACGCGCGCTGGTGGGTGAGTTCGGTAAAGCTGTGGACTGGCATGGGGCCTGAAGCTTACCAGCCGGTCGGCAGGCCGATCTGCCGGCGGCGGCACCAACAGCCCCCCTCGCGGGCACGCTGCGAATTCACCAAAACCGTGCTGATCGTGCGATCTGAAATCATTGACCGGACGCACCGTCCGTGCATCCAGTTGCATTGATAATCTAGGGATTGTTTAACAGGAGAATGTCATGGCCAAAGGTCAACAAAACACCAGCAAGATGGTGAAAAAACCCAAAAAAGACACGTCGCCGCCCAAGACCGTGTCCCCTGATGCCGTCCGCCCGACGATCGTGACGCAGGTGCCATTGCGGGGCAAGCTGAAAAACAAATAGGCCACGCATGATGATGTCTGCCGGTCCTCCCGATGCTGCATCGCCAGCGCCTGCGACCGCCCTGAACCAGCCGGGCAACCCGCTGCACGGTGTCAAGCTCGAAACCATCGTCACGGCGCTGGCCGAACACTACGGCTGGGAGGACTTGGGGCAGCGCATCAATATCCGCTGCTTTACCAGCGAACCCAGCGTGGCGTCCAGCCTGAAGTTCTTGCGCAAGACCCCCTGGGCACGCGAGAAGGTCGAAAGCCTGTACCTCTTCATGCTGCGCGAAGTCAGGCGCGCCAGCCCGCCGGTGCACAACTTCCCGCCGCCGCGGGCTTGACCCCGGCCGCATGACAGCGCTCACCACCGGCTTTGCGCTGATACATGCCGACGACAGCCTGCTGGTACTCAACAAGCCTTCGGGCCTGCTGTCCGTGCCCGGACGCGGCGAAGATAAACAGGATTGCCTGAGCCGCCGGGTGCAGCATTGCTACCCTGAAGCCCTGATCGTGCACAGGCTGGACATGGCCACCTCGGGCCTGATGCTGATGGCACGCAGCCCGGCCATTCAGCGCGTGCTCAGCCAGTCCTTTGAACAACGCGAAATTCACAAAACCTACCTGGCGGTGGTGGACGGTTGCCTGGCGCCCGCGCCCAGCCCGGACGGCTGGGGGCTGATTGACCTGCCGATTGCCGCAGACTGGCCGCGCCGCCCCTTGCGCATCATTGACGCGGCGCTGGGAAAACCCAGCCAGACCCGCTGGCGGGTGCTGGCGTTTGACGCGGCCACGAACAGCACCCGTGTGGCGCTGGAGCCGCTCACCGGCCGGTCGCACCAGTTGCGCGTGCACCTGCAGGCGCTGGGCCACCCGATTCTGGGCGACCAGTTGTACGCACCCGAAGCCGTGCAGGCCAGGTCAGCGCGCCTGCTGCTGCACGCCAGCCGGCTGCAGCTGACGCATCCGGCCAGCGGGCACAGGCTGACGTTTGAAAGCGCACCCGGCTTTTAGACCAGCGGATCGTTGCCGGCCCGTTGTGCGAGCGCTCAGCCCGCTACCGGCAAGCCTATTCGCGCACAACCAGCACGGACAAATGTGCATGCGACAGCACCTGGGCCGTGACGCTGCCCAGCACCAGGCGTTCAAGCCCGCGCCGGCCGTGCGAGCCCATGACCACCAGGTCGGCATTGACGGACGCAGCCGCGTCAAGAATGCCGCGGTAAATCGAATGCCCCTCCACCACCGAGCCACGGGCGTTGATGCCGCGCGCCTCAAAAGCCTGCGTCGCAGCCTTGATGGCTTCATCGGCCTCGGCCGCCGCCGCACTGAGGTACTCGGCCTGGCCATAAGCAAAGTCCGTCCCCACGCCCGTAAAGGCATAGGGGTCAATGACATAGACGACCGTCACCTCGCTTTTGAATGCCTCCGCAATCGCCATGGCTTTGCCGATGGCTTGGCGTGCGGTGGAAGAGCCGTCGACAGGAACCAGGATGTGTTTGAACATGGGAGCAACTCCTTGAAAACCATGGCTGAATTCTCGGGAAGCGGGCCGTGCAGCGGCGTCAGCGCAACCCCGCTGTTGTCACTTATAAGCCAGCGCCGGAAAAGTCCGCGTCAGACAGAACGCCGATCGCTTCAGGGTTCAATATTCACACCCTTCCAGAACGCAACATGCCCCTGGATGCTCTCCGCCCCGGACTTGGGTTCGGGGTAATACCAAGCCGCATCGGTATTCATTTCTCCATCGACCAGCAGCGAGTAGTAGCTCGCCTGGCCTTTCCAGGAACAGGTGGTGTGGTGGTTGCTGAAGGTCACGTAGTCGCGATTGAGCGTGGCTTCGGGAAAATAGTGGTTACCCTCAAGCACCACCGTCTCGTCACTTTGCGCGATCACTGCGCCATTCCAGATTGCTTTCATGGGTTCCTTGCTGAAGTAGTGCAGATCTTCGCATAACGCCGGGCCATTGTTCGTTTCAGGACGGAGCAGGCCGGCGCCGCTGCCTGCCCGCTATCCCGCCGCAGAGGATGAGGAGACGCTGGGCGCCAGGCGCAAGGTGTTGCCCTCGACCACCACCCGGCTGCCCGACTGGACGGCACTGGCCTGCTCAATGGTTCGCATCGAGCCGTTGTTCATGCGGACACGCATCTGGTAGCTGGTGACTTTCTTCATGTTGTGCTCGATGGCATTGCCCGCGAAGGCGCCGCCTGCCACGCCCAGCACGGTCATGGCCGTTTTGCCGCTGCCGCCGCCCACCTGGTTGCCGAGCAGACCGCCGACGACACCACCGGCCACCGTACCCAGGCCTACCGTGGTGCCGCCCACCGCTACACCGTTGACTTGCCCCTGACGCTGCACCGCAACCACGGATTCCACCGTGCCGCAATTGTTGCAAACGGCGACCTTCGGTGCCTGGGCGACGGCGGCAGGCGCGTGCCGGAAGGTGCTGGCAGGTGCCTTTACAGCTGCTTTTTCCGGGCCTGGTTCTGCTTTGGCAAAGGCCTCAGCCCTGACGAGTTTTTCCTTGTCCAGCGGTGCCTTGGCGACGGCCGGTGCGCCGCCGGGCTGCGCTTCAGACCGATTAACCACCAGGGTGGCGGCAAGCGCCATGACGGTCACGCCCATCACCGCCAGGGTGGGAATCAGCGCCTTGCTGCTGCGCAGCCGTTCGGTCAGGGTTGGCGGGGAAATGGCGGTGCTGGCATTGCTGCCTTGGGGTTGAGGGGTGTCCATGCGGGAAGTCCTTGTTGTGAATTTCGTTTTTAACAGCTTGCCCGAACGCCCCGCGTAGGAGGAAGTGACATCAGTAAGTAAAGCTTTCTGGACGGGTTCACCCGGCGCGCTACGGCCCTGCGGCGCGCCGGTCTTGATGGCGCGCCCAAAAAGGCTGTTCCAATAGCAGGTTTAACGCGGCTCCAACGGGCCGCCACCTGAGAACAATTCCCCATGGCCATCAAAGCCACCATTCACAAAGCCCAACTGCAAATTGCCGACATGGACCGCGGCGTCTACGCCGACCACAGCGTGATCATTGCGCGCCACCCGTCCGAAACCGATGAACGCATGATGATCCGCCTGCTGGCATTTGCGCTCAATGTGCCGGCCGACGACAAAAAAGGCAAACTTGAATTTGCCAAAGACCTGTGGGACGTGAACGAGCCCGCCCTGTGGCACAAGGATTACACCGAGGCCGTGCTGCACTGGATTGACGTGGGCCAGCCCGACGACAAGCGCCTGATGCGCGCGGCCGGCCGCGCCGAGCGCGTCACCGTGATCGGCTTTTCAAGCAGCACGCCGGTATGGTGGAAAGGCATTGAAAGCAAGCTGACGCGCGCGTCCAACCTCGTGGTATGGCAGATTGAAGCGGCCCAGAGCCAGGCGCTGGCCAAACTGGCCGAGCGCGGCATGCAGCTGCAGATCACGATTCAGGACGGCACCGTGTGGATGAGCACGGCCACCGATTCGGTGGAAATCACGCCGCGCAGGCTCACCGCCGGCGTCTGACGCGCCGCGTCAGATTGATTCGGGTGCTGGTTCCTGCTGCTGGTAGGGCGGCAGCCGGGCGCCGCAATGAAAGCAGTAATTGGCGTCCGGCGTGTGCCCTTCGGTCAGGCACTCATGGCAGGTGCGCGTGGTGGTGACCTGCGAATGCGCCTGCTCCGTGCGCCGGTGCGCGGCCATTTCGGCCGTCACAATGCCCGTGGGCACCGCCAGAATGCCCCAGCCCAGCAGCATCATGAAGGAAGAAATCAGCCGTCCCAAATCGGTTTTGGGCGTGATGTCGCCAAAGCCCACAGTGGTCACGGTGCTGATGGCCCAGTAAATCGAGGTGGGAATGCTGGTGTAGCCGTTTTCCCGGCCCTCGACCACGTACATCACCGTGCCCATCACCAGAACCAGCATCAGCACCGCCGTCAAAAACACCAGTATTTTGCGGCCGCTGGCAGCCAGTGCGCGCCCCAGCGACTGGTATTCAGCCACGTAAGCCGTGAGCTTGAACACCCGAAACACGCGCAGCAGCCTGAGCACGCGCACATCAATCAAGGCATGGAGTCCGGGAAAAAACAGCGCCAGGTAAGTGGGCAGCACGGCCAGCAAGTCAATGACGCCAAAAAAGCTGCCCGCATACTGCAGCGGCCGGCGCACGCACACCAGCCGGGCAATGTATTCGACGGTAAAAAGGAAGGTAAAACCCCACTCCAACACCTGGAACATCCGCCCATGCGCAAGATGCAGGGACTCCACGCTGTCGGCCATCACCACGGCAATGCTGGCCAGGATGATGAAAATGAGGCTCTTGTCAAACCATCGCCCGGCGCGGGTGTCGGCTTCAAAAATGATAGTGTACAGGCGCAAGCGCCAGCCCGCCAGCGGCTTTCCGGGTGAAGGTTGACGAGTGCGAAGGGAAGGTGGGGCCATGGGTGCGCGCAGCGCTCGCTTGGCGCTGCTGGTGAGTTCAATCAGGTCAGCAGAATAACCCAGCCAGGCGCTTCAACATCAAGCCGCGCTCAGGCTGCTGAAAATTTCAGCAGGCGCCATCCTCACTATGATTTTTATAGCCACCAGCGCCCGATGAATATGAGCCAAAGGGCTATTCAATGCCTATTTTCAGGCTTTGACGCACCAGCATCGCCGCTTTCGGATTCCTGGAGCGCGCGCCACATGACCTTGCCCGAACCGCTTTTGGGCAGCGCATCGACAAACTGCACCACCCGCGGGTACTTGTAGGCGGCCATGTTGTCCTTGCACCAGTTGATGATGTCGTCCTCGCTGGTCTGACCCCTGGCGGCGGCGCGCAGCACCACCACGGCCTTGACCGATTCGCCCCGGTAGGCATCGCGGGTGGAGATGATGCAGGCCTCCTGAATCGCCGGGTGCCTGAACATCAGCGCCTCCACTTCGGCCGGCCAGACCTTGAAGCCGGAGGCATTGATCATGCGTTTGAGCCGGTCTGTGAGGAAAAAATAGCCCTCCTCGTCCACATGCCCCAGATCGCCTGAACGGAAAAACCGCTTGCCGTCCCTTTCGATGAAGGCGGCCGCCGTGGCTTCAGGCCGCTTCCAGTAGCCCTGGAAGTTCTGCGGCCCGCACATGATGATCTCGCCCTGCTCGCCCTGCGGCATGTCGTCCAGGGTCAAGGGATCGATCACGCGCGCCTCGGTGCTGATGAAAGGCACGCCCAGGCATTGCTGCTTGGTGGCGTCCGGCGGGTTGCTGTGCGAGGGGGCGGCGGTTTCCGTCAGCCCATAGCCTTCGGCAAAGCGCAGGCCGTACTGCTCCCACAGGCGCTGGGCCACGGCCTGCGGCATGGCCGCGCCGCCGCCCCCGATATAGACCAGGCTGCTCAGGTCAAAGCTGGCAAAGTTCGGGCTGGCCAGCAGGTCAATCACCATGGTCGGGATGTTGGTCCAGTGCGTCACGCGCCAGCGCGAGATCAGTTGCCCGGCCAGTTCGCGGTCCCAGCGCGGCATGATAACCAGCGTGGAGCCGCCGTAGACCGAGGCATGCATCACCGACACCATGCCGGTGATGTGAAACATGGGCACCACCGACAGCACCACGTTCTCAAAGGTGCTATTGCCCCACAGGCAGCTGCCCACCGCGTTGTGCATGAGGCTGGCGTGGGTGTGCATGCAGCCCTTGGGCAGGCCGGTGGTGCCGCTGGTATAGGGCAACACGGCCAGGTCTTGCGGCCCGACCGCATGCGCGGGCAGCTCGTCGCTGCCGGCGAGCGCGTCAAACCAGGCCGTCACCGCGCCGCCTTGCAGGGCCGGCAGCGCGTGCCGGGTGCCCAGCCAGTCGCGCCAGGCTTCGGGCAGGGCGACGTGGCCGTCGTTCTCTGCATTCCCGTCAAACGCATCGCTGTAGTGCGTGACGATCAGGTGGCTCAGGCGCGCTTGCGGCGCCAGCTGGTCGCTGGCCCTGGCCAGTTCAGGCGCCAGGTCGGCCGACGTGATGGCGACCCTGGCGTCCGGGTCGGTGATGTAGTGCTTGAGTTCCTCGGCCCGGTTCATCGGGTTGACCGGCACCACCACGGCGTTGGCCCGCAGAATGGCGAAGTGCGCGATCACCCACTGCGGACAGTTTTGCATGTCGAGCAGCACCCGGTCGCCCTTGCGCACGCCCAGTCGGCAAAGCGTGGCGGCCAGGCGCTCGGCTTGCCGCAGCACCTCGGCATAGCTGAGCACGCGGTCAAAAAACACCAGCGCCGGCTTGTCGGGAAAGCGCAGCGCGCTGACCGCCAGGTTGTGCCACAGCGAGGTCGCGGGCGGTGTGATGCTGCGCGGCAGGCGCTTGGGCCAGAACGGATAGTGAAGGTCATGGCGGGCGGGCACAGCCGGGTGCGCCTGATCGGCGGGGGAAAGAGAAGACAAGGCGGACTCCAGGTGAAACGAGCTGGCTGACAGCCTAACAAGAGTTGACGCCGTTCATAGTGGGGAAGGTCCGGATAAACGGTGCCCGGTGTCGCCTGAGGGACCGCACCCGCCGGCCTGGGCTGGGCTGGGTGGACAGCGCAAAAGCGCCGGCGCGGCAGCAATCCCCCTAATTAGATTAGAAAGCTGTTAATTAACTGTTACGCTGCGTGCGGACATGGCTACAGCGCATTCCTTGTACTGGCCACCTGCGGACGTGTGACTGTTCGAACGAAAGTGTTTATGCCGATTACCGCTCCTATGGATGGCACGGTTGAAAAACCGAAGAGCCTTGAGGGTGTCATGGAGTTTCGGCGACAGGAAACACTGCTCAAGGCAGGCGCACTCCAGAACGCCATTTTCAACAGCGCCAACTTCTCCAGCATCGCCACCGACGAAAAAGGCGTGATCCAGATTTTCAACGTGGGCGCCGAACGCATGCTGGGGTATGCGGCGTCGGATGTGGTCAACCAGGTGACGCCAGCCGACATTTCGGACCCCAGGGAATTGATCGCCCGGGCGGCCGCCCTGAGCATGGAGCTGGACACACCCATCACGCCGGGTTTTGAGGCGCTGGTCTTCAAGGCCTCGCGCGGCATCGAGGACATTTACGAGTTGACCTACATCCGCAAGGATGGCAGCCGCTTTCCGGCGGTCGTGTCGGTCACGGC
>NZ_JADMJK010000188.1 GCF_018780625.1 Polaromonas sp. | reverse complement strand
GCCAGAAGACCTGGACCACGCTGGGCCAGTACGGCGAGTGGATTTTCTGCCTGGTCCGCACCGGCACGGAAGGCAAGCCGCAGGCCGGCATTTCCTTCCTGCTGATCGACATGAAGTCGCCCGGCGTCACCGTGCGCCCCATCAAGCTGCTGGATGGCGAATGCGAAGTCAATGAAGTCTGGTTTGACAACGTGGAGGTGCCGGCCAGCAACCTGATTGGCGAGGAAAACAAGGGCTGGACCTACGCCAAGCACCTGCTCAGCCACGAGCGCACCAACATTGCCGACGTGAACCGCACCAAGCGCGAACTGGAGCGCCTCAAGCGCATTGCCAAAGCCGAAAACGTCTACGACGACCTGCGTTTCCGCGACGAAATCGCCAAGCTAGAAGTCGACGTGGTGGCGCTTGAAATGCTGGTGCTGCGCGTGCTGTCGGCTGAAAAATCGGGCAGGAACTCGCTGGACATCGCGGGCCTGCTGAAAATTCGCGGCAGCGAAATCCAACAGCGCTACAGCGAGCTGATGATGCTGGCCGCCGGCCCGTTCAGCCTGCCCTTGATTCACGAGGCCATGGAAGCGGGCTGGCAAGGCGATTTTCCGGGCGCGGCGCTGGGCAATGCGCCGCTGGCCTCGACCTACTTCAACATGCGAAAAACCACGATCTACGGCGGTTCCAACGAGGTGCAGCGCAACATCGTGTCGCAATTCGTGCTCGGCTGATGGAACAAGATTTAAAGGACACGCATCATGGATTTTGATTTCACAGACGAGCAGGAACAACTGCGCGACGCCACACGCAAGTGGGTGGACAAGGGCTACACCTTCGAGCGCCGCCGCGGCATTACGCAGGCTGGTGGATTTTCCCGCGAGGCCTACGGCCAGCTGGCCGACCTGGGCCTGGCGGGCGTCTACATTCCCGAGGCCCAGGGCGGGCTCGGCATGGGCCCGGTTGAAGGCATGGTCGTGATGGAAGAACTCGGGCGCGGCCTGGTGCTGGAGCCGCTGGCGCAGACGCTGATCGCGGGCGGCGTGCTGTCGGGCTACGCGCCGGCCGCCATGCAGGACGCCTGGCTGTCAAACATTGCCTCGGGCGAGCGCCTGGTGGTGCTGGCCTACCAGGAACGCGCGGCCCGCTACAAGTTTGAAAAATGTGAGGCAAAATCGACTCCAGCCCATGAAGGATGGACGCTGGTAGCTACCAAAAGCATAGTGCCGGCTGGCGACCAGGCCGACGCCTTCATCGTGCCCGCCCTGGCCAACGGCAAGATGGCGCTGTTTCTGGTCAAACGCACGGCCGCAGGCGTCACCACGCGGGGCTACGGCACGCAAGACGGCGCGCGCGCCGCAGAAGTCATGCTTGAGAATGCGCCGGCCAGCCTGATCACGCTCGATGGCCTGAGCGCGCTGGAACATGCGGTGGACATCGGCATTGCCGCCACCTGCGCCGAAGCTATCGGCGTGATGGACAAAACGCTGGCAGTCACGGTGGAGTACATGAACACCCGCAAGCAGTTTGGCGTCGCCATCAGCAGCTTTCAGGCGCTGCGCCACCGCGTGGCCGACATGAAGATGCAGCTGGAACTGGCCCGTTCCATGAGCTACTACGCGTCGCTCAAGCTCAATGCACCGGCCGAGGAACGGCGCCGCGCGCTGGCCCGGGCCAAGTACCAGCTGGGGGTGGCCATGCGTTTTGTCGGCCAGCAGGCGGTTCAGCTGCATGGCGGCATTGCCGTGACCGACGAGTACATCGTGAGCCACTATTTCAAAAAGCTGACCCAGCTGGAGATGACGTTTGGCGACACGCTGCACCACCTGGGCGAGGTGTCGGCGCGCATGCAGGACACGGCGGGCGTGTTTGCCTGAACCGACTGAATCGTCTGAAACTCAGGCGTACAGGCGAGAAGTCTTGGGCAAGTGCGACATCAGGAACTCCATCTGGTCGGCCAGGATGCGGCGGTTGCGCAAGATGAAGTCTTCCCAAAGGCTGGGCACATAGGGCGTATACAGCAGCGGCATGCCGGCCTGCTCGGGCGTGCGGTGGCTTTTTCGGTGGTTGCAGGGACGGCAGGCGGTCACCACGTTCATCCAGATGTCGACGCCGTTCTGGGCAAACGGGATGATGTGTTCGCGCGTCAGATCTTCCTCTTGAAAATGCCCGCCACAGTAAGCGCACACGTTGCGGTCCCGTGAAAACAGCTTGCTGTTGGTAAGACCCGGCTTGAGCTCGAACGGATTGATGCTGGGCACGCCCCGGGTGCCAATGATGCTGTTGACCGTGATGATGGACTGCTGGCCCGTGACGGCGTTGTGGCCACCGTGAAAGGTGGCAATGCGCGCGCCCATCTCCCAGCGCACTTCGTTCGTCGCGTAATGCAGCACGGCCTCTTCGAGGCTGATCCAGGATTGCGGCAAGCCTTGGGCGGAGAGTTTCAGGACCTTCAAAACGAACCTCCATGAACATGGAAAAACGGTGTCGAGCGGTGAATGAGTCAATATACAGTGAAATCACGAAACTGGCATGACTAAACCGCTGCCAGCGCATCCAGGCCGGACACTGCCGCTATAGAAACGATAATTGCGCCCATGAAAGTCTTTCGCGGCTACCGACACCCCCAACTGGCGCCGCAGTGCGCCCTGACCATTGGCAATTTCGACGGCGTTCACCGTGGCCACCAGGCCATGCTGGCGCTGCTCAAGAATGAGGCCGAGCACCGCGGCGTGCCCAGCTGCGTGATGAGCTTCGAGCCGCATCCGCGCGACTATTTCGCGGCGCTCGCCCGCAAGCCCGAGCTGGCGCCTGCGCGCATTGCCACGCTGCGCGACAAGCTGACCGAACTGGTGCGCTGCGGCATTGACCAGTGCGTGGTGCTGCCCTTTGATGCGCGGCTGGCAGCGCTGTCGCCGGAAGCCTTTATTCAGGACGTGCTGGTGCAGGGACTGGGCGCGCAGTATGTGCTGGTGGGCGACGACTTTCGCTTTGGCGCCAGGCGCGCCGGCGACTACGCCATGCTGGACGTCGCCGGCGAGCGCCAGGGCTTTGACGTGGCCCGCATGAACAGCTACGAAGTGCATGGCAACCGCGTTTCCAGTTCGGCCGTGCGCCAGGCACTGGCGCACGGCGACATGGCGCGCGTCGCCGGCCTGCTCGGGCGGCCGTACAGCATCTCGGGCCATGTGGTGCATGGGCGCAAACTGGGCCGGAACCTGGGCTTTCGCACGCTCAACCTGCGGTTTTCGCACTGGAACCCGGCCGCCAGCGGGATTTTCGCCGTGCAAGTGCATGGCCTGGACGCGCAGCCCCTGACTGGCGTCGCCAACCTGGGCATCAGGCCTTCGCTCGACCCGTCCGATGTCAACGGCGGGCGCGTGCTGCTGGAAACCCATTGCCTCGAATGGCCGGCGCACCTGGGCCCCGAAGGGGCGTACGGTAAAATTATTCGCGTGGAACTGTTACACAAACTGCACGACGAACTGAAGTACGACGGTCTGGACAGCCTGAAAGCGGGCATAGCCAAGGACTGCGACGATGCGCGGTCATTTTTTGCCGCCATGCACACCGAAACCAGCCGCCAGACCACGCGCGACCGAATTTAGACGATCTCGTCGCCCGGCTGTCGCCTGCATGCCCGCTGGCAAACAACCCCTCCACCCATTTTTCCGCGGCTTTCGCTGCTTCAGCCAGCCGCCAACAAAAGCACCCATGTCTGACCAAAAAACCGATTACCGCAGCACCCTGAACCTGCCCGACACCCCCTTCCCGATGCGCGGCGACCTGCCCAAGCGCGAGGCTGGCTGGGTCAAGAACTGGGAAGACAAAGGGCTCTACAAGCGACTGCGCGACGCGCGCAGCGGCTCGCCCAAATTTGTGCTGCACGACGGCCCGCCCTATGCCAACGGCAAGATTCATATCGGTCACGCCGTCAACAAGGTGCTCAAAGACATGATCGTCAAGGCGCGCCAGCTCAAGGGCCTGGACGCTGTCTATGTGCCGGGCTGGGACTGCCACGGCCTGCCAATTGAAAACGCGATCGAAAAGCTGCACGGGCGCAGCCTGCCGCGCGACGAGGTGCAGGCAAAAAGCCGCGCCTTTGCCACCGAGCAGATCGCCGGCCAGATGGCCGACTTCAAGCGCCTGGGCGTGCTGGGCGAATGGGACAACCCCTACCGCACCATGGATTTCGGCAACGAAGCGAATGAAATCCGCGCCCTCAAACGCATCATGGAACGCGGCTTTGTCTACCGCGGCCTGAAGCCCGTGTACTGGTGTTTCGACTGCGGCTCATCGCTGGCCGAGTTTGAAATCGAATACGCCGACAAGAAATCGCAGACGCTGGACGTAGCCTTCAAATGCGCCGAGCCCGAGAAACTGGCCGCCGCCTTTGGTCTGGACAGCCTCGCCAAAGACGCCTTTGCCGTGATCTGGACCACCACCGCATGGACCATACCGGCCAACCAGGCGCTGAACCTGAACCCCGAACTCGAGTACGCGCTGGTCGACACCGAACGCGGCCTGCTCGTGCTGGCGGCCGTGCTGGTCGACAAATGCCTGGAGCGCTATCAGCTCACGGGCACGGTAGTGGCGACCACGCTGGGCAAGAACCTGGCGCTGCTGAACTTCATGCACCCGCTGCATGACGTGGATGCCGGCTACCGGCGCCTGAGCCCGGTGTTTCTGGCCGACTACGCGACCGCCGACGACGGCACGGGCCTGGTGCATTCCTCGCCTGCTTACGGAGTGGAAGACTTTAACTCCTGCGTGGCCAACGGCATCGCCTACGACGACATCCTGAACCCGGTGCAGGGCAATGGCCGCTACGTCGATGAGTTGCCGCTGTTTGGCGGGCTCAACATCTGGAAAGCCTGCCCGCTCGTCATTGAAACGCTGCGCGAGCACGGCCGCCTGCTGGCCACCGAAAACATCACGCACAGCTACCCGCACTGCTGGCGCCACAAGACGCCGGTGATTTACCGTGCCGCGGCCCAGTGGTTCATCCGCATGGATGCCGAAACCGCCGGCACGCAAGGCGTGTTCCCCAAGGACAAGGCCGCCAAGACGCTGCGCCAGCTGGCCCTGGCCGCCATCGAGGAAACCAGCTTTTACCCCGAAAACGGCAAGCTGCGCCTGCAGGGCATGATTGCCGGCCGGCCCGACTGGTGCATCAGCCGCCAGCGCAACTGGGGCGTGCCGCTGCCCTTCTTCATCCATACCGCCACCGGCGAGCTGCACCCCCGCACCATGGAGATCATGGACCAGGCGGCAGCCATGGTGCAGGCCGGCGGCATCGAGGCCTGGAGCAAGGCCAGCGCCGAATCCATCATTGGCG
>NZ_JADMJK010000139.1 GCF_018780625.1 Polaromonas sp. | reverse complement strand
CTTCGCTCGCGATGACGAATCGAAGTCCGGTTCCGGAAACGGAATAACGCCCTCATCAACGCCCCAAAACACCTTCACAGTGCCGAAAGGCCGAAAGCGCTCCCTTGCCCTTGTTTAAAAAATTCGAAAAACTCCTGCACGCCTACCCTGAAGGCGAACCGACGCTGCCGCCCACCGGATTCATGGCTTTTTTGTGGGCCTGCAGCCGGGGCGCGCGTGGCTTCATTCTGGCAATGGCCGTGCTGTCGGCCACGCTGGCGGCCTTTGAGGCGCTAATGTTTGCCATGCTGGGCCGCATTGTGGACTGGCTGGCGACCACCCAGCCCGAGCGTCTGTGGGCTGAGAAAGGCAGCACGCTGACAGTGCTGGCCTGGATTGTGGTGGCCAGCATTGGGGTGGTGGCGCTGCAAACCACGCTCAAGCACCAGACCGTGGCGGTCAACCTGCCGATGCGGCTGCGCTGGAACTTTCACCGGCTGATGCTGGGCCAGAGCATGGCGTTCTACCAGGACGAATTTGCCGGCCGCCTGACCACCAAGGTCATGCAGACTGCGCTGGCGGTGCGCGACACGCTGTTTGTGCTGGCCGATGTGCTGGTGGCCATGATCGTCTATGTCACCACCATGACGCTGCTGGCGGGCGCGTTTGACCGCCGGCTGGTGCTTCCTTTTCTGGTCTGGCTGGCGCTGTACGTGGCCGCGCTGTTTTACTTTGTGCCGCGGCTGGGCCACATCGGCAAGCAGCAGGCCGATGCGCGCTCGCTCATGACAGGCCGCATCACCGACGCCTACACCAACATCACCACGGTCAAGCTGTTCTCGCATTCGCGGCGCGAAGCGACGTTTGTGCGCTCTGCCATGCAGGAATTCGTGAAGACCGGCTACGGCCAGATGCGGCTGGTCAGCCAGTTTGAAATCACCAATCACACCCTGAGCATGGGCCTGATTCTGGGCATGGCGGGCACCTCGCTGTGGCTCTGGAGCCTGGGCGAAGTCGGTGCCGGCGCCGTGGCCGCCGCCACTGCCATGGCGCTGCGGCTGCAGGGCATGTCGCACTGGGTGATGTGGGAGATGACCAGCCTGTTTGAAAGCGTGGGCACCGTGCAGGACGGCATCAACACGCTGTCGCGCCAGCGCACGGTGGTCGATGCGCCCCATGCTGCGGCGCTGGACGTGCCGCGCGGCGAAATCCGCTTTGAGCAGATCGGTTTTGGCTACGGCGAAAGCAAGCAGGTGATTGACGGACTGACGCTGACCGTCCAGCCGGGCGAAAAAATCGGGCTGATTGGCCGCTCTGGCGCCGGCAAATCGACGCTGGTGAATTTGCTGCTGCGCTTTCACGACCTGGACAGTGGCCGCGTGCTGATTGACGGGCAGGACATTGCCGGCGTCACGCAAGACAGCCTGCGCAGCCACATTGGCATGGTGACGCAAGACACCTCGCTGCTGCACCGCTCGGTGCGCGACAACATCACCTACAGCCGCCCGGACGCGACCGAGGCCGAGCTGAAAGCCGCGGCCCAGGGGGCTGAAGCCGATGGCTTTATTGCCGGCCTGACCGACCTGCAGGGCCGCTGCGGCTACGACGCGCAGGTGGGGGAGCGCGGCATCAAGCTGTCGGGTGGGCAGCGCCAGCGCATTGCGATTGCAAGGGTGATGCTAAAAAACGCGCCTATCTTGCTGCTTGACGAAGCCACCAGCGCGCTGGACTCTGAAGTCGAGCTGGCGATTCAAAGCAGTCTGAACAAGCTGATGCAGGGCAAGACCGTGATCGCGATTGCCCACCGCTTGTCCACCATTGCCGCGATGGACCGGCTGATTGTGCTGGACCAGGGCCGCATTGTGGAAGAAGGCGACCACCGCACGCTGCTGGCCAGTGGTGGCCTGTATGCCCGGCTGTGGGCGCACCAGAGCGGCGGTTTTCTGGCGGATTCAGTCGACGGCTAGCGGCGCGCGGGTGTCTGGGCGGCCACGCCTGAGCACCTGCCCCGGTGCCGCCACAGACGCCGGAACGCGGCCCACTGCGTGGCGCTGACCGTTGCACACCTCGTGGCTGATGGCCAGATTCTCGGCATGGCTGTTGCCGCCCTCGCACAGCGGCTGAATGTGCTCCAGCGTGGCGGCCTCGGGCGTGACGTGCTCGCCGCAGACCCAGCACGGCACCGTGCCGTGCAGCTGCCGCGCCACGGTTCTGTAGATTTTGATGCGGGTATGGCCCAAGCTGCTCATGGGAGGCATTGTCGGGGAAAAATCCATGCACCCGGCCCACGATCGATGGGTTGACTGGCATTACCGTTACCATTGCGCACTTTGGTTTGTGCGCTTCCTGCGGGGCCACAGGCTTTTTTTCGGTCACCCTCTTTCTGGACGCGCGCATGAACTTACCCGACTCCCCTTTGGTACACGCGCAAGCGCTGGCCGCCGAATAAGCACGGAGCGCATTGGTGATGGAGCAAGTCCTCTGGTTCGGCTGGTTTCGCGCCGACATCGTTTATCAATACGCGGGCTTGTTCTGGCAAGGCCTGTGGATGACCATCCTGATCACCGTGATCTGCATCGTGCAGGGCACGGCGCTGGGCCTGGCGGTCGGTCTGGCGGGGCTGGCCGAATCGCGGCGCGCACCGGCCCGTCAGCTTTGCAAATACCTGTTGCGCTGGCCTGCTGCAGTTTTTGTCAGCTTTTTCCGGGGCACGCCGCTGTTTGTGCAAATCTTGCTGATTCACTTTGCGGTGCTGCCGCTGTTTGTCAACCAGACCGACGGCTTGCTCATCTCAGGCGATGCGGCGCGCCATATCAAGCAAAACTATGGCGCCTTTTTGTCGGGCGTGGTGGCGCTCACGCTGAATGCGGGCGCTTATATTTCGGAAATATTCCGGGCCGGCATCCAGTCGATTGACAAGGGGCAGGTCGAAGCCTCGCGCTCGCTGGGCATGTCGTTTCCGCGCACCATGTTTCACGTCGTGCTGCCGCAGGCGTTTCGCCGCATGCTGCCGGCGCTGGGCAACAATGCCATCGCCCTGCTCAAGGACTCCTCACTGGTGTCGGCGATTGGCCTGGCCGAACTGGCCTATGCGGCCCGAACCGTGGCCGGTGCCTATTCGCGCTACTGGGAACCCTACCTCACGATCTCGCTCATGTACTGGGTACTGACGCTGGGCCTGGCCTATGGAATCAAGAAACTGGAGGAGCGCTATGGACGAGGTGATTCGCGTTGAAAAACTGAGCAAGCAATATGGCCGTGTGACGGTACTGCGCGGTATTGACTGCGCCATCAAGGCGTCGGAAGTGGTGTGTGTCATTGGGCCTTCGGGTTCCGGGAAAAGCACGTTTTTGCGCTGCCTCAATGGCCTCGAAGAAGCGTCAGGCGGTCAGGTACTGGTGCATGGCGTGTCAGTGCACGACGCCAGGACCGATGTCGATGCGCTGCGCTCGGAAATTGGCATGGTGTTTCAGCGCTTCAATCTTTTCCCGCACAAAACCGTGCTGGAAAACATTACCCTGGCCCCCACCAAGGTGCGCGGGCTGACGGCCGCGCAGGCCCGCGTCCGCGCCACCGAGTTGCTCGACAAGGTCGGGCTGCTGGAGAAGAAGGATGCCTACCCCAACCAGTTGTCGGGCGGGCAGCAGCAGCGCGTGGCCATTGCCCGCGCGCTGGCCATGCAGCCGCGCATCATGCTGTTTGACGAGCCCACCTCGGCGCTGGACCCGGAAATGGTCGGTGAAGTGCTGGCCGTGATGCAGAGTCTGGCCGAAGACGGCATGACCATGGTGGTAGTGACGCACGAGATGGGCTTTGCGCGCCAGGTGGCCGACCGCGTGCTGTTTATTGATGAGGGGCTGGTGGTGGAAGAAGGCACGCCCGCCGATATTTTTGACCGCCCCCAGGAAGAGCGCACGCGCAAGTTCCTGAGCAAGGTGCTTTAGCCCCGCCCCGCCCTAACGCTTGCGCAGCGGCTCCAGCAGGGGAGACAAGCCGTTGTGGTCAATTTCCTGCATCAGCGCCAGCAGCCGCCCGATGTCTCCCTTGGGAAAGCCTTCACGCGCAAACCAGTTCAGGTAGTTGCCGGGCAAGTCGGCAATCAGCCGCCCCTTGTATTTTCCATAAGGCATTTCCACCGTGACCAGCCGCTGCAGGTCTTCGGGCTGCACTTTAGCCGCCCACCTTAGCCGCCAGCCCGCTTGACGACGTAGCCCTGCTTTTGCAGCGCCTGCATCACCACCTCGCAGTGGTCGCCCTGCACTTCGATCACCCCGTCCTTGGCGGTGCCGCCCGAGCCGCAAGCGGCTTTGAGTTGCTTGGCCATCTGGGCCAGCGCCAGCGCGTCCAGCGCCAGCCCATTGACCAGCGTGACCGTTTTGCCGCCACGGCCCTTGGTGCTTCTGGAGACGCGCACCACGCCGTCTGTTTTGGGGACTTGTTTGGCCAGTTTGCAAATGCAAGCCGACAAGGGCTGGCGGCAGTCGGGACACATGCGTCCGGCGTCGGTGGAATAGACGAGGCCGGTGCTGGAGAAGGCTTTTTTCATCATGGTGTGGTGAGATGCGGTTTGGGCAGAGCAGGCGGCCTTATCGAAGTTGCCTCAAGATCCGGCCAAAAAAGTCGTTGACGATTTCACCAATCGGGTCGTTGCGCTGCTGCTGCTGCTGCTGTTCTGGCGGTGGCTGCGGCCGTGGGCGGGGGATGTCGAACTCGGCATTTTGGTCCAGCAGGCGGTTGCGAAAGGCTTGCTGGAACACGTCCCCGACCATGGGCAGCGCGCTGCGGGCGCCCTGGCCCCAGGCGCCCATGGTGCGGCTGTTGTCGTTAAAGCCGACGCGGGCGCCCGCCACCAGTTGCGGGTTCATCATGATGAACCAGCCGTCGGTGTTGTCCTGCGTGGTACCGGTCTTGCCGGCCACGTCAGCCTGAATGCCGTAGCGCTGGCGAATCGCCATGCCCGTGCCCTGGTCGATCACGCCGCGCATCACGTCTACCAGCATCAACGCTTTCGCGCGCGGCATCGCCAGCTCGGGTTCCATGACCGGCTCAAACGCTTCCAGCAATTGGCCGTTGCGGTCTTCCACACGGGCCACCAGCACCGGCGCACGGTAGTGGCCGCCGTTGGCAATGGTGCCGTAGGCGGCCACCATTTCCAGCAGCGTGACCGGGCTGGTGCCAAGCGCCAGCGAGGGCACCAGGTCCAGCTTGCTTTGGCGCACGCCCATGGCCTGCGCCAGTTGGCCCACCTTGCCCGGGCCGACTTGCTGCATCAGCTGGGCGGTAATGGTGTTCTTGGAATACACCAGTCCGTCGCGCAAGCTGGTGGGCTGGCCGCTGGGCGGCGCGTCGTCGCTGGGTGTCCACACCTCGCCGCCGCCCGACGAAATGGCGACCGGCTGGTCGATGAAGGTATCGAACGGACTCATGCCCTGCATGAAGGCGGCGCCATAGACAAAAGGCTTGAAGGTGGAGCCGGGCTGGCGGCGCGCCTGGCTGACATGGTCAAACTGCTCCTGCGCAAAGTCCCGGCTGCCCACCCAGGCACGCACCGCACCACTGCGCGGGTCCAGCGCCAAAAAACCGGCTTGCAGCAGGGTGCGCTCCTGCCCGGCCTTGCGCTGCCCGTCGGCCAGCTTTTGCAGTTGCGCCATCTGCCGCGCCACCGCCTGGTTGGCCAGCTTCTGAATCTGGGCGTCCAGCGTGGTGCGCACCCGCAGGCCGTCGGCATGGATGTCATAGCCTTTGCGGTCGGCCCACTCCACCAGCCACTTGCGTAAATGCCGCGCCACGTGCGGGGCCGCACCCACCAGTTCGACCTGGCGCTCAAAATCCAGCCGCATCGGCCGCTTGGTCAGCGCCTCCAGGCGGGCCGGGTCCAGCTTGCCGCGCTTGGCCATCTGGGAGAGCACCAGGTTGCGGCGCTCCTTGGCACGCGCGGGGTTGAGCACCGGGTTGTAGTAGCTGGTGCCCTTGAGCATGCCGATCAGCGTGGCGCTTTCCAGCACGTCGAGCTTGTCGGCGGATTTGTCAAAGTAGGTGCGCGCCGCCATCTCGATGCCAAAGGCGTTGTAGAGAAAGGGCACGGTGTTGAGGTAGGTCTCCAGGATTTCGGCCTTGGAATACACCGCCTCGATCTTGAGCGCGGTGATGGCCTCCTTGACCTTGCGCGTGATGCTGGTGGCGCGACCGATTTCCTCGGGGTAGAGGTTGCGCGCCAGTTGCTGCGTGATGGTGGAGCCGCCCTGCAAGTCGCCCGTCAGGGTGCTGAGCACCGCACCCGCCGTGCGGCGAAAGTCAATGCCGTGGTGGTCGTAGAACCGGTGGTCTTCGGTGGAGATCAGCGCGTTGATGACATGCGGCGAAATCCTGTCCAGCGTCACCCACTGCCGGTTGATGCGCTTGTACTCGGCCAGCACCGTGCCATTGGAAGCCAGCAGCACCGACGGCACTTCGGACTTGGCCTTGCGCAGGTCGCCAATGCCGGGCGTGAAGGGAATCAGCACCAGCACATACAACACGGCCAACGCCGGAAGCACCAGGGCAGCCCGGACCGGATACCGCTTGATGAGGAGGATGAGGCGGTGATATTGCGCTGTGACAAAGGTGGCGGCGCGCTGGAGAGCAGGATTCATCGGGCGATTTTAAGGGCGGCACACAAAGCCGCCCCCGGGACACGCCGCATGGCCGGGTTGCCCCGACTACAGCGCCCTGCCCAGCCGCTCCATGCCTTCGTTTATCCTGGCCACATCGGCCGTCGCAAAACTCAGCCTGAACGTGCTCAGGTCGGGATGGGCCGCATAAAACGGCGCGCCGGGCACAAAAGCCACCAGCTGCTCGATCGCCTTTTTGGCAAACTCACCGGCGTCCCGGGTTTTGCCGCCTTCGCCCGTCAGGCTGGCCCAAAAGAACAGGCCGCCCTGGGGTTGCTCGAACGACACGGCAGCGCCCAACTCACGCCTGAGTGCCGCACCCATGGCGGCTGCGCGCTCGCCGTACACCTTGCGGACATGGGCCAGCGTGGCCGGCATGCGGCCCGCTTGCAGGTAGTGCGCGGCGGTGGCCTGGGCAAACGTGCTGGTATGGGCGTCGCTGAACTGCTTGCACATGACGGCATTGGCCAGCAGCGCCGGCGGGGCGATCATCCAGCCCACACGCAGGCCGGGCGACAACACCTTGCTGAGCGAGCCGCAATGCACCAGCAAGTCGCGGCTGCCCGGCACGCTGGCGCTCAGGGCCAGCAAGGACGGCGGCGGCGCTTCGCCAAAATAAAGGTCGCCGTACGGGTCGTCCTCCACCACCAGCGTCTGGTGCCGCACGGCCATTTCCAGAACCTGTTTGCGGCGCTCCAGGCCCAGCAGCGCGCCGCTCGGGTTGCCGAAGGTGGGAATCAGGTACACGAACTTGGGCTTGTGCTCGGCCATCAGCTGCTCAAGCGCGTCGGTCTTCACGCCGTGCGCGTCAATCGGGGCGCTGATGACTTCTGCGCCATACAGGCGAAAGCACTGGATCGTGGCCAGGAAGGTCGGCCCTTCGACAATGACCTTGTCGCCCGGGTTGATCATGGTCTTGCCGATCAGGTCCAGCGCCTGCTGGCTGCCGGTGGTGACGATCAGGTTGTCAGGCGCCACGTCCGTGCAGCCCTTGCTGGCCATGAACGCGGCCAGCTGCTCGCGCAAGGGGCCATGGCCTTCGGTGGCACCGTACTGCAGCGCCGCGCCGGGGTTTTCGGTCAGTGCGGCATTGACAGCTTCGCGGATGCCGTCCACATCAAACATGGCCGGGTCTGGAAAACCGCCCGCAAAACTGATGATGCCGGGCTTGCCCAGCAGTTTGAAAAGCTCCCGGATGGCGGAAGTTTCGACGTTGTTCAGGCGGTCGGCGAATGGCAGGGGCATGGGAGAATTGGTCTATGAAGAAGGAAAACATCGAGCCGCTTTTTGCCGCGTTGAAGGCAGCCAATCCGCAGCCCGTGACTGAATTGAAGTATACGAGCGTGTTTGAGCTGCTCGTCGCCGTGCTGCTGTCGGCGCAAGCCACCGACGTGAGCGTGAACAAGGCCACGCGCCTGCTGTTTCCGGTGGCCAACACGCCGCAGAAAATACTCGATCTCGGGCTGGAGGGGCTGGAGTCCTATATCAAGACCATTGGCCTGTATCACAGCAAGGCCAGGCATTTGATGCAGACCTGCCAGATCCTGGTGGAGCAGCACGGCGGCCAGGTGCCGCGCACCCGGGAAGCGCTCGAGGCCCTGCCCGGCGTAGGCCGCAAGACCGCCAACGTGGTGCTGAACACCGCGTTTGGCGAGGCCACCATGGCGGTGGACACCCACATTTTCCGGGTCAGCAACCGAACCGGGCTGGCGCCGGGCAAAACGCCGCTGGAAGTCGAGCAAAAACTGCTCAAGCGCATCCCGCCCCACTACCTGGTCGATGCGCACCACTGGCTGATCCTGCTGGGGCGCTATGTGTGCGTGGCACGGACGCCGAAGTGCTGGCAATGCGGCGTGGCGCCCTTTTGCGACTACATACCCAAGACCGCTCCGCCAGCGGCCTGAAGGGCTTGCTCAGCGCCTGAGGCTAAGGGCGGTGGAAAGCACCAACATAGCGCCGTCATCGCAAGGCCGCCCGTTCCGTTCCAGAACGGCACACAAACCATGAACCGGTTCAATCCATCTCTGTCATTGCGAACGAAGTGCGGCAATCCATGACTGCGCTTTTTCGGCTATGGATCGCCGCGCTTCGCTCGCGATGACGAATCGGGGACTGTTCATGGAAAGCGAAGCGGGGCAATGACAAATATGAATGACGGGCATACCTGTCATTTCCTGCGCCCTAAGTCCCTTTCCAGACCGGGCGCCGCTTGCCCACGAAAGCCTGCACGCCTTCCCGGAAGTCGTCGCTGCCGTAGCAGCGGCGTATCAAGTCCTCGTCCGCCGGCAGGTTCTGGCTGACCAGCCGGCGCAGGCCTTCCTTGGCTACGCTTTGCGTCACGGGTGCCAGCGCGCCCAGGCGTTCGCACAGTTGGGCCAGCGCGCCGTCGATCTCGCCGGGTTCGCTGAGCTGCAGCAAAAAACCGCAGGCCAGCGCCTCATCGGCGGCCAGTGTTTCCGCCAGCATCAGCATGCGCTTGACGCGCGGCAGGCCGAACACGGCGCTCAGCCGCGCCAGGTTGGCCACCGACAGGCAGTTCCCCAGAGTCCGCGCAATCGGCACGCCAAAGCGCGACGCCGGCGTGGCCAGGCGAAAATCACAGGCCGTGGCAATCGCCAGGCCGCCGCCAATCGCCCAGCCCTCGATCACGGCCACGGTCGGCATGGGGAGCGCTTCGAGCTTCTGGATGCATTGGTCGATCTGCTGCTCGTAGGCCACGCCGTCCTCGCCGCTGCCAAACGAGGTGAACTGTTCAATGTCGGTGCCGGCCACAAACGCTTCGCCGCCCGCGCCGCGAAACGTGACCACGCGGACTGCCGCATGGGCCTGCAATTCCCCGCAAATCTGGCCAAGCCGCTCGTACATGGACCAGGTCATGGCGTTGCGCGCCTGCGGGCGGTCGAACGTGACCGCCGCCACGCCGCCCTGGATCGTGAGGTGAACCGCGCCCTGGCTCATGCTGCAAACGCGCCCTGCGCCTCCAGCTCAGCCTGCTCGTCCGGACTCAGGCCCAGTTCGGTGAGCACCTCGGCCGTGTGTTCGCCCAGCAGCGGTGGATGGCGGCGCACTTGCTGCGGCGTGCCGGACAATTTCACCGGAAAACCGATGTTGGGCACCTTGCCCTCGATCGGGTGGTCAATCTCCATGCGCATCTGGCGCGCGCGCCCGTGCTCGCCTTCGAAGGCCTCGGGATAAGTCAGGATAGGCCCCGCCGGGATGCCGGACGCAAGCAGCAGCTTGACCCAGTCATCCTTGGGGTGCAGCCGGAACGTGCGCTCCAGTTCCGCCTCCAGTGCGGCGCGGTTGGCCAGGCGCAGCGAAATCGTGCCAAAGCGCACGTCGTCCAGCAGTTCCTTGCGGTCCATTACCGTGCACAGCAGCTGCCACAGCTTCTGGTTGTTGGCCCCCATCACGAAGTAGCCGTCGGACGCGGCCATGGCCTGGTAAGGCGCTGTCATCTTGTTGGAGGTGCCCAGCGGTTCGGGCGGCTTGCCCGTGCCCCAGTAGTCGCAGATGTCCCAGACCGAAAAAGCCATGGCCGAGTCGAACAGCGCCGCGTCGATGTACTGGCCCTCGCCGCTGGCCTTGGCGCCGATGTAGGCCGACAAGGTGCCATAAATCGCGAACAGCGCGCAGCCAATGTCGGCCACCGGCACCCCGGCCTTGACCGGCGGGCCGCCCGGATAGCCGGTCACGCTCATCACGCCGGACATGGCCTGCGCCATCAAGTCGAAGCCCGGGCGGTCGGCCCACGGCCCGGTCTGGCCAAAGCCGGAGATGCTGGTGTAGACCAGGCGCGGGTTGATGGCCTTGAGGTCCTCGTAGCCCAGGCCCAGGCGCTTCATCGCGCCGGGCCGGTAGTTCTCGATCAGGATGTCGGCGTCTTTGGCCAGTTGCAGCAACACCTTGCGGCCGGCCTCGGACTTGAGGTTGAGCGCGACGCTGCGCTTGTTGCGGTTCATGTTCAAAAAGCCCAGGCTGTCAGGCCCCTTCATCTTGAACCCCATCGCGCCGCGCGTCTGGTCGCCGGTGCCCGGCGGCTCGATCTTGATCACGTCGGCGCCCATGTCGGCCAGCAGCATGCAGGCAAACGGCCCCGCCATGACCTGGCTGATGTCCAGCACGCGCACACCGTCAAGTGGAAGTTTTTTCATCTGAGATGTTCCGTTCGGTTTTCCGTTTCAGTGCCAGCGCGGAACCGGCTTAGCCGGGCCGCAGATGGCGCCCCCTGAGGGGGAAATGGCCGGAGGCCATATCGGGGGGGAGTCAACTCTCAGCCTTGACGCCGCCGTCCTTGATGATCTTGGCCCACTTGATCTGCTCGGCGCGCATGAAGTCGCCGAACTTCTCGGTCGAGCCACCGCCGTCCTGGGCGCCGGAGGCGGCCAGCTTTTCCATCACGTCGGGCATCAGCATGACCTTGTTGACGTCTTCGTTCATGCGTTTGGCCAAGGCCAGCGGCATCTTTGCAGGGCCGGCGAGCCCGTACCAGGTGGTGGCCTCGAAGCCGGGGAAGCCCGACTCGGCCATGGTCGGCACGTTGGCGTAGGCGGGCACGCGCTGCAGGCGTGTCTGCGCAAGGGCAATCGCCTTGCCGCTTTTCACATGGGGCGTGGCCGCCGTCATGGTGTCGAAGCTGTACTGGATAGTGCCGCCTATCAGGTCGGTGAGCATGGGGCCAGAGCCCTTGTACGGCACGTGGATCGCCTTGACATTGGCGGCCAGCATGAACATCTCCAGCGCCAGGTGCTGCGCGCTGCCGGTGCCAGCCGAGCCGAAGCTGATCTTGCCGGGGTTGGCGCGGCACAGCTCGACCAGGTCCTTGACGGTCTTGGCGGGCTGGTTTTCGTTGCAGATCAGCAGGTTGGGCGTGACGCCGACCAGCACGACCGGCTGGAAGTCCTTCGCCGCGTCGTAGTTCACCTTCTGCAGGGCAGGCGTGATCGCCTGGCTGTTGATGTGGGCCATCAGCAGCGTGGTGCCGTCACCGGGTTGCTTGGCCACGTAGTCGGCGGCGATGGTGCCCGAGGCGCCCGCCTTGTTCTCGACGATGACCTGCGTCTTCCACATTTCACCGAGTTTCTGGCCGATCACGCGGGCCAGGATGTCGGTGCCGCCGCCCGGCGCAAAACCGACAATGATGCGGATCGGATTGGTGGGCAATGCCTGCGCCCACAGGCTGGGAGCGGCAAGGGTGGCGGCTGCGGCGCCAGTGGCGCTGATGAAGGTTCTGCGTTGCATGGTTTTGTCTCCTGATGTTAATGAAATCAACCTCTAGCCCACGCTCTATCGGCGTGATGCGCTACCAACTCAATAGCAAAATCAAATTTTTCCTCAAGCCGCCTTGCGCTCTGGCACCACGGCGGCGTGGCTTGAAAAGTGGTCCATCGCGGCTTGTACGCCAGAACCTGCCAGCTTCACGCCCGCCAGCTTCAGGCCCATCTCGCAGCCGCTCAGCGCCGCCATCAGCGTCAGGTCGTTGCAGTCGCCCAAGTGGCCAATGCGGAACATTTTTCCCTTCACCTTGCCCAGCCCGGTGCCCAGCGAGCAGTCAAAGCGCTCGTAAATAATCTTGCGCACCGCATCGGCGTCAATGCCGGCGGGCATCATCACGCCGGTCAGCACCGGCGAATACACGGCTGCATCGGCGCACTGAATCTGCAGGCCCCAGGCCCGGACGGCGGCGCGCACGCCCACGGCCCAGCGCTGGTGGCGCGCAAACACCGCTTCCAGTCCATGCGCCAGCAGCATGTCGCAGGCTTCGCTCAGCGCGTACAGCAGGTTGGTGTTGGGCGTGGAAGGCCAGTAGCCGGACTTGTTCATCTCGATGATTTCGTCCCAGGCCCAGAACGCCTTGGGCAGCGTGGCGCGTTTGCTGGCCTCCAGGGCTTTCGCGGACACGGCGTTAAAGCTGATGCCGGGCGGCAGCATCAGGCCTTTTTGCGAACCGCTGATGCTCACGTCCACGCCCCACTCGTCATGCCGGTAGTCGGCAGACCCCAGGCCCGAAATGGTGTCCACCAGCAGCAGAGCCGGGTGTCTGGCCGCGTCCATGGCCTTGCGCACCGCAGCGATGTTGCTGGTCACGCCGGTGGAGGTTTCGTTGTGCACCACGCAAACCGCCTTGATGGCATGCTGTGTGTCGGCCTTGAGCCGCGCCTCGATCTGACCCGCATCAACGCCGTGGCGCCAGACCTCGGCGCCGGGGTGGCGCATGACCTCGGTTTTGAGCCCCAGCCGGTCGGCCAGCTTTTGCCACAGCGCGGCAAAGTGACCGGTCTCAACCATCAGCACCTGGTCGCCCGGGCTCAGGGTGTTGACCAATGCTGCCTCCCAGGCGCCAGTGCCGGAGGCCGGATAAATGATGACGGGCTGCTGGGTCTGGAAGATTTTCTTCACATCGGCCAGCACCTTCAAGCCCAGCGCGGCGAATTCGGGGCCGCGGTGGTCAATCGTGGGCAGGCTCATGGCCCGCAAAATGCGGTCTGGCACCGGCGAAGGGCCTGGAATTTGCAAAAAGTGTCGGCCGGTGGGATGAAAGTCAAGTGTCAGCATGTCGCGGGCTCTCCTGAAGTAAGACGCTATTTTTTGCATACAAAATTCATTTGTCAATAAAATTTTATGTAATTTAGGGTTAATACTCGATTTGACATATTTGTTTTTTGCATACAAAATTAGGCCATGCCAGCAGAAGTCATTCCCATTCCGCGCGCCGCCCTGCACGAGCAGGTGGCGCATCGCCTGCGCCAGATGCTGGTTGAAAACCGCATTGCGCCCGGCGCCAAGCTCAATGAGCGCGAGCTCAGCGAGGTACTCAATGTCTCGCGCACGCCGCTGCGCGAAGCCATCAAGATGCTGGCCGCCGAAGGGCTGGTTGAGTTGCTGCCCAACCGGGGCGCGATTGCCGTCGAGTTGAGCGAAGCCGATGTACTCAACACCTTTGAAGTCATGGCCGGGCTCGAAGCCCAGTCGGGCGAACTGGCGGCCCAGCGCATCCTTGAGTCCGAACTGAACGAAATCAAGGCCATGCACTTTGAAATGCTGGCCGCTTACACCCGCCGGGACCTGCCCGCTTACTACCGGCTGAACTCGGCGATTCACAGCGCCATCAACGCCGCCGCCAAAAATCCGGTGCTCCTGGAAACCTACAACCAGGTCAATGCACGCCTGCAAGCGCTGCGCTTTCGCTCCAACCAGAACGAAGACAAGTGGCGCGAGGCCGTCAAGGAGCATGAGCAGATGGTGGCCGCGCTGAGCGCGCGCGACCCGGCGGCCATGCGCGCCGTCATGTCCCAGCACCTGGCCCACAAGCTGGACACCGTGATCCAGCAACTGCGCGAAGCCGGCGCAGCCGCCCAGCCCCCTTCAAAAGCCTGAAAAAATGAACGCTCCCCTGCCCCTGAAAATCACCCGCGAAGCCGCCGCCCACGCCTACGACAACGTGGCGCGCGTCAGCAATGAAGTCGCCGGCCGGCTGGCGGCCCGGCTGGCGGCCGAGACGCAAGGCGAAGTGCTGTTTTCAGGCGCCGACCGGGGCCGCTACGCGACCGATGCGTCCATCTACCAGGTCGCACCGGTCGGCGTGCTCGTGCCGCGCACAGCCGCCGATGTCAAGACGGCGCTCGACATCTCCAGAGACCTGCAAGTGCCTATCGTTGCGCGCGGCGGCGGCACCAGCCAGTGCGGTCAGACCGTGGGCGCGGGCCTGGTCATTGACTACGCCAAGCATCTGCGCAGCATCCTGGCCGTGGATGCCCAGGCGCGCACAGCAGAAGTCGAGCCCGGCATCGTGCTGGACCACCTCAATGCCGCGCTCAAACCGCACGGCCTGTGGTATCCGGTGGACGTGTCCACCAGCGCGCAGGCCACACTGGGCGGCATGGCGGGCAACAATTCGTGTGGTAGCCGCAGCATTGCCTACGGCAACATGGTGCACAACGTGCTGGGCGCGACCGCCTGGCGCTCGGACGGCAGCCTGCTGGAACTGGGGCGTTACGACACCGCCACCGGCCCGGCGCGCCAGCTGGGCGATTACGTCAAGGCGCTGTCCGACCAGCTGCTGCCCGAACTGCAGGCGCACTGGCCCAAGGTGCTGCGCCGGGTGGCCGGCTACAACCTGGACATCTTCAACAACCAGAACGAAAAGCCCTACACAACCGACGGTTCGGTCAACCTGTCGCACCTGCTGATTGGCAGCGAAGGCACGCTGGGCCTGACCCGGTCGCTGACGCTGCAGCTGGCAGAACTGCCGCGCACCAAGGTGCTGGGCGTGGTGAACTTCCCCACGTTTTACCAGGCCATGGACTCGGCCCAGCACATCGCCAGGCTCGGTGACGGCACGCTGACGGCGGTGGAGCTGGTGGACCGCACGATGATTGAACTCTCGCTGCAGAACCCGGCGTTTGCGCCTACGGTGCGGACCGCGCTGATCGGCCAGCCCGACGCGATCTTGCTGGTGGAGTTCTCGGGCAACTCCAAAGCCGAACTCACGCCCAAGATCAGGCAACTGGTCGAGTTGATGGGCGAGTTGGGCCTGCCAGGCTCGGTGGTCGAGATGATCGACGACGCGCCGCAGAAAAACCTGTGGGAAGTGCGCAAGGCGGGCCTCAACATCATGATGAGCCTCAAGGGCGACGGCAAGCCGGTCAGCTTTATCGAGGACTGCGCCGTGCCGCTGGTGCACCTGGCCGAATACACCGATGCGCTGACGCAGGTGTTCCGCAAGCATGGCAGCAAGGGCACCTGGTATGCCCATGCGTCGGTCGGCACGCTGCATGTACGGCCCATTCTGGACATGCGCCGCCAGGGCGCGGACAAAATGCGCGCGATTGCCGAAGAAGCCTCGGAACTGGTGCGCCACTACAAGGGCGCCTACAGCGGCGAGCATGGCGACGGCCTGTGCCGGGGCGAGTGGATCGAATGGCAGTTTGGCCCCAGGATCAACGACGCGTTTGCGCAGATCAAGAATTACCTGGATCCGCTCAACCTGCTCTGCCCGCAGCGCATCGTCAACCCGCCCAAGATGGACGACACGCGCCTGATGCGCTTTGCGCCCAGCTACAAGGTCATTCCGATCAAGACCGCGCTCGACTGGAGCGCCTGGAACGTGCAGAACGACCCGGTGACCGAGCAAACCAGCGCGCCCGGCAGCGGCGGCGACCCGGCCCAAGGCTTTGCCAAGGCCGTGGAAATGTGCAATAACAACGGCACCTGCCGCAAGTTTGATGCGGGCACCATGTGCCCCAGCTACCGCGTCACGCGCGACGAAAAGCACCTGACGCGCGGCCGCGCCAACACGCTGCGCCTGGCCTTGTCAGGCCAGCTGGAAGGCATCAAGGCCGAGGACGCCTTCACCAGCGACGCGGTGCAGGAAGCGCTGGAATTGTGCGTGGGCTGCAAAGGCTGCAAGCGCGACTGCCCGACCGGCGTGGACATGGCCAAGATGAAAATCGAGTTTTTGCACCACTACAAGGGCAAGCACGGCTACACGCTGAAAGACAAGCTGGTCGCCCACCTGCCTGACTACGCCCACTGGGCCAGCCGCCTGGCGCCGCTGCTCAACCTGCGCGACAAGATTCCCGGCCTGGCCGCGCTCAGCGAAAAAATGGTTGGATTTTCCGCCAGGCGCACACTGCCGCAGTGGAAGACCCAGACCTTCTTCAACTCAGGCGCTGTGGGCGCCAGCCGCGAAGAAGTGCTGGCGGCCGCCAAGCCCGTGGTGCTGTTTGTGGACACCTTCAATGGTTATTTTGAGTCCGACAACGCCAGTTCAGCATTGAAAGTACTGCAAGCGGCCGGCTACAAGGTGCATATAGCGACCAAAACCGTCGCAGATGGCAAAAGCCTGTGCTGCGGCCGCACCTATCTTGCCAGCGGAATGGTCGACAAGGCCAAGGCCAAGGCCAGCGAGCTGGTCGCCGCGCTGCTCCCGTTTGCCGAAAAAGGCATTGCCATCGTCGGGCTGGAGCCGTCTTGCCTGTTGACGATGCGCGACGAAATGCTGGTGATGGGCCTGGGCGACGCAGCGCAAACTATCAGCGGGCAGGCGCTGCTGCTGGAAGAGTTTTTGGCTAGAGAAGCGGCTGCCGGAAAGCTTGAAACGCTGAAGGCCCGGCTCAAGCCGACCAGCCAGCCGATCCTGCTGCACGGCCACTGCCACCAGAAAGCCTTTGGCGCGGTGAGCCCTATCATCGACGTGCTCAAGCTGATTCCGGGCGCCCAGCCCGAACTGATCGAGTCGAGTTGCTGCGGCATGGCGGGCAGCTTTGGCTACGAGGCCAGCCACTATGACGTGTCCATGCAGATGGCCGAACTGAGCCTGCTGCCCGCCGTGCGCAAGCAGCCGGGCGCCATTGTGGTGGCCGACGGCACCAGTTGCCGGCACCAGATCAAAGACGGCGCCCAGCGCGAAGCGATTCACGTGGCAGCGCTGCTGGCGCGCCAGCTGCAGGATTGAAGCGCGGCGCTAGACCGGCCGCACCCCATGCGGCGCAGGCCGCAAATTCAGGGACTGCGCCAGTTTGTCCAGGTGATTGCCATTGCGCGCCAAAATGGTTTGTGCCAGCGGCAAGAACTCCTGCTCTTCAAACAGTGCGTGCGCCGTGTAGCGCTGCACCAGGTCGTGCACCGCCGCCGGATCAAGGTCGCCGGGCAGGGACTGGGCCGCGGCCTTGACCGCAGGAGCCAGCTTTTTCCAGCACGATTCGATCATGCGATGCTCCGCCGTCAGGCGCTCCACCAGGGACTGGACGCGCTGCGCCTCGGGGCCCGGGGTGGCGCTGCGCAGCACAGCCGGAAACAACTCGTTTTCCTCATCGGCGTGGTGCCCGACGACCGAGAACTTGAATAAATCCAGCGTGTGGTGCGCCACCGTGCAGGCCTGCGCTGCGGCCGCCTGCAGCACGGGCAGTTGTTCAAAGGCCTGCAACTGCGACAAGATGCCGACGTGGCATTGCGAAAAGCCGGCCAGCGGCACGTCAAGGTCCACCGGGTTTTCATCGGCGGGCTCGCTCTGCGTGGGGATGGGGTGATGACCTGTCATGTAAGTCCGCCTCGTTTAACGGCTGCGCCTTTCAGTTGGCAAAGCATCGCTTTTTTAAAATGTAGCGGCCGCATCTTGCGGGAGGTTTGACGCACATCAATAAACACTGCACGCGCAGGCCCCACCATGAGGCTAAAGTCCATACTTTCCACCACTAAAAAGAAAGACAAGCATGTTCAAGCACATCTTACTGGCGACCGACGGCTCGGATGCCTCCGAACACGCCGCACAACTGGCGATCAGCATGGCGCGCGTGCAGGGTGCCAAACTGACGGCGCTGTTCGTCATCGATCCCTACCCGTACATGAGCATCGGCGAAGCCAACCCGATGGGCTTTCAGGCCTACATGTCGGCCGCCCAGGAGCATGCCGCCAAAGCACATGCCAAGGTGTCGGCCCTGTGCAGCCAGGGTGAGGGTGCGCCTGTGGACCTGCAGTTGCGCGTGGTGGAAAACGTTACCGCGTCAGCCGGCGTTGTGCAGACCGCCAAGGACGAAGGCGCAGACCTGATCGTGGTGGGCTCGCACGGCCGCAGCGGCCTGGCCCGGCTGATGCTGGGCAGCGTGGCGGCCAAGGTCGTGGCCGAGTCACCGGTGCCGGTGCTGGTGGCCCGTTAAGGAGGCAAGGAGAACGCCATGAACGAGTTGTCCGTGCCCGCGCCGCGCAAGCTGGGGGTGCGGCTGCTGTTGATGCTGTTGCTGGCGGTCGCTTTCCAGCTGGCCGCGTCGCTGCTGCTGTGTGTGGCCGTGGTGCAAGTCATACTGCTACTGGCCACCGATTCGGCCAACGGCCGGCTGAAGCTTTTTGGACGCAGCCTGGGCCGCTACCTGGCCCAGATTGCCGACTTTGAGTGCTTTGGCACCGAGTCGCTGCCCTTCCCGTTCAACGAATGGCCGGCGTCTGACGCGCTTTCAGGCTTTTAAGCATCCAGCCAAGCATCCGGCCGCATCTAGCGCAGCCGAACCAGCGTTTCAGACGCGCCGTCCCTGGCCTCCACCCAGGCATCAAAGGCCTTGCGCATCGCTAAAAAGCTGGCATGCCCGTGTTCCTGCGGATCAAAGGTCGCGTCCAGGCGCTTGATCATGTGCCAGACCGCTGACTGGCTGACCCACGCGTCGCCCTGGGTCTGGGCCAGCAGGCGAACTGCGCGCTTGAAGAGTTCGGCCGCCGGGTCGGACCCGGCCAGCAGATCGGCTGGTGCCGCCGTGCTGCCCGCCAGGCTTTCGTAGTAGCAGAACTCGTGGCAGCTCTTGGCCCAGTGCCGGTTGGTGTTTTTGCGCGCCCCGATGCCGACCAGTGTGCGCCCCGCCGCCTTGACCTTTTGCGACACTGGCATGAAGTCGCTGTCGCCGCCCACAATCATGATGGTACCAATGTGGCCAAAGCGGCCCAGGTCTTCCATGGCGTCCAGGCACAGCTTGATGTCGGCGCCGTTCTTGGCGGAGCCGCCGGGCGGAAATAGCTGGATCAGCTCGACCGCGCATTGCAGCAGCGCGTCGCGGTAGCGGCTGAAATACTGCCAGTTGCAGTAGGCCCGGTTGATGGCAATCGGGCCGAACGAGGCCGCCAGTTCCACCACCGCCTGCACGTCGATCAGCGGCTCCTGCACCTTGAAGCGGTTGTCCTGCTTGCTGTAGGCGCCCTCCTGCCGGGCCTCGGCCAGGCTGGCATGCAGGTTTTCAAAATCCCAGTACAGTGCAACGGATGCTTCTTCTTCGCGGATGCGCTGGCGCATAAGGACTCCTTGTTTGAAGGGGAGATCCTAACGCGCTGGCGCATGCGCCGAACTTCCCACAGCACCCTTCACCACCCGGAGCCCTGTTCATGTCCACCGCGCCATCCGATGCAGCCCGACCCTCGCCCCAAAGCTCCGGCAGCCGGGCCGCCAAGCTGCTGGTGTTGGCGGCCATGGTGGCCGCCGCTGCGCTGGTTTACCTGGGCCGCCAATCCGGGGAGGCGGCCACTCGCCTGCCCCCGCCCGCGCTGGATGCGGTGGCGAATCCGGCTGGCGCGCACGAAACAGCGGTATTTGCCGGCGGCTGCTTTTGGGGCGTGCAGGCAGTGTTTCAACATACCCGGGGCGTGCTGAGCGCAGTGTCAGGCTACGCAGGCGGCCCCAGGGAATCGGCCCATTACGCCAGCGTCGTATCCGGCCAGACCGGCCATGCCGAGTCGGTGCAGGTGACCTACGACCCCGGCCAGATTTCCTACGGCAAGCTGCTGCAGGTCTATTTTTCAGTGGCACACGACCCGACCGAGCTAAACCGCCAGGGGCCCGACTACGGCACGCAATACCGTTCGGCCGTTTTCTACCAGGATGCGCAGCAGCTACAGGTGGCCGAGCGCTACATTGCCCAACTGGATGCGGCCGGGGTGTTTCCACGCAAGATCGCGACCCAGCTGACGCCGCTGTCGGCCTCGCCCTTTTACCCGGCCGAAGCGCACCACCAGGACTACGCCACGCGCAACCCCCACGACGCCTACATCGCCACCTACGACAGGCCGAAAATTGCCAACCTGAAAACCATGCTGCCCGAGGTCTACCGCGCGTCGCCGGTGCTGGTGGCCGGTCACTGAACGGGCCTCAAGTGGTCACGTTTCAGGCCACTGTTCAGCATGACGGAAATAGCCCTCTTTTTGATGGCCGTCGCGGTTACGCCGTGGCCCTGGATTTATCCTGCGCCGCCTTGCGGTCAGCAGCCACCTTTTGAACCGATGGCCGCTCGCCCATCAGCTTGATGTAGGGCTTGTAGTCCACGCCGGCTGCCAGCAGCAGGTCTTCGCCCAGCACCGCGCGGCTGGCCATGCCCACCAGCGGCAGGCTGGCCCAGGCGGCACAGTCGGCCTGGGTGAACGTGTCGCCTGCCACATACGGCGAAAACCTGGCCAGCTGCTTGAAGGCGGCAATGTTCTTTTCCAGCTTCTTGCGCACACGGGTCTGGGTGGAATCGCTCACGGTGCTGCCAAAAAAGGCCTGCGGGTAGAGTTCGCGCGCCACCAGTTCCAGGTGCAGGTCGATGAAGGTGATCAGCTCGCGCACCTTGGCAGCGGCAAACGGGTCGGCCGGCAGCAGCGGCGGCTGCGGGTAGGCGGCCTCGATGTATTCCATGATGGCCTGGCTCTCGCACAGCCCACCCTGCGGCGTTCGTATGTAGGGGATCTTGGCCAGCGGGGACGCCGCCAGCACCGCATCTTGCGTGCTGTAGACCGGCACCACCTCTTCATTGAAAGGCACGCCTTTTTCAAGCAGTGCCAGCTTGACCTTGTTGTAGTAGTTGGAAATCGGAAAGCCGCAAAGGGTCAGCATACAAGGAATCTCCTGAAGTTAGCTGGCCAGTTTATGCGGGGACCGCCACCCGCCCTGCAACCGGGGAGACAAGGCGAGCCGCCCCGTTCACCGGCCGTAGTAGCCGCGATCCAGAGCCGGTGGGGGTGGAGGTGGCGGCGGGATGGGCGGAAACTCCCGGAGTTGCGGCGCGGGCTCCGTCGGCGGGTAGGCGGGATACCCCTGATTGCCCTGCTGGCCACGATAACCCTGATTGCCCTGATTGCCGGGGTAATTCTGGTAGGCCGGCGGCGGCGGCCGACTCGGGTAGTTATCCTGGCGGTATTCGGGCTGCGCATCGGGCGGCATGGGCGGGGCCTCTTCGGGCGCCAGTTCGGTTTGGGCCTCGGCTTCAGCCTCGGGCTCGGCCACAGGCGCCGGGGCCGGTGCCCTGACCAGGCGCGGCGCGTCAAAGCGCGCATCGGGGTCCACCACCCTTGCGCGCAAGGACTGCTGGAAGAAGTCGCCCACGATGGGCAACGCGCTGCGCGCGCCCTGGCCCCAGTAGTCGCTCAGGGTCACGCGGTTGTCGTTAAATCCCACCCAGGCGCCCGCCACCAGGTGCGGGTGCATCAGGATGAACCAGCCGTCGGTGTTGTCCTGGGTGGTGCCGGTCTTGCCCGCCACATCGGCCTGAATGCCGTAGCGGCTGCGAATTGCGCTGCCGGTGCCCCGGTCGATGACGCCGCGCATCACGTCGAGCAGGGTGTTGGCGGCGGCTGTGGACATGGCCTGGTCGGGCGCACTGGCCTCAAACTGTTCCAGCACCCGGCCGTTGCGGTCTTCAATCCGCGTGACCAGGATGGGTTCGATGTACTTGCCGCTGTTGGCAATGGTGCTGTAGCCCGACACCATTTCCTTCAGGGTGACCGGGCTGGTGCCCAGCGCCAGGGAAGGCACTTGCTCAAGCTTGCTTTGCCGCACGCCCATGGCCTCGGCCAGCTTGGCCACCTTGGCCGGGCCCACGCTTTGCATCACCTGGGCTGTGATGGTGTTTTTGGAATACGTCAAGCCGTCCCGCAGGCTCATGGCCACGCCGCTGGGCGCGCCGACATCGGTGGGCCGCCAGACGGCGCCGCCGCCCAGCGGGATCTCAACGGCCGCATCCATAAAAGTGTCGGTGGGCAGCGCGCCCTGCTCAAAGGCGGCGCCGTAGACAAAGGGCTTGAAGGTGGAGCCCGGCTGGCGGCGGGCCTGCTGGACGTGGTCAAACTGGTCCTGGGAAAACCCGCGGCTGCCGACCCAGGCCATGACATGGCCATTGCGCGGGTCCAGCGCCACAAAGCCGGTTTGCAGGCGGGTTTTATCCTGCCGCAATTTGCTCAGGAACGCGGGGTCGGCCTGCACCTGCTTGAGCGCCTGCTCCTCACTCAGGCCCGATTCCCTGGCCGCCTTGTAGTCGCCGCTCTCGCGCACAAAGGCCTGCACCAGGCTCTTTTTGGCGGCCCACGCCTTGGGGCCCCACTCCTGGCTGGCCACGCCCTGCAACCTGTCACCCTGGCGGAGCACGGCTTCGTTGGCCATTTTTTGCAGCCTGAAGTCGATGGTGGTGCGCACCACCAGCCCGTCGGCAAAGATGTTGTAGCCGTTGCGGTCAGCCCAATCAATCAGCCAGCGGCGCAACTGCTGGGTAAAGTGGGGCGCCGGGCCGAGCAGCTCGGTCTGCCGCTCAAATTCAACCTTGAGCGGCCTTTTTTTGAGCACCTCATACCGCGCGGCTTTGAGCTTGTCGTGCTTGAGCATCTGGCCCAGCACGGTATTGCGGCGCTCCACCGAGCGCTCGGGGTTGAGCACCGGGTTGTAGTAGCTGGTGCCCTTGAGCATGCCGATCAGCGTGGCGCTTTCCAGCACATCGAGCTTGTCGGCCGACTTGTCGAAGTAGGTGCGGGCCGCCATTTCAATGCCGAAGGCGTTGTACAGGAAAGGCACGGTGTTGAGGTAGGTCTCCAGAATCTCCTTCTTGGTATAGACCGACTCTATTTTCAGGGCCGTGATGGCTTCCTTGATCTTGCGCGTGAGCGTGGGCGCCCGGCCGACCTCCTCGGGGAAAAGGTTGCGGGCCAACTGCTGCGTGATGGTCGAGCCGCCCTGCCGGTCGCCCGAAAAGGTGTGCAGCGCCGCCGACGCGGTGCGCCTGAAGTCAATGCCGTGGTGCGTAAAGAAGCGGTGGTCTTCGGTGGAGATCAGCGCGTCCACCACGCTGGGGGAGATGTCGGCCAGCTTGACCCAGTCGCGGTTGGCGCGCTTGAACACGGCCAGCTCCTTGCCGTCGGCCGAGAGCACCGTGGCGGGCTTTTCGATCTTGGCTTTGCGCAGGTCGCCAATGCTGGGCGTGAACGGAATCAGGACCAGGACGTAGAGCAGCACCAGCACCGGCAAGGCAGCCAGCGACAAGGCGACGCCGCGCCGGGTGGGGTGCCGCAGGCGGCGAAGTACTTCGGTGGCAAGGGGTTTGGCACGGGCCAAGGCCATTTTTATCATGGGGGATTCTAGTAGTGCGCGCATCCCGGAAGTGTAGGACGGTAACGCCAGGCGCCCGGGGAGGAGGCGGTTGGCGGTTGGCGGTTGGCGGGAGGCGCATGGCGGAAAAAGCACTTACAGTCGTGGGCTGCCGGATCAAGCGGCTTTTTACAAAACACGGATGAATCTCACCATTCACCACAAAACCCAGCCCCCCATCATGAAATTTCCTGTTTACGTCCTTGGCCGCGACGTGGCCGTGCTGGAACAAGCGGCCGGCCTTGAGAGCGTGTTGACCTACCATGCCGGCACCGCGCCCGGCGACTTTGTATCGCTCACCCTGCCCGTGCGCACCGAGCCCTATGTGCTGGACGAGGGCGTCTATTGGCCCCTGTTGGGCGGCAGCACGCCGGGACGGGTGCAAGTGGCGGCGCGGACAAGGGGCAACGAGACCGAGCCTGCCCCGCAGCCGCCCTTTGCGGCGCTCAACGAACACTTGTGCCTGCAGGTGGCCCAACGCGTGATGCTGACCGCCCATACCGAACTCTCAAGCGACGGCGAAACCCTGACGGTTCTCCGCCTTGATCTGGACGCGCAGGGCCATCCCCACTGGGGCATGGAAGATTTTGGCGTGCTGCTGGGCCAGCACGACGCCAGCTGGGAGAAAATAGCCCAGGCCGTGCGCGACCATGTGCCCGGTAGCCGCCGGGGCGAAGTATTTCGCCACCTGGCCACCAGCTTGCTGCTGAGCTACGCCCTGCGCAACGCCCGCTGCCATGCCGGCACGCTGGCCTTGCGCTACACCTCGCGCGCTGACGTGCAGGCGGCGCCCGCGCACGGCCTGCTGACCACCCGGGCTTACGCAGACATGGCGGACGACCTGCCCGCGCTGGCCTTCATGGGCAAAAAAACATGGACACCAGGCAGAAACCTGCAAAAGTTCATCGCCACCGCCTTCGGCATTGCGCCCAAGGAGCAGGCCCTGATGGCCGAGGCGGTCTGTGACGCCGTGGCAGACGTTGCGCCGCAGGTGCTGGAGGCCATGAACCAGCACCCCGCGTTCAGCGACACAGGCCGGGGCATGCTGGCTGCGTGGGCCGAAGGCGTTGCGGGCCTGCGCGACAAGCATGTTTACGCGCTGGGCGCGTGGGAAGCGGGTGCTGCCCTGGCGGGCAGCCCTTGACAGCTCAGGCCCGCGCGTCGCGCCGCCGCAGCGCCCAGGCAAAGTAAACGCCTTCCAGCGCCATGACGCCACCGCCCAAGGCAATCACGGCACCGGTGCCGATCCGGTCGATCAACGCCGCCGCCAGCACCACCCCCAGCGACTGGCCCAGGAACAGGCACGAGGCAAACAGCGACACCGCCGTGCCGCGCGCATGGGGCGCCATCTGCGTGGCGTTGGCCTGCATGGTGTTGTGAAACATGAAGAACCCAAAACCGGCGAGCAAGCTGGCCGGCACCGCTGGCAGCCAGTGCGGCGTGTAGGCCAGCACCAGCGCGCACAAGCCCACCAGCGCCCCGCCGATGGACACCAGACCCTGCTGTCCAAAACGGCGGATCAGGTGGCGGCTCACGGCCATGTACAGCATGCCGCCCATGCCAAACAGCGCCACGATGGCCCCGGCCAGCGACAGCGGCAAGCCGAGCGACCGGTGCAGGTGAGAGGCCCACATGGCCAGCACGCCAAAGCCGACTGCGCCCTCCACAATCGCCATCAGCAGCACCACGCGCGACCAGCGGCCGGTCAAGATGGCCAGCGCCTGCTTGAAGAAAGGAGGACGTGCCGCCTGCGGGCCGGGCTTGAGCGACGCGCCCAAGGCGGCCTGCTGCCGTCGAAAATCGGCCAGCAGCAGCAGCCCCACAACAGTGAACAGCAGGGCCATGAAGGCAAACGGCCAGCGCCAGCCCAGCGCATCGGTCAGTACGCCGCCCATCAGCTGGCCGCCCACGATGCCCAGGGTGGTGCCCACGCCAATCCGCGCCAGCGTTTCCTGCAACTGGTCGGACGGCACGGTATCGCCGACCCAGGCCATCGACAGCGGAATCAATGCCGCCGCGCCCAGCGCCGTCACCAGCCGCGCCAGCACCAGCATGTCCAGGCTGGTGGAAAAGACCGCCAGGACGCTGCCGATGCTGCACGCCAGCGCGGCAAACGTGACCACGCGAAACTTGCCCAGCCGGTCACCGAGCGGGCCAAACACCAGCTGCGCCGCCCCGTAGGTGATGGCAAACACCGACACCACCTGCGCCGCCTGCGCCAGGCTGACGAAAAAAACGCGCGACAGTTCGGGCAGCATGGCGTCGCAAATGCGCTGCGCCGCCATGCTGGAAAACGTGGCAAAAGACAGCAGCAAGATGGAGCGGCGCGTTGCCGGAGAAAGAGGGGAAGGAGCGGTGGTCACATGCGATCCATGGTTCAAACAGCGTAGGGCGGCGTGTAACACAGCACCGGATTTTGGCGCGGCGCGCGGGTGGCGCTGGCTGCGCAGGCAGTATAGGGGCTGGCGCTGCGCGAGGCACTCAAATGCTATGTTTTCAATAGCTATTAACACCCGGTTTTCTTGTGCGTACTCGGCCTCCCCGATTTTCTCCTTCCCTCCTTTGGGGGAAGGGGGAAGGGGGAAGGAGCAACGCAGATTCGGGGGCATGGGTGGCTTGCGTTGTCAGGAGAGTAGCGCCATCCAGCACGCCTCAAGCGATCAGCGACTGCAACACGCCCGGCTCAAAATGGGCGTCGATGTAGTCGGCCAGCCCGTCAAACACCGAATCCAGCGTGGGCGTGGCGGCGCCAAACAGCGCGTGCAGCACGCGCGGGTCTTCAAACATGCCGTGCAAATACAGGCCCAGCACATTGCCCGCGCCGTTTTGCCAGGCCAGGCCTTCGGGCATGACCGGGTAGGCGATGTCGCCCGCAGCGGCCATGGCCGAATGCGGCGCGGTCTGGCCATGGTGGATTTCGTAGCCCTGCACCTCTGCGCCTGACAAACCGGCCCACAGCCCGCGCACGGCGAAAAATGCAGCCTGCCGGTGCTGCACGGTCTTGGCTTCGTCAAACAGCGTGACCACCGGCAGCAGCCCCAGGCCCGGGCCGTTGCCGTCGATGCCGTGCGGGTCGATCAGCGCTTCACCCAGCATTTGCAGGCCGCCGCAAATGCCCAGCACCGCGCCGCCCCGGCCCGCATGCGCGGCAATCGCCTGGTCCAGCCCCTGCGCGCGCAGCCAGGCCAGGTCGGCGCTGGTCGCCTTCGAGCCGGGCAGGATGATCCAGTCCGCATCCAGCAACTCGGCCGGGCTGCGCACCCATTTCAGGCGCACGCCGGGCACGTTTTTGAGCGGCTGGAATTC
>NZ_JADMJK010000179.1 GCF_018780625.1 Polaromonas sp. | reverse complement strand
ACGAGCGGCCGGCCTGCAGCACGGTGTACATGTCGGCAACCTTGCCCTGGATCAGCTGGAACTCGCCGATGCTCTGGCCGAACTGCTTGCGGTCGTGGATGTAGGGCAGCACGCTGTCCATCACCGACTGCATGATGCCCAGCGGCCCGCCGGTGAGCACGGCGCGCTCGTAGTCCAGGCCACTCATCAGGACTTTGGCGCCGCTGTTGAGGCCACCCAGGATGTTTTGCGCCGGCACTTCGACGTTGTTGAACACCAGCTCGCCGGTGTGGCTGCCGCGCATGCCGAGCTTGTCGAGCTTTTGCGCGACGGAAAAGCCGGGCATGCCTTTTTCGATCAGGAAGGCCGTGACGCCGCGCGCGCCCAGTTCGGGCTCGGTCTTGGCGTAGACCACCAGCGTGTCGGCGTCGGGGCCGTTGGTGATCCACATCTTGCTGCCGTTGAGCAGGTAGTAGCCGCCCTTGTCCTCGGCCTTGAGCTTCATCGAAATCACGTCGCTGCCGGCGCCGGGCTCGCTCATGGCCAGCGCGCCGACATGCTCGCCGCTGATCAGCTTGGGCAGGTATTTCTGGCGCTGGGCTTCGGTGCCGTTGCGCTTGATCTGGTTGACGCAGAGGTTGCTGTGCGCGCCATACGACAGGCCGACCGAGGCGCTGGCGCGGCTGATTTCTTCCATGGCAATCATGTGGGCCAGGTAGCCCATGCCGGCGCCGCCGTATTCTTCACCCACGGTGATGCCCAGCACGCCAAGCGCGCCCATCTTTTCCCACAGGTCCATCGGAAACTGGTCGTTTTTATCGATTTCGGCGGCGCGCGGCGCGATTTCGGCCTGGGCAAAATCGCGCACCGCGTCGCGCAGGGCGTCGATGTCTTCGCCGAGTTGGAAATTGAGTCCGGGCATGTTGTTCATGGTTGAAGTCTTTCTTGAAAAGAAGATAACGCCGCGCGGCGATCAATAGGTTTTGGGCACGGGAACGATGGTTTGCTGCATCAGCGCGCAGGCGCTTTGCCGGCCACTGGCATCGAGGTGCAGCACTTCGGCCGTGGTCACGATGATGCGCTTGCCGGCCCTGGCCACGCGGCCAATCGCGCGCAACTCGCCGCCCTTGAAACCGGCCAGAAAATTGATCTTGTACTCGACCGTGGTCACCTCTGAATCGGCGGCGACCACCGTCATGGCCGCATAGCCGCCGGCAATGTCGGCCAGCGCGCCCATGGCGCCGCCATGAAAGCCGCCCTGCTGCTGATTCACGCGCTCCGAATACGGCAGCGCGACTTCGCACAGGCCCGGCTCCACGCGCACCAGCCGCGCACCCAGATGCTGCATCAGGCCCTGGCGCAGAAAGCTCGCTTCGATGCGCTGGAACAAATCCGGGGGGGCGGCAGGCGCGGTAGGTACAACCATGGGGAGAGCCTTGTCTGAAGAGTTTTTCAATTGACGTTTACGTAAACGTCAATTATGGACTATTTTGATTTTTTAGCCTTTCCCAGCAGCACCCTGGCTTCTTTTTCGTGGGTCCGGATCTCGTCCAGATTGGCCTGCAGGTCCAGCATCTGGTCTTCGAGCTTCTTGCGGTGCTCGGCCAGAATGGCCAGAAACTTCTGGAGTTGCGGCGCCGTGTCGCGCGGGCTGTCATAGGAGTCGATGATCTCCCTGGCCTCCATCAGCGACAGGCCCAGCCGCTTGGCGCGCAGCGTCAGCTTGAGCCGGGTGCGGTCGCGCGCCGTGTAGATGCGGTTGCGCCCGCCCGGGCCCTCGCGCTCGGGTTGCAGCAGGCCCATGTCTTCGTAAAAACGGATGGCGCGCGTGGTCAGGTCAAACTCTTTGGCCAGGTCGCTGATGGTGTAGGTGGTGGCCATGGTGTGTTTAAAAAATGGGAACGGTAGCGTTAAATGGGCGACAGCGCCGGGTGAGCGCTTTCCCTACAATAAGCAGCATATGACGTTTACGTCAACGTCAATGTTAGATATGGCGCGAATATTACATGAACCTCCAGGAACTTGAACTTGTCTATCCCTTGGTCGGCACCTTGCCCGAGTCCAACGCCCAGGCGCTGTTTCTGGCGTCCATCGACAAGCTCCTGGCGCAGGATGGGATTTACCGCTTCAGCGCGGCCTGAGCGTCACGGCTGCGCGGTCAGGGCGCGGGAGGGGCGCCCTGCGGCAGCGTCATGAAAAAACTGGCGCCGGACTGCCCGGCGGATTCCGCCCAGACCTCGCCGCCATGCCTGGCGGCCACGCCCTTGACGATCGCCAGCCCCAGCCCATTGCCGGGGAAGTCGGCCGAGGAGTGCAGGCGCTGAAATGCCGAAAACAGCTTTTCGCCGTACGCCGCGTCAAAACCGGCTCCGTTGTCCGACACCACCAGAACCAGCGCATCGGGCAGCTTTCCTGGCAGCAGCGCCACCTTGATCCAGGCCTCGGTCTTTTTGGACGTGAACTTCCAGGCATTTTCAAGCATGCAGGCCAACGCCATCCCCAGCAGCCGCCTGTCGCCCACGACCGGCAGCGTGGCCGTCATCTCTAGCGCCAAGACACGGTCTGGGTCCCGCTTGGTCAAATCAGCGATCTGCGACCGGCACAGCGGCACCAGATCGACTGTTTCAAGATCGCCGGACAGTTGCGACAGCTGGGCCAGTGTCCGCAGGTCATCGACCAGCCTGGCGAGTTGCCGGGTGCTGGCCTGAATGCGGCTGACGTAATGCATCCCCTGCCCGTCCAGTACCGAGGCATATTTTTCGGCCAGCGTGGTCGCAAAACCGTTCGCCACATGCAGGGAATCCCGCAAGTCGCTCGAGACCGCATGCGTGAACGCGTCGAGATCCCGCCTGGCGGTGACCAACTCGGTTTGCCGCTGGGCCAGCGCCAGTCCCAGTTCGGCATTGACCCGCCGCAAGGCGCTGTCGCCCAGGTGGCGCTGGGTGACGTCGGCCAGACTCACGAGCACCGCCTGGTGCTCGTTCCACATCACGTGGCCGCAGGCCAGTTCCACCAGCACCAGACCCCCATCCAGTTTTCGCTGCTTGCACAGCCGCAGTTCAAACCGAACCTCCCGGCCCGCTTCGCGGGGCGCCAGGTCGCTCATCAGCGCCGCGCCCTCTCCATCGTCAAACAAAGCGTCCATGCGAAGCGTCACAAACTCCCTGCGCGAAATACCATAAAAGCTGGCGGCCGCCTGGTTGGCGGCAAGAATCCGCAGCGAGCGCCTGTCAAACATCCACATCGCGGTGGGGTTGGCATCAAAAAGCAACTGGTTATAGCGTTCGCTATCTTCCAGCAAGTGTTGCAACCGCTGCGTGGAAGATACGTCGCTGAGGCTGACGGCTTGCCCCGAAGCATCCCGCCTGAAGGTGTATTCGATCCAGCGGCCTTCGAACCGCTGATGGGCCACAAAGGCATGACGCCCCGACGTCTGCATGGCCTTGATCGTCGCGCTTTCATGTTGCTCGGCGATTTCTTCAGGCACAGCATCCCAGATATCGCGCCCAGACACCGCCTCGAGCGTGCACTGCAAAAGCTCAAGTGCCCGGGCGTTGGCATCGGTGATGCGCCCGCTCCCGTCAAGCCGCACCATCCCGTCGTTGGCCAAGCCCAGGGGGCTCCAGTCGAGCATTGTCAATTCGGCCGGCGGGGCCTTGCCAGTCAACTCGTTTTCAGGAGGCCCCCGTTCGGGCATGTCATTGGCGCCACTTGGCGTTGGCCGTCACGAGCGCGGTCACGTAGCCCTGCAGCCAGTCAAAGTTGACCGGCTTTTTCTGCAGGTGGGCGTGCGCCGGAAGTCCGCCGCGTTCAGTAATCGCCTCCAGCGGCAAGCCGCTGATGACCACGATCTGCATATCCGTCAGTTGCTGGTTGCGTTTGAGGGCTTTGAGCATCTCGATACCGTCGACCCCAGGCATGGACAAGTCGGTGATCAGCAAGTCAGGCCGCATGCTGGCAATGTCCATCAATGCCTCCAGGGCCGAAGGCATCCAGGTGCAGTCGACCGGCAGGTCCCACTCGTCAAAATAGGCCCGGTACAACTCACAGGTGATCTCGTCGTCCTCGACGATCAGCACGCGCAAACGGTGCTTGGGATTGGTATCGGCCCGTGAAAGTTGCGGGCTGTTCTTGGCCAGATAGGCGTTGATGGAGTGCAACGCAATGCGGCGGTGCCCGCCCAGCGTTTTCCAGGCTTCTATTTCGCCCTTTTCAACCAGCGACTGCACCGTGGCCACCGACAAGCCCAGCAGCTTGGCCGCGTAGCTTGTGCCGCAGTAGTCCGAACTCGAAAAGTCGTCCGCGGTGATGGCGGCTTCAAAAGTTTTGGGCTCACGCGACATGGAGGTTCGCCAAAGGTGTTACGTTTATCATTTTTCCCATTTTAATTGACTCCACCCCCTTTGGGACACTCAAAGCACATGCAGCACTTTAGGCAGCGTGAAGAGAAAAGTAGCCCCGCGGCCCAGCGCGGCATCCGCCCAGAGGCGGCCGCCATGCCGCGCGATCACCCGGCTCACCGTGGCCAGACCAATGCCGGTCCCGGGAAACTCGGACACCGCATGCAGCCGCTGAAACGGGCTGAACAGTTTGTCGGCATAGGCCATGTCAAAACCGGCACCATTGTCGCGCACAAAAAATACGGGTCCGCCTGCGGCTTCGGACTGTTGCCCTATGCAGATTTCGGCCATGGCCTGCTGCGCGCTGAACTTCCAGGCATTGCCCAGCAGATTTTCCAGAACCACCCTGAGCAGCCGCCCATCGCCATGGACTTGCAGGCCGCTTTCAATGCGCACGCTGACCGCGCGCTCTGGCTGGCGCAGCTGCCACTCGTCCAGGATATTGCGGGCCATCTCCGACAGATCGACAGGCTCGATACGCAATTGCGCCCGCGCCACTTGCGCCAGGGACAGCAAGTCTTCGATCAGCTGCCCCATCTGCGCCACACCCATTTGAATGCGCGACAGGTAGTGCTGCACCTTCTCGCCAGTCTCGCCCGACAGCTGTTTGGCCAGCAAACGGCTAAAGCCGTCAATGGTGTTGAGCGGCGAGCGCAGGTCGTGCGACACCGAATACGAGAAGGCTTCGAGCTCCTCGTTGGACAGGCGCAGGGCGGCCTCAATGGCCTTGATCTCGGAAATATCCGCGTCGATCCCGACCCAGAAAGCGACCGCACCGTGCGCATCCAGCACCGGGGAGGCCCGGTAGGCCATGGTGTGGCAGCTGCCATCCCTGGCCAGCAGGCGGCGGATGCCGGAAAAAGATGACTGGTTGGCATTGGCGGCCTGCCAGTTGGCCCGCACATCCGACACATCTTCGGGATGCAGCACGGCAAACCAGCTCCGGGTGCCGGTCCAGTCCTCCAGAGTGCCGCCCATCAGGTCAAACCACGCGCGGTTGACGTAGGTTACCGCCCCATTGGGGTTGGCGGTCCAGACGACCTGCGGCGCCTGCTGGGCCAGCGCACGGAACAAGGCCTCCTGGCGCGCCAGCGAAGCGGTGCGCTCAACGACTTTTTGCTCCAGCCCCGCATTGAGCTGACCGACTTCTTCCAGCAACCGGGCATTCTCCATGGCGGCAGACGCCAGGTGGGCCAGCTCCATTGCGACATACTCGTCCTCCTGGGTGAATTCGCCCTCGTATTTGTCAGACAACTGCAGCAGCCCGATATTTTTCCCATTTCGCCCCAGCAAGGGTATCGCCAGCCAGCCCCGCATGGGAAGGTGTGCACTGGCATTGCTGCCGCCGCCATGCCAGCGCGGATGCGCCAGCAACCCGGCCTGCGTGATGCGCAGCGAACGGTTGCTCTGGCACACCATCTCGCGAATTTCGGCGCCATCGGCGGACTCGACCAAATCACGGTAAGCCGCATATTTCCCGGACAGAGACCGCGCATGGGTGGCCTGCGCCCAATCCTGGCCGTGCGTCAGGCTGACCACCGCCTGGTGCGCGCCAATCACACCGCGCGCCTGCTCTGCCACCTCCTGCATCGTGCCCTCCAGCGTCTGGTGCCAGGTAATGGCCTGGGCGGCATCGGCGGCGCGCTGCAAGGTAAACAGATGCGCCTGGACCTCATTTTCGGCCTTGACCTGGTCGCTAATGTCCAGCGCCACCACAAAGCGCGCGTCCCGGCCGGCATACTGAACCGGCTGCGAAACGATGTTGACCGGAAAAAGCGACCCGTCCTTGCGGCTGTGCATCCAGCGGCCCCGTCGCAACGTCATGGCATCGACCAATTCCTCGCGCAAGCGGCCCGCCTCTGCCTCGGTACGAATATCGAAGATGCTCATCGCCCGGAATTCCTCGGACGAATAACCGTAGCTCTGCTGCGCCGCGCGGTTGACCGTCAGAAACCGCTTGCTGGCCATGTCAAATACCCACATCGGCAGCGGCGCCGCATCAAACAGCGCCGCGTAGCGCTGCTCACTGTCCATGAAGGCCTGTTCAGCCAGCTTGCGGCGGGTGATGTCCCGCTCCACGGCCACCCAGTGCGTGAACCCGCCTTTGGCGTCGGCAATCGGCACCATGTCGAGCTCAACCCAGAACTCCTGCCCGCTCTTGGTGTAGTTGATCAACTCGGCGCGAACCGGCTCCCACTTGATGATCTTGGCGCGAATCCGGTCGAGTTCGGCGCGCTGCGAGCGGGGACCCTGCAAAAAGCGCGGCGACCTGCCCAACACCTCTTCACGGCGGTAGCCGGTGTGGCGCTCAAACGCGTCGTTGACAAAAACGATGCGGTGGCCGGACGCGTCAACAGGCCTGGCCTCGGTAATGAGCACCATATCGTTCAGGCGGGCAATACAGGTTTCCAGCAACCTCAAATGCTCTTGCGACGCATGCTGCTCGGTGATGTCCCGGATCACCCCGGAGCGGCGGCCGGTTTGCGCACCCGCCCCTCGGCCCTGGACCCGGTCAAGTTGCTGAATCCAGCGTACCGCGCCAGCCGTCGTGATGACGCGAAACTCCAGGTCCAGCGGCAGGCCTTCCCCGACAGCGGCATCGCGCCGGGCTGCAAAGGCGGCACGATCATCGGGATGGATTAACTCGACGAAGGCGTCATAGCTGCTGCCAACCCGCAGGCGATCCGTGCCCAGCACCTCGCAGGCCTCATCGGACCATCCCATCACGCGGGACTCGAGGTCCATTTCCCAATAACCTATGCGCCCGAGACGCTGGGCGTCGCGCAACTTTTCCTGACTCGCCTGGCTCTGCGCCAGCTCGGAGGCCAGCGCATCATGGTGCTTTTGCAATGATTCAGCCATGCGGTTGAATCCGGCGGCGATGGTGAAAAGCTCGTCCCCGCCATCCTGCCCGCGGGTCGGGATGCGCACATCCAGCCGGCCTTGCTCGACCTGGCGGGTGGCATCAAGAATTTCCCGGGTCGGCTTGACAATGGTGCGCGCACCCATGATCCAGGCAATCCCCCCCCCGAGAAAAGCCATCAGCAGCAACACCGCCAGCTCCAGGCCAAACTGACGCTGACTGGCGCCAATGATCTGGCCGCGGTCCATGCTGACCACCACGAAAACCGCCGATTCGGTTTGCGCGCTGCTGGGCATGAAGGCCCATAGCCGCTGCTGGCCCGCGCCATCCAGACCCGCATGTACCCCCGTGCGCAAGGTTCTTATCGCCTCCTGCAAGACAGGGCTGGCAGCCTTCTGCCCAACGGGCAAGGGCAGGTTGGCGGTCCCGGCAAGCAAGGTGCCATTGCGGTCATGGATTCCCAGCGCAGCACCGGCGGGCACATGGATCGCCGCGATCGACTCGGCCATTTTGGTGAGATCAAGCGCCGCATAGGCCACAAAGGCGACGCGGCCCTGCGCGTCAAACACCGGCAGCGCAAAGTTGGTGGTCGGCTTGCCGGTCACGCGCCCCACGATGTATTCGCTGGACACAAAGCTGCGGCGGCTGACGGCGTCACGAAAATAAGAACGGTCACCGAGGTAGAGCGGCGAACGCGCGCCAGGGCCGAGGCAACGCGCATAACCATCGGCGCCGATGACGCCCAGGTTGGCGTAGCCGGGAAACTGCCGTTTGAGATCCCCCAGGAAGCGGCTGCAGCCCGCCTCCTGGCCCCCCGCGATGTCGGGCACATGGGCTATCACCGTCAACACCTGGTGCGCCGTCTCGGTCAGGCGCTGCTGGCTCGAAGCGGCCAGCGAGACCGCGAACTGCAGGTCGCCCTGCGCCCGCTCGACGGCGGCATCGGCATTGAGCCATGCATTGACCGCAGACAGGCCAAAGAGGGGAACCATTGCGGCCACCACCAGCAGGACCAGGCGGGTCCTCAGCGTCCGCATCATGGTTTTGCTTTATACAAGGCGCCCGGACGCAGCGCCGCGTGGATGCTCAAGCCGCCGCAATGGATTCATTGACATCCAGCCAATAGGCCTGCAGGCGATCGAGCTTTTTGGTGAAATCCGCAAAATCGACGGGCTTGCGCACAAAGCCGTTCGCGCCGCTTTGGTAGCACGCGACGATGTCGGACTGTTCGCTGGACGAGGTCAACATGACCACCGGCACCAGCGCGGTAAGCGGGTTGGCGCGCACGCTGCGCAGCACATCCAGGCCCGACAGCTTGGGCAACTTCATGTCCAGCAAAATAAAAGACGGCTGCCTTTGGGTGTCACGGCCCGCATGAATGCCTCGTCCAAACAGATAGTCCAGCGCCTGCGCACCATCCCGGGCCACGGCGATCTCGGCCGTGACACCGTGCTCCTCAAGGGTCAGCACCGTCAATTCCAGGTGGTCGGGATTGTCTTCAACTACGAGTATCAGCTTGTCGCTCATGTCACCTCTCCTGGATTGCGATCATCAGTTTTCCGATGGATTTTTTTGTTTCCATCATATTATCAATTTAAGCGTAAATGTAATACTTTTGCACTCATGCTGCTTCACCAGCGGGGAATTCCCTCATCTTTGAGCTGGCTGCGCAATTCGGCGTAGTTGGGCACGATGGTGCGCACGGTGTCCCAAAAGCGCGGGCTGTGATCCATCACCCGCAAATGGCTTAGCTCGTGAACCACCACATAGTCCATCACCGCAGGCTTGAAGTGCAGCAGGCGCCAGTTCAGCCGGATGGACCCGTTGCTGCTCGCGCTGCCCCAGCGTGTACTGGCGCTGGACAGGCTGAGCTTGTGCCACTGCACACCGAGCTGCGGGGCGAAATGCGCCAGCCGCTCGGAAAAAATCTGCCGGGCCTGGCGCATCAGCCACGCCTGCACGGCGTCGCGGATCTGTTCGCGCGTGGCGCCAAGGGGCAGGCGCAGATGCAGGGCGCGTTCCACCTCCGCCGGCCAGGCACCTTCGGGCAGGCCGGCTGCAAGGCTTTTGAGTTCGGCGCTGACGCCGTTGACGGCTCTAGCGGCGCCAGCCGGCGGGTGCGCCTCAATCACCAGCCGCAAGGGCTCGCCCTGAAAAGGAAACGTCGCGCCGTCCTTCCAGTCAATGCGCGCGGACTCCAGCCGCTCGTGGCGCTCGCGGGTTTGCCGGAGTTTTTTAAGAATCCAGCCCGACTTGTCACGCACCGACTGGTCAATTTCATGGAGCGGCACCCATTTGGGCGCGCTCACCGCGAGCCCTTCAGGCCCCACCGAAAATCCGATGCTGCGGCGCGCGCTGCGCCTGAAGGCATAGGCCACCACCATGCCGCCCAGCAAGGCTTCGCGCGTGGCATGCGGGTGCCGGAACGCCGCGGGGGCATTACCCGCTATCTTTTCAATAGCATCTTGAGCCGTTCCCGAATGGGCCACAGGCACTTTTTCCTTCAATTTCGGCGTTTTCCCAGCGGGCCCGGAAGGCGCCGGGCTGCCAGCCGGAGCCAGCTCAAATAGATCCCGTGTGAATTGAAGAAGCCTGTGCATCATGGCGGTTTGATGGGGTGCAGCGGGGCGGCCCGCTCAGCCCTGGCGGGACGGGGCCGCGGGGGCCGCATAGGCCTCGGGGTCGAGCCGGTGCATTTCGGCTTCGATCCAGGCCTGGACTTCCAGCATCAGTTCGTCGGGCTTGCGGCCGGTGCTGTCAATCGGCTTGCCGATGGAAATATCGACGATGCCCGGCTTTTTGATGAAGGCCTTGCGCGGCCAGCATTTCGCAGACGTCACGGCAATCGGGATCACCGGCACACCGGCCTTGATCGCCAGCCGCGCGCCGCCCGATTTGTAGACGCCGGCCTGCCCGCGGTCAATCCGCGTGCCTTCAGGAAACATGATGACCCAGGTGCCGTGCGCCATCAGCCGCTTGCCCTGCTCGACCACCTTGGCAAACGCCCGCGTGCCCTGGCTGCGGTCAATGTGGATCATGTCCATGCGCGCCATGGCCCAGCCAAAAAACGGAATGTAGAGCAGTTCTTTCTTGAACACATAGGCCAGCGGGTGCGGCATGATCGCCGGCATGGTGAGGGTTTCCCAGGTCGACTGGTGCTTGACCAGCAACACGGCGGCGCTGAGTTCACCCGTCGGCAGGTTTTCCATGCCGGTGATGCGGTTCTTGATGCCCAGTATGAAGGTGCCGCTGTCCACCGCCAGCTTCAGCCAGCGCGCGCACATCCAGTACATGGTGGTGCTATTGACAAAAAGGGAGGCGAACACCACAAAAAGCGCCCACGGCATCACGGTAAGAATCATCCACAGCATGTGCAGGATGGAGCGAATCAGGGGCATGTCAGTGGTTCCGGTGGGGGTGGGGTGTCAGGTAATTTTTATGATGTTGATGGGCCTTGGCCCTTATAAAACTTACCGCTATCGCTATCATTTTTTATCTTTTTCGGACGAGGGCGAAGCGCCGCGCTCCAGGATGAAATCTGCAAACGCGGCCAGATCGGCATGCAGCAAGGTGCCGGCGGGCAGGCCTTCGGGTTGCCCGCCGTTGCGGTAGTGCGCCGACTTGCCCGTCAGCACCAGGTGCGGCTCACAGCCGGCAGCGGCGCCCGCCTGCAGGTCGCGCAGCGAGTCCCCCGCCGTCGGCACACCCTGAAGCTGCACGCCAAAGCGCGTGCCGATCTGCTCGAACAGCCCGGGCAGAGGCTTGCGGCAGTTGCAGCTTTCCTCGGGGCTGTGCGGGCAGTAAAACACCGCATCAACCCGCCCGCCAGCGGCGGCCAGCAGCTTGTGCATCTTGGCATGGATGGCGTTGAGCGCCGCCACGTCGAACAGGCCGCGCCCCAGGCCCGACTGGTTCGACGCAATCACCACCCGCCAGCCGCCCTGGTTGAGCCGGGCAATCGCTTCCAGCGCACCGGGCAGCGGCAGCCATTCTTCAGGGGTTTTGACGAAATCATCGCTGTCACTGTTGATGGTGCCGTCGCGGTCAAGAATGATGAGTTTCATGGTTTGATGATCAAAGAGGGGGAAGCGGACACCGCCGGGAGCGTCGCCGCAGGCTGCACCACCCGCCAATCGATCACAAACAGCCCCCGGAAACGGCCGGGTGAAAAGGCCAGCGCCAGCGTGTCGCCGCGCTTGATCTGCGCCGCCTGCGGCTCGTTTAGCAGCAGGCGGTGCGGCTCCGGCAGACCCGGCACCTGCAGCACCAGCGCCGTGCCGCCCATGCTGCGCAAACTGGGCGGCTTGAATTGACTGGAGAGTACCTGTGCCAGGACCGCGCCGGGACGCGGTGCCTCGCCGGGCGCGGCGGCGTCGCGCAAGAACAAGCCCTGCTCGTTCAGGTGGCGCTGCAGCAGGGCCGCACTGCCGCCCAGCCAGAGCAGCACCCACAGCAGGCCCAGCAACGACGCGGCGCGGCGCCCGCCCAGGCGTCGCAGCAGCCAGCCGCCCGCAAGCAGCACCAGCGCTGCAAGCGCCAGCGGCCAGAACAACTCCACCCAGCCCGAAGGCACCGACACTGGCGCCAGCGGCAGCGCAGGCGTGCCGGGCAGGCGGTCGGGTGACAACTGAAGCACCCAGCGCAGCCCCACCAGCACGGCAGGCGGCGCAAACAGCAACCAGGCAGTGTGCAGCGACGTCCAGCGCGCCAACCAGCCGGTCTGCGGCTTCGTGGCCGGATGGTTCATGGCGTGCTCATGCGAAGTCAGTGCGCACTCAGGCCGCCAGGCGCGACAAGTCGGCCACGCGGTTCATCGCATCGTGCAGGCTTTTGAGCAGCCCCTGGCGGTTCAGGCGCAGGTCGAGCGCCTCGGCGTTGACCATCACGCTGTCAAAAAACGCATCGACCGGCGTGCGCAAGGCCGCCAGCGTTTGCAGCGAGGCGGCCAGGTCGCCCGCGTCAAACTGCGCGTTGGCCTGGGGCAGCACCGCTTTCATCGCGGTATACAAGGCGATCTCGGCCGGTTCCTGCAGCAGCACTTCGCTGACATGCGGATCCACTTCCAGCGCTTTTTTCAGGATGTTGCCGATGCGCTTGTTGGCCGCGGCCAGCGCAGGCGCTTCGGGCAACGCAGCAAAGGCGCGCACGGCGGCCAGCCGCTTGGCGACGTCGCCCAGGCGCTGCGGGCGCAGCGCGAGCACGGCTTCGACCTCCTGCGCGCTGTAGCCCTGCTCGCGCAGGGCGCCGGCCAGGCGGTCGTAGATGAATTCGGTCAGCGCCGCCGAGGCATCGGTGATCTTGTCGCCAAATGCAGGCGCAGCCCCAGCCACCAGCGCGCCCAGTTCCAGCGGCAGGTCTTTTTCAACCAGCATGCGGATCACGCCCAGCGCATGGCGGCGCAGCGCGAACGGGTCCTTGTCGCCGGTCGGCAGGTTGCCAATGCCGAACATGCCGACCAGCGTTTCGAGTTTGTCGGCCAGCGCCACGACCGCACCGGTCAGGTTGCGCGGCAGGGCGTCGCCGGCAAAGCGCGGCTTGTAATGGTCTTCAATGGCGTCAGCAACGTCGGTACTCAGGCCGTCATTGAGCGCGTAGTAGCGGCCCATGATGCCCTGCAGTTCCGGGAACTCGCCCACCATGTCGGTGACCAGGTCGGTCTTGGCCAGCAGCGCGGCCTGGTCGGCCTGCTGCGCCAGCGCATCGCCGCCGAGCTGCAGGCCAATCGCACTGGCAATGGTGCGCACGCGCTCGACACGCTCGCCCTGCGAGCCCAGCTTGTTGTGGTAGACCACCTTGTCCAGCCCCGCCACGCGGGATGCCAGCGTCTTCTTGCGGTCCTGGTCAAAGAAAAACTTGGCATCGGCCAGGCGCGGGCGCACCACGCGCTCGTTGCCGCCAATCACGGCGCTGGCGTCCGAAGGGCTGATGTTGCTGACGACGAGGAACTGGTTCGTCAGCTTGCCGGCCGCGTCGAGCAGCGGAAAGTACTTCTGGTTGGCCTTCATCGTGAGGATCAGGCACTCCTGCGGCACGCCCAGAAATTCTTTTTCAAATTCGCAGACCAGCACATTGGGCCGCTCGACCAGCGCGGTCACTTCGTCGAGCAGGGCGTCGTCTTCAATCGCCCGGACACCGCCGCCAATGCGGGCCGCTGCCGCCGCCAGTTGCCGGGCGATCTCGGCCTTGCGGTCGGCAAACGAGGCAATCACTGCGCCGTCCCTGGACAGCGCCTGGGCGTAGCTGTCGGCATCCTGCAGCAGCACCGGGTCCACGGCCGCTTCAAAACGGTGGCCGCGCGTGAGGTTGCCGGCCTTGAGCCCGAGCACCTTGACCGGCACCACGGCATTGCCATGCAGCGCCACCAGGCCGTGCGCCGGGCGCACGAAGTTCACGCTGGTCCAGCCGGGCAGCGCGCAGTCGGTCTCCAGCTGGTAGCTCATGACCTTTGGAATGGGCAGTTTGGCAATCGCTTCTTCAAGCGCTTTTTGCAGTCCGGTGTCGAGCGTGGCGCCGGTGACCAGGCTGTCGTAAAACAGCGCTTCGGCCTTGCCGTCAGGCGCGCGCTTGAGCGCGGCCACGGCAGCCGCCGGGTCGGACACATCGGCGCCCAGCGCCTGCAGTTTCTTGAGCAATGCCGGCGTGGCGTGGCCAGCCGCATCGAGCCCGACGGACGCGGGCATCAGTTTTTGCTGCACCGCCTTGTCGGCGGCCTTGAGCCAGACATGGCTGATGTGCGCGGCCAGGCGGCGCGGCGAGGCGTAGGCCGTTACCGCCGACTCGTCGGTGGCCAGGCCCTGGGACTTAAGCTGGTCGGCCAGCACGCCGGCGAACGCGTCGCCGAGTTTCCTGAGCGCCTTGGGCGGCAGCTCTTCCACAAACAGTTCAACCAGAAGGTTTTTCGTTGTCATTTTCAGGCGGCCTTCTTCTTGATCGGGGTCATTTGCTCGACCCATTCGCGCGGCGCCATGGGGAAACCCAGGCGCTCGCGGCTTTCCAGATAACTCTGCGCCACCAGGCGCGACACATTGCGGATGCGCCCCATGTAGGCGGCGCGCTCGGTCACGCTGATCGCGCCGCGCGCGTCCAGCAGGTTAAAGCTGTGCGCGGCTTTCAGTACCTGCTCGTAGGCGGGCAAGGCGAGTTGCTGCTCGATCAGGTGCCTGGCCTGCTTTTCATGGGCGTTGAAGGCGGTGAACAAAAAGTCGGCATCGGAATGCTCGAAGTTATAGGTCGACTGCTCCACCTCGTTTTGCTTGTAGACGTCGCCGTAGCTGAGGCCCTCGGTCCAGGTCAGGTTGTAGACGTTGTCCACGCCCTGCAAATACATGGCCAGGCGTTCCAGCCCGTAGGTGATTTCGCCGGTGGCCGGCTTGCAGTCGATGCCGCCGACCTGCTGGAAATAGGTGAACTGCGTCACTTCCATGCCGTTGAGCCAGACTTCCCAGCCCAGGCCCCAGGCGCCCAGCGTCGGGTTTTCCCAGTCGTCCTCGACAAAACGGATGTCGTTTTTCTTCAGGTCAAAGCCCAGCGCTTCCAGGCTGCCCAGGTAGAGCTCCAGGATATTGCTGGGCGCCGGCTTGAGCACGACCTGGTACTGGTAGTAATGCTGCAGGCGGTTGGGGTTTTCGCCATAGCGGCCGTCTTTGGGCCGGCGGCTGGGCTGCACATAGGCCGCCTTCCAGGGCTCGGGACCTAGCGCTCTTAAAAAAGTAGCTGTGTGCGACGTGCCGGCGCCGACTTCCATGTCATAGGGTTGCAGCAGGGCGCAACCCTGGTCGGCCCAATAGGACTGCAGCTTCAGGATGATTTGCTGGAAAGTGAGCATAGGAATAGTTGTGGTCAGTAGCGCGATGCCGCATACCAGGCACCGGAGGGCTGCGACGCCCGGGGCGGCATCGCACAATTCTTCATTTTACGCGGCGACAAAGGGCGACAGATTCAGCGCGCACGCCTGAATACAAGCGCCAGCCCCGTAATGACCAGGCCCAGCGCCCACAGCGGCCACAAGCCGAAACGCGCCGACCACCAGGCGAAGGGCGTGATGCCGCTCTGCCCCTGGACTTCGCCAACCAGCGCACCACGGGTGTGGCGCGGCAAGGCATGCGTGACCCGGCCCTGATGGTCAATGATGACGGTGGCGCCGGTATTGGTCGCGCGGATCATGGGACGGCTGAATTCCAGCGCCCGCATGCGCGAGATGTGCAGGTGCTGGTCAATCGCGACGGTGTTGCCGAACCAGCCGATGTTGCTGAGATTGACAAACACCGTGGGCGCCTGCGCCGGGTCGGCAAAGCGCGCGCCCAGTTCTTCGCCAAACAGATCCTCATAGCAAATATTGGGCGCCAGCCGCTGGCCCTTCCAGTCAAACGACGGCTGGCCCACCGCGCCGCGGTTGAAGTCGCCCAGCGGAATGTTCATCAATTCGGTGAACCACCGGAAACCGGTCGGAATGAACTCTCCAAACGGCACCAGGTGGTGTTTGTCGTAGCGGTAGGACGCGGCCTGCCCCGATGCGTCTGGCTTGAGCCCCATCACGGCGTTGGAATAACCCGCCTCGAAACTGCCCAGCGGCAGGCCGATCAACGCGGCCTGCTGCCCGGTGGCAAAACGCGACTGCAGCGCCTGCCAGTAGCCCTCCGGCAATTGCTGCGGCAGCAGCGGAATGGCGGTTTCAGGCGCGACCACCAGCGCGGTGGTGGCGTCCCGCAGTTGCTCGCCGTACCAGCGCAAGGCGGTGGCCACGCCGGTGCCGCTCTGAAATTTTTCATCTTGCGGAATATTTCCTTGCAGCAGCGTGACCGACATCGCCCCCGGAGCCGGCGCGGCGCTAAGCACCGGTGCCGCCACCGGCAGCAGCGCCATGGCCGCGCTGAACACCGCCGCGCCCATCACGCCCAGCCAGCCCCTTGCACTGTTGAAGGACGCACGCAAGGACATCGCCAGCCAGGCTGCGACCAAAGCAGCCAGAAAACTCAACCCGTGCACACCCACCCAGGCCGCCAGCGGCCTGGCCCAGCCGTCGACATGGGCGTATCCGCCTTCGCCCCACGGAAAACCGGTGAACAGCTTGACCCGCGCCAGCTCGGCCAGCAGCCAGAGCGCCGCAAAAACCAGCGCACGCGGCGCTCGCCCGGCCGGCGCCAGGCGCACGAAAAGGGCTGCTGCGGCGGCGTAGTAGAGCGCCAGAAAAGCCGCCAGCACGACGATGGCCAGCACCGTGAGCGGCGCGGCCAGGCCGCCATAGGTATGCATGGAAATGAACAGCCACCAGAAGGTGGCGCACAGCATGGCGGTGGCAAACAACCCGCCCAGCCAGGCAGCGCGCTTGCCCGAACGGCACCCGTCGATCTGGCCGACCAGCACCAGCAACGCCAGCAGCTGCAGCCACCAGAGCGGCTGGCCTTGCGCAAAAACAAAGGGGAAAGGCCATGCAATACTTGCTGCATGGGCACCACCAGCTATCAAAACAATAGCTATCTGATGCCAGGCGAGCCACTGGCGCGGCAGCGTGCGCAGGGCGGGAGCCGACAACACCGCGCTCACGGCGACCTAGGTGCTCGCCGCAACGGGCGAGACCTTGAACCAGCGCACTGCACCGCCTTTGGTGTGCAGCACGGTGAACTGCAGGCCGGCCAGCGCGTAGTGCTCGCCGCGCTTGGGAACATGGCCCATTTCGTGCGCCACCAGGCCGCCAATGGTTTCAAAGTCGGTTTCAGGCAACTGCACGCCAAACGCTTCATTGACGCGCTCGATCGAGGTGTCGCCGCTGACGCGGTAGGTATGGTCGGAGAGGCCGAAGATATCGCCTTCGTCCTCGGCAATGTCAAATTCGTCCTCAATCTCGCCAACGATCTGCTCCAGCACGTCTTCAATGGTGATCAGGCCTGCCACGCGACCGAATTCATCGATGACGATCGCCAGATGGCTGTGGTTGCTGCGAAAGTCGCGCAGCAAATCGTTCAGCCCCTTGCTTTCGGGCACGAACATGGCAGGACGCAGCAAGGCCTTGATATTGAGCTCGGGGGCGCGCTGCAGTTTCAACAAGTCTTTGGCCATCAGCAGGCCCAGGATGTTTTCCTTTTCCCCCTCGTACACCGGAAAGCGCGAATGCGCTGTGTCGATCACCAGATGCAGCAGTTCGTCGAACGGCGCATTGATGTTGAGGCAGTCCATGCGCGGCGCGGCCACCATCACGTCACCGGCGGTCATGTCAGCCATGCGGATCACGCCTTCGAGCATTTCGCGGCTCTGGGCGTCGATGACCTCATTGTCTTGCGCCTCCACCAGGGTGCCTATGAGTTCGTCTTTGGAGTCAGGGCCGGGGTGGAGCATTTCAGCGAGCTTTTGCAGAAAGCCGCGCTTGTCTTCAGGTTTGGAAGATCGACTGGGGGGAATGTCGGACACGTAAGGGTGCTCGGTAGTGAGGAAGCCACCGAGGATAACTGATATTGCGCAGACGCCATTCGCCCGGGTGACCGGGCGCTGGCGCATTAGCGCTGGATGCCGTGACGGCTGTCCTGCACGCCGCTGCGCACTTCCTGCACCAGGGCAAGCCAGTCCCAGAACTGCTTGGCCTGGACCTTCAGGCGGTAGTCGCTCTGGGCAATTTGCTCTTCGAGCAGTTCCTTCACGCGTGAATCAAGGTCTGCCGGCAGCAGCTTGAGGTAGGCCTCGCTCTCGGAGCCGTCGCGCTCTATTTTGGCGCCGGCCTTGCGGGCGATGTTGAGCATGGCCGTGTTTTCGCTGAGCGCGTGAATGAACATCATGTCGACGCCCTCGTTGCGGGCGTGCATTTCGGCACGCTCGAACAGGCGCGCGCCATAACCCCGGCCGCGCGCATGGGCCAACACGGACACGCCAAACTCGGCGCAACTCTTGAGTTCGGGGTCGGTCGAGAGCGCCAGATGCGCCATCGCGATCAACTGCAGCTTGCGGTTGAAGATGCCGAAAATCTCGTCACGCTCAAAATCGAGGCCGTCCACATAACGGCGGATCTGCTCGTCATTGGCCGCATAGCCAAAACGCAGATAGCGGTCATGCGGGCCCAGTGCCAGCAAGTGCGCGCTGATGCGCTCGCCGTGGCGCGGCCCGATGGAGCGGATCGGCACCCGCACCGCGGCGCGGCGAGGCATCGCGGGCAGTCGCTGCAACGCCTGCGGGGCAGTCGCTACCGGCGGACGCAAAAATGCCCTGCCTGCCTCGAGGGCCGCTTTGAGGATGGGACTCTGTATAACCATGGTTCAAATATAAGGGTTTTCCCTAGAATGCAATGCCTAAGTGCGCTTGCAAGAACTTCCGGGAAAGGCCTTGAAATATTAATCAAATGCGCCAAAATCCAAATATATTCGGAGCTCATCAGCTATAAATTAAATAGCGAACAGCAGTTGTCCGATATTTTTATTGTTGCAGTGCAACAACAATTTAACACATCATTTTTTGCGAGTCTGTCTCGGCTTTGCGGGCCAGACACTACAGCGGCACCGCAGTCGTCGACTTGACGCGGTCGAGCACAAAACTTGTTTTGCAGTCCTGCACGCTGGGGTGCTTGAGCAGCGTGTCCATGATGAAGCGGCTGTAGTGCGCCATATCCTGCACCACCACGCGCAGCAAGTAGTCCATCTCGCCGGTCAGCGCGGCGCACTCCACCACCTCGGGCCAGGTCTGCACGCTGGCGCGAAACAGGTCCATGGGGCTGCGCTTGTGGCTCTCCAGATGCTTTTCGAGCCGCACCGTGATATAGGCCGTAAGGCCCAGCCCGACGGCCTCGGGCTTGATCAATGCCACATAGCGGTCGATCACACCACGTTCTTCCAGCCTTTTCACGCGCCGCAACACGGCGCTGGGGGACAGGCCGACCTGCTCAGACAGCTGGTCGTAGGTGGCACGGCCATCGGCCTGAAGACTGCGCAAAATCTGCCGGTCCAGCTTGTCAAGTGTTTCCATGCGCCTGATTTTGCAGGTTTATTGCACCGACAGCCATGCCGACACCCTCATTCGAAGAAATAGTGCCCGGGCGCCACGGTGTCGCCCACCAGCGCCGTCTGGCCGCTACAACCAATCAGACCGTCCAGGCAGTCATGCGGGTGCCGGCGCGAACAAGCAGTACACATGTCATCACATTTGATACTCCTGGACGCCATTTTCCATATTGCTGTAAGCTCTACAACATGATTAGGTATCCCCCAATGATGCGGGGGAAATTTTGTATTGCTCACGATGCCATCCCTGATTGGACCACCGCTCGTCATGCACCGGCACACCCAGGTGCTGCTGGTGATGGACGTGGTGGAATCCGTCAGGCTGATGGAGCAGGACCAGGACAACTTCGTGCGGCGCTGGCAACAATTGGTGCAGCACGCCGAGCAAGAAATCTTGCCGCGACATGGGGGCTACATCGTCAAGAGCATGGGGGACGGCTTGATGCTGGCATTTGCCAGCCCACAGCGTAGTGCGCAGGCTGCGTATGCATTTTTGAAATTTTGCCAGCAGACCCATGCTCACTGGCACCCCGCGCAACAAATGCATTTGCGCATGGGCTGCCATCTGGCCAGCTTTGTCGCAGACCGGCGCGACATCTATGGCACCGACGTCAACCTGACGGCGCGCCTTTGCACCCTGGCCGGACCGGGTGATATTGTGATTTCCGCCGAGATCCGTGACCGGCTGGTTCCCGGACTGGATGCGGAGATCGAAGACCTGGGCGAGCGTTACCTTAAACATGTCACAAAACCCGTTCATGCTTACCGGATCGCGCCGCCCGGCGTGGCCTTTGCTTTTACCGCCCAACCGCTCACCGGCAGCGCGCTGCAAGCGACGTTTGCGGTGACGCCCATGACAGGCCCCCAGAACGCCTTCCCACGTTAGGAAAGCATCAACTTCCCCGGCACCTACGGTGTCGCCAACAAAGCTGCCCAGCGGCTACCGCGTTTGTTTCCTTTTTTCACCAGCGCGTGGGTAGCTTCTTGAGCAGGGTAATCCGCTTGGTCGCCATCGAGATGTAACCGCCTTTTTCGAGGTCTTTAAGCAGTCGGCTGACCATTTCGCGGGATGCCCCCAAAAAGCTCGCGATATCCTGGTGCGTGAGGGATTCCAGGCTCCCGTCTGGCGCAGTACGGCAGTCCGTCAGGTCACCTTGCGCCTCAAGCAACATAACCAATCGGCCATAAACATCCAGCAGGGCCATGTTTCGTGCAATTTCGGTCGCACAGCGCGCGCGGCGTATCACCCGAAGTACCAAGTTCATGGCGAATTTGGGCTCCTCCGCCAGGTGCTCGCTGACGTTGGCCCGGCTGAGTACCGCACAGATGCAGGGCTCCAGAGTGATGATGGAGGCTGATCGAGGTTCGCCATCGAGTGACATCTCGCCGAAGTAGTCGCCCGCATAAATTCGTCCAAATGTGATCTCCCGGCCACTGTTGCCACAGGAAAACACCTTGACGCTGCCTTTTAGCAGCACAAACATGCTCTCGCCCATTTCCCCTTCATTGATGATCACCGCCTTCTTGGGGTAACTGCGCACCACGCCGCGCAAGGCCAGCGTCCGCAGTTCGGGACTCAAAGGGGCGTATAGATCACTGCCACCAGGCGTGACGTGGCTCATTCGCATTGATGAACTGACATAGGGTCCGATGTGGTCAGTGCACGGGCACCAACGGCGGCGCGCGCAGGGCCGGTAAGACGGCAACCCGTTGAATCAGTTCACGAACGCCAGAGCAACTGGTTTTGATGCACAGGCTGCGTACATGGCTACGAACGGTAGAAACTGCGATTTTCATTTCAATGGCGATTTCCGGGGTACTCAGGCAATGACACAAGAAAACCAGCACGCGCTGCTCAGTGAGCGTAAGGCTGTAGCGACGGGCCAAGCAACCCAGAACGCCCGACTCGCAAACGCTGGCACGCGACAAAAACAGGGCGATGTGCCCGCACGGCTCACCAGGTCGGACACGCAAGGGAATCACCGACATCGTGACGTTCATGTCGTCGGGTGACAAGGTCACCAAACTACGGCGGCCACTCATCGCATGTTCCCTTGCCTGCTGAAAGGCTTTACCCGCTGCGGCCGAAAGCAAATGCAGTTCACCGCACTCATCTTTCATCATAACGCCACGCTCAAGTTCGTGGCGCGCAGCCAGATTGGCATGAAGAATCATGCCCTGGACGTTGACAACAAGTATCCCGTTCGAAAGTTCATCGACCAGCAAGCCGAGCAAGGCCAGTTCGGGCTCCGGCTCCGGCTCGGGCTCGGAAAAAGTCAGTGATCGGCTGGAATGAAAAAGCTCGGAATCCGGGGCTGCATGCATGATCAATACGCTCCATCCTACAAATAGATGAGCATAAAAAGTTCCCCCATTTTCAGGCTGTAAATATGGCCGCGGTTTTTTGTGACAAATTTACAAATGTGCCACTGACGGGCCGGGCCGCGAACGTGTTCAACGCGGCGTGTCTTCCAGCAAGGCCAGGCTGGCCTGGATCACCTGCGGCAAAAACGCCAGCTGAACATGCGCGGCGCCGGGAACCAGCCGGTTGTCGGCGCCGGGCAAGGTCGCGCTGGAGGCCGGAAACACGATGTTGTCGCAGTTGGAGTACCAGCAGGTGAAAAGCGCATGGCAATCGGCTGGCATGTCGCGGTCCAGCTGCGCATGCCAGTCCGAGAGCAAGTGCATCTGGCGGCCGTTATGGCCGTGGCCAAAGCGCGCCAGCCAGGTGCCATGGTGCGGGGTTGCGATGCTCACCACGTGGTGCACGCGGGTTTCGGCTTTCAGGCTTTTGAGCCAGGCCCTGGCAGCCAGCCCGCCCATGCTGTGGCACACCAGCAGGGGCGCGCGGCCGGTGGCCCGCGTGATTTGTTGTACCGCGGCCTCGATTTGCGGGACGTAGTCGTCAATGGAGCCCCAGATCGGCTCCAGATTGAGGGCGACGAAGGCGTGCCCGCTGCGCTGCAAACGCGCCATCCACGGGGTCCAAAAGCCACGGTTGCACAGCAAGCCATGCACAAACACCACGCCGCGGCGGCCTTCAATGACCGCCCCGGGAGAAAGCTGATCGGGAATGGCGTCCGAACGGAAAGGCTGGCGCCAGCAGAACACCTGCGGCGCGGTCCATGACTCTCCCCACCAGGCACCAAGCAATTCCTTCCAGGTGGGCGGGGCTACGGGATCATCTTTGTTGACCTGCTTCATGAGAAGGAATTCGATGGCCAGAAGACCGGTATGGCCCAGCGCCATCAGTACAAAACCAGCCACAGCCAGCACCGGGGCGCTGGTCCAGAAGTAAGCCAGCCAACCAAAGGCCGCCGTAAGCACAGACAAGGTGATGATTTTTTGAAGATATGCCAGCATGAAACCGCGAGCGTAGCTGATGCGGCTCAAGCCAGTGCAGCATCGCGTGCCTGCGCCCACGAGGTATAGGGTTCGGCCATTTCGTGCAGCGGGAACCCCTGCCGGGCGCCCTCCATAACGTAATCGGTCAGCGGGTAGTCCAGAAGGGCGCTCGAAACCATACCGATCTTGAGAAGCATTCTTCTTTGCATGCGATCAGTATGGGTGGATAGCGTTTTATCTTGTGGAGAACGCTGTCGCCTGCGAGACCTCATTAGGACAAGCCCCATGACGGTTCGGCGGGGGGGGCTTACACAATAGTCGGCAAGGAGTCTGTATGACCAAGCATTGGCTTAAAAGTTACCCCGATGGCATCCCGCACCACATCGACCCGGAGCAGTTTCAGTCGCTCAATGAGTTGCTTGAAAGCTCATTCAAAAAGAATGCATCCAAGCCGTTTTCGGTCTGCATGGACAGCTGGATGTCTTACGCACAACTCGACGACTTGTCGTTCGCGCTCGGCGCGTGGCTGCAAAACCTGGGACTTGAGCCTGGCGCACGCGTGGCCATCATGCTGCCCAACGTGCCCCAGTTCGCCGTCACCATGGCGGCGGTCTTGCGGGCAGGCTACACCTGCGTCAACGTCAATCCACTCTACACCGCACGCGAGTTAGAGCATCAGCTCAAGGACTCGGGAGCCACCACTCTGGTCATTCTGGAGAATTTCGCAGCCACGCTGGCTGAAGTCATTGACCGCACGCCCGTCAAAAACGTCGTCATCACGTCCCTGGGCGATTTACTCGGTTTTTGGTACGGCCGCTGGATGACGTTTGCAGTCCGCCATTTGGCCAAACTGGTACCCCCGTACAAACTCCCACTGGGCAACGGCTACCGCATCACCACCTTTGCCCATGCGATCACCGAAGGCGGCCGCCTGACGCTACGGCCAGCGCACTGCACGCTCGATTCAGTGGCGTTTTTGCAGTACACCGGCGGCACGACAGGGTTGTCCAAGGGGGCGGTTCTCACGCACCGCAACATCGTCGCGGCAATATTGCAGGCGGAGGCGTGGTTCAAGCCCGCACTGGAGCGCGTGGGCGATATCAGCAAGACCAACAACATTGCCGCGCTGCCGCTGTATCACATCTTCGCGCTGACACTTTGCCTGCTGGCGATTCGCTGGGGTGCCCATTTGACGCTGGTGCCCAATCCACGCGACTTCGGAAAATTCATCGAGGTGCTCAAAAAACGGCCATTTCACATGCTCCCTGCCGTCAACACCTTGTTTAACGCCTTGCTTCAGCATCCGCAGTTCAGGACAGTCGACTTTTCCGGCCTTTGCGTGTCCCAAGCGGGCGGCATGGCTGCTTCAGCCGGTACCGCGCAGCAGTGGCTAAAGGTCACGGGCTGCAACATGATTGAAGGCTGGGGCATGAGCGAGACGTGCGCCATAGGCACGAACAACCCTGTCACCAGCAAGGCGTTCAGCGGCTCCATTGGCCTACCCTTGCCGAGCATTGACATACACATCAAGGATGACGAAGGGAACTCCCTGCCGCTTGGGTCACCCGGTGAAATTTGCATTAGGGGCCCGCAGGTCATGGCCGGCTACTACCAACAGCCCGAAGAAAATGAAAGAGCCTTTACCCTTGACGGCTTTATGCGAACCGGTGATATCGGCATCATGGACCAGCACGGCTACACAACGATCATTGACCGCAAGAAAGACATGATCATTGTTTCCGGGTTCAATGTATTTCCCAACGAGCTTGAAAACGTGATTTCCCTCTGCCCCGGAGTTGTCGAATGCGCAGCAATCGGCATTGCTGACGAAAAACAGGGGGAAGCCATCAAGGTCTTTGTCGTAAAAAATGACCCGACACTGAGTGAAGACGATCTGGCTGCCTATTGCAAACAGCATCTGACTGGCTACAAACGACCAAAATATATCGAATTTCGAGATGATCTACCAAAAACCAATGTCGGAAAAATTCTCCGGCGTGAGTTGCGCGCGACAGCCTGATGGCACGTTGGCGAGGCCTTTTTGATGACCAAACCTGATTTACTGCCCGGCATCCAGGTTTTGGAACGCGGCTGGCTTTCGGCCAACAACATCTTGTTCACCGACGGCCCGGAAACGGTGATGATTGACAGTGGCTACTGCACCCATGCACCCCAAACCCTGTCGCTAGTCGAGACGACTTTGGGCGGGCGCCCCCTGGACTTGCTGCTCAACACCCATTTGCACAGCGATCATTGTGGCGGCAATGCCGCATTGCAAGCACGTTATCCAGACGTCAGGACCTGGATTCCGCCTGGACAGGCCAGCCAGGTCACTCAATGGGATCCGGCCGCGCTTACGTATGTCCCTACAGGACAACTTTGCCCGCAATTCAAGTTCAGCGGGACGCTACAGGCAGGGTCCACCCTGCGCTTCGGTGCCCACGACTGGCAGGTACACGCAGCAGCCGGACACGATCCGCATTCATTTGTTTTTTTTGAGCCGGAAAACGGCATCCTTATTTCTGCCGATGCACTATGGGAAAACGGCTTCGGTGTCGTCTTTCCCGAGCTTGAAGGGACAGATGCCTTTGCCGAAGTAGCGGCAACGCTGGACATGATTGACAGCCTGAAACCGAAAACCGTTATTCCAGGGCATGGCCCAATTTTTGCCTATTCCCCTGAAATCCTGGGGCGTGCCCGGCAGCGACTTGATTACTTTGCCAAAAATCCCAGAAAGCATGCCCATCATGCCGTCAAGGTATTGCTCAAGTTCAAACTACTGGAGACGCAACGGCAATCTATGGAAGACCTGATCGATTGGGCCGACGCAACGCCTTACTTCCTGCAGATAAGAAAAATCTTTTTTCCGGAACTTTCGATCCGGTCCTGGATAGAAACCCTTTGTGCAGAGTTGGTCGCAGCAGGCGTAGCCAGAACAGAAGCTAGCTATATTCTGAACGCCTGAGATGTCCATGCAGCGTTCCAGCTAGGTCGCAGAGTTGTAAGCGGGTGGCAAAGTCATCTTGAACAAGGAGCCTGTCCGCCCGACGATGGTGTCCACCAAAGCAACAGGTGGACACCATGGATTCCAAGACAGTCTCACGGCGCCGGCACGGCGCCGATCTCAAAGCACAGGTTCTGCGCGAGTGCGAACGCCCTGGTGCGTCAGTGGCCGCGATTGCGCTGGCACACGGACTGAACGCCAACCTCGTTCACAAGTGGCGCCGCCAAGCCCGACCCGGCAGTGGGTTGGCCTGTGCGCCCGAGCCAGCACATTTCATTGCCCTGCCTTTGACGCCAGCACCGGCGGGGCCAACGCCGCCTGCCCAATCTGACATCCGCATCGAACTACGCCGGGCAGCGCTGGCAGTGAACGTCGCATGGCCTGTGGCGGCGGCAGGTGAATGTGGGGCGTGGCTACGAGAGTTGCTGCAATGATCCGCATCGACGCCGCCTGGCTGGCTACCACACCGCTGGATATGCGCGCGGGCAGCCCACGATGCGCCGGGCGAACACGTCGATCACGAAGGCCACGTACTGCCAGCCCTGCCAGGTCGAGACGTACGTGAAGTCCGACACCCATAGCTGATTGGGGCGATCAGCTTTGAACTGGCGATTGACCCGGTCCAGCGGACAGGGCTGGGCCTTGTCCGGTACCGTGGTGCGTACGACCTTGCCGCGGCGTACACCCTGCAATCCCAGGCGTTTCATCAGCCGCTCGACCGTGCAGCGGGCCACGGTGACGCCTTCGCGGTTCATCTGATGCCAGACCTTGTCTGCGCCGTAGACCTGCATGTTGGCCTGCCAGACTTGCTGAATTTGCGGCATGAGTGTGTCATCCGTCTTGGCGCGTGCACAACGCAATTCGGGCTTACGTTGGTGAGCAGCATGGCGCCGATACCCTGACGGGGCAATCTGCAAAACCTTGCAAATTGGCTCGACCCCGTGGGTGTTGCGATGCTTGTCCACAAAGTCTCTCAGGACTTGAGTCGGCGGTCGAGCTCCGCCTGGGCAAAAAAAGCGCTGGCCAGTTTGAGGACTTCGTTGGCCCGGCGCAGTTCCTTGACTTCACGCTCCAGGGCTTTGATGCGGTCACGCTCTTCGCTGGTGATGCCGTCGCGCAGCCCGGTGTCAATCTCTTGTTTGCGCACCCATTCATGCAGGGTTTGGGGGACGCAGCCGATCTTGGGCGCAATTGATTCAATGGCCGCCCACAGGGACGGATATTCGCCACGGTGATCCTGCACCATGCGTACAGCACGTTCGCGAACTTCCGGGGAAAAACGATTTGATTTTTTGCTCATGACTCCATCTTCTCAAAGGTTGGAGCCTCCTCAAAACCCAGTGCGATTCAATGTGTGTTCGCCGGACGCATACGGTTCACCGCGCGCTTACGCAGAGTTGCCGTAAGCGCGCGGTGAACTCATATTGACCGCAGGCAAGCGGTCATGGCTGGCGAT
>NZ_JADMJK010000167.1 GCF_018780625.1 Polaromonas sp. | reverse complement strand
ACAAAAGGTTTATCCGCATATGGGAGTTCTACATGGCTTACTGCGAAGCGGCTTTCACGCAGGCCAACACCAGCGTCATGCAGTTCACGCTGTGCAAACGCCCGGACGCACGCTGAAGCGGCTGCTGCTGGCCGCTGCTGCCAGCCTGCTGTGGGCGGGCGCCGCGCTGGCGCAATCGCAATCGCCCGCAGCGACCGCGCAGGAAGTTGCAAGCGCCCTGCCGCAGGGCCAACTGATCGGCCAGGGACGGCTCACGGTCTGGGGTTTTCAGGTCTACGACGCGCGCCTGTGGGCGGCCACCGGCTTTGGCGCGGGCGGCTACGCCAGCCAGCCCATGGCGCTGGAACTGGCTTACCTGCGCGCCTTTGACGCGGTCGAGGTGGCCAAGCGCTCGCTGCAGGAAATGCGCCGCAGCGCCGCCATCAGCGAGGCGCAGGCGGCGCAGTGGACCACCGAACTGCTGCGCGTGATTCCGGATGTCCGCAAGGGCGACCGCATCACCGGCGTGCACCGGCCCGGCGTGGGCGCGGCCTTCTGGGTCAACGGCCGGGCCAGCGGCGAGATCCGGGACGCCGAATTCGCCCGCCTGTTTTTTGGCATCTGGCTGTCCCCCAACACCTCCGAGCCCCAGTTGCGTCAGGCGCTGCTGGCCGGAGCCGGCGAGTGACGCTGACGCCGAGCGGCCGCGCAGACCCGGCCGCCCTCACCCCGCGCCAGGGCCTGGCCTATGGCCTGCTCGGCCTGCCGCTGGCCTTTGTGGCCTTGCCGCTCTACGTGATTTTGCCCAACCACTATGCCCGCGCGTTTGGCGTGCCGCTGGCAGCGCTGGGCGCACTGCTGCTGGCCGCCCGGCTGTTTGATGCGCTGATTGACCCGCTGCTGGGCCGCCTGATTGACCGGCTGTTTGCGCGCTCGGCCCGCGCCGTGCTGGCGCTGGGCGGCGTGGCCGCGCTGGTGCTGGCGCTCGGGTTCACGCTGCTGTTTTTTCCGCCCGCCAGCGTGCAGGCAGCACCCGACGCGCTGCTGGCCTGGGCCGGCGCCATGCTGGTGCTGACCTATGCCGCCTACAGCGCGCTCAGCGTGTCGCACCAGTCCTGGGGCGCGATGCTGGGCGGCAACGAGGCGCAGCGCAGCCGCATCGTGGCCTGGCGCGAGGGGCTGGGCCTGGTGGGCGTGGTGCTGGCCTCCATCACGCCGGTGGCGCTGGGCTTGCCGGCCACGACGGCCATTTTCTACATTGCACTGGCGGCGGGCGGGCTGGCCTGGGCGCGCGCCGTGCGGCCGCAGGCGCGCCACGCAGGCCGGCCCGCCGCCCCCGGCGCGCTCTGGCTGCCGTTCAAGTCGCCCGCATTTCGCCGCTTGCTGGCGGTGTTCATGCTCAACGGCATTGCCAGCGCGGTGCCGGCCACGCTGGTGCTGTTTTTCATCCAGGACCGGCTGCAGGCCCCGCAAGCCATGGAGCCGCTGTTTCTGGGCAGCTACTTTTTAAGCGCCGCGCTGTCGATTCCGCTCTGGCTGGCTGCCGTGCGGCGCATCGGGCTGGCGCGCACCTGGCTGGCCGGCATGGCGCTGGCGATTGCCGTGTTTGCCTGGGCCACGCAACTGGGCGCCGGGCAGACGCTGGAATTTGCCGTGGTCTGCGCGCTCTCGGGCCTGGCGCTGGGCACCGACCTGGCCCTGCCCGGCGCGCTGCTGACGGGCGTGATCCAGGCCAACGGCCACGCCAACCAAGCCGAAGGCGCTTACTTTGGCTGGTGGAACTTTGCTACCAAGCTCAACCTGGCGCTGGCTGCGGGGCTGGCGCTGCCGCTGCTCGGGCTGTTTGGCTATGCGCCCGGCGTGCGCGATGCCGGCGCGCTGAACGCGCTGGTGGTGGCGTACTGCGTGCTGCCCTGCCTGCTCAAGCTGGCGGCTGCCGCCGGCGTTTACTTTTTTGTTATCCAGAAATCGCAAGGGTTTTCAGCATGATCCGATTTTCACCCCGCCTCTCCGGCCTCACCCGCTTCGCTTCCACGCTGGCGCTGTCTGCCGCCCTGCTGGCAGGCTGCGCCGGCCCGCAAGTGGCCAACTACGCCGCCGAGCAGCCGGTGCTTGACTTGCGCCAGTACTTCAACGGCACGCTCGACGCCTACGGCCTGTTCACCGACCGTTCGGGCAAGGTCGTCAAGCGCTTTACCGTCGTCATGACGTGCAGCTGGAGCGGCCCGCCGGGCATGGAGACCGGCGTGCTCGACGAAGCCTTCACCTACTCGGACGGCACGCTGGAGCGCCGCGTCTGGACGCTGCAGCGCCAGCCTGACGGCCGGTACACCGGCACCGCTGGCGACGTGCTGGGAACGGCCGAGGGCCAGGAAAAAGGCAACGCCTTTCGCTGGGGCTACACGCTGAAACTGCCGGTCGACGGCCGCGTGATCGAGGTGCAGTTTGACGACTGGATGTACCTGATGAGCGACAAGGTGATGCTGAACAAGGCCGAGATGCGCAAGTTCGGCTTCAAGCTGGGCGAGGTCACGCTGTCCTTCGTCAAGCGCTGAAAATTCATCCACCAAGCCCACCAAGCCTGTTCAATGCCACTTAATCCCCCCCTCACCGACTGGCGCGGAAAGACCGTGTGGCTGGTCGGCGCCTCCAGCGGCATTGGCCAGGCCACCGCGCACGCGCTGCACGCGCAAGGCGCTACCGTCTACCTGTCGGCGCGCAATGCCCAGGCGCTGGCGGCATTTACGGCCACGCACCCCGGCGCCCGGGCGCTGCCGCTGGATGTGACCGACCATGCTGCGCTGCAGGCGGCGGCCAGCACCATTGCCGCAAGCGGCCCGCTGGACCTGGTGCTGTACTGCGCCGGCTTTTACAAGGAGCAGCGCGCCACCGGCTACCAGCTGGCCGACATGCTCAAGCACAGCGAGGTCAACTACATTGGCGCGCTGCAGGTGCTGGACGTGGTGCTGCCGGGTTTTCTGGCGCGCCGGGCCGGCCACATCAGCCTGATCAGCAGCGTGGCGGGCTACTGCGGCCTGCCCAAAAGCCTGGCCTACGGGCCGACCAAGGCGGCCCTGATCAACCTGGCTGAAACGCTGTACCTGGACCTGAAAGACAGCGGCATCGGTGTCAGCCTGATCTGCCCGGGCTTTGTGGAAACACCGCTCACCGCACAAAACCAGTTCAGCATGCCCGGGCTGATCACGTCCGGGGAGGCGGCGGCCCAGATCATGGCGGGCTGGCGCACGGGACGATTTGACATCCATTTCCCCAAACGCTTCACCGTCTGGATGAAGGCCTTGCGGCTGCTACCCTACGGCCTGTATTTCACCGTGGTCCGAAAATTCACCGCACTCTGAGCCCCAAGCCCATGCATCCAACCCTGCCCACGCCGCCCAACCATGCCGCAGCGGCACGCGTGGTGGACTTTTTTGAAACCCTGAGCCCGGCCAGCCTGGCCAGGCTTGATGCGTTTTACACGCCAGACGCCTACTTTAAAGACCCGTTCAACGAAGTACGCGGCCTGGCGGCGGTGCGGGGAATTTTCAGCCACATGTATGACGCGCTGGAGCAGCCGCGCTTTGTGGTGACCGGCCGCATCGTCGATGGCGACCAGTGCTTTTTGACCTGGAACTTTGAATTTCGCTTCAAGCGCTTTGACACGGCCCGCCTGCAAACCGTGCGCGGCGGCTCGCACCTGAAGTTCACGGCCGACGGCCTGATTGATTTTCACCGCGACTACTGGGATGCCGCAGAAGAGCTGTATGAAAAGCTGCCCGTGGTGGGCGGCCTGATGCGCTGGCTGAAAAAACGCGCCAACCAGTGAATCCGGAAACGCTACTTTTTATATAGCACATTACACCCGTTTCTGCTGGGCAAAAGGCGGTTTTTACCCTGAAGATCAGGCTGGCTCGGTGTCCAGGAAGCTCGGGCGCAGCATCAGTTTTTCCTGCAGCTTGGCCAGATTGGGATGGACCTGGCGCCAGGCGATCCCGGAAAAGCGCAAGTCCAGGTAGGCCAGCGCACAACCCACGGCCACATCCGACAGACTCAGGTGAATGCCGCTGCAAAAAGCCTTGTCGCCCAGGCTGGTGCTCATGGCTTTGAGCGTGGTGTCGATTTTGCCCATCTGCCGCTCTATCCAGGCGTCGCTGCGCTGCGCGTCGCTGCGGCCCGGCCAGGTCGCTTCGAGCCGCGCCAGAATGGCGGCGTCCATCAGGCCATCGGCCAGCGCTTCCCAGGTCTTGACTTCGGCCCGCTCACGTCCCTGTCCGGGAATCAGCTTGCCCACGGGCGACAGGGTGTCCAGGTATTCCACGATCACGCGCGAATCAAACAAGGCATCGCCGCCCTCCATGACCAGGCAAGGCACTTTGCCCAGCGGATTGGAAGCGGCAATGGTGGTGTCTGCCGCCCAGACATCTTCCACTACCAACTGGTAGTCGAGCTTTTTTTCAGCCATCACGATGCGTACTTTGCGTACGTAGGGGCTTGTGGCGGATCCGATAAGTTTCATGGTGCGTGTGCGATCGTGGTCCGGAGGGGGAACCGATATTCTATCGACTGGACAGCCCCGCCTGGCTGACATGGCGCAAGACGCCTGTACTTTCACGGCGCTAACGCCCGGCCTACAATTGCACGCATGAGCTTTTCCACTATCAATGCACTGTCTCCGCTGGACGGCCGCTACGCCAGCAAACTCAACCAACTGCGCCCCCTGATGTCCGAGCAGGGCTATATGCACCGCCGGGTTCAGGTCGAAATCGCCTGGTTCATATCCCTGTCCGATGCCAAGTTCGCCGAATTCAAGCCCCTCAGCCCGGGTGCGCGCACCTACCTGCTGGGCCTGATCAAGAACTTCTCCGAGGCCGATGCCAGCGCCATCAAGGAGATTGAAAAAACCACCAACCACGACGTGAAAGCCGTGGAGTACTGGATCAAATCCAAATTCGAGGCCAGGCCGGAGCTGCAAAGCGCCAGCGAATTTGTCCACTTTGCCTGCACCAGCGAAGACATCAACAACACCAGCCACGCGCTGCAGCTGCGCGCCGGGCGCGACCTGGTGGTGCTGCCGGGGCTGGACCGCATCGTGCTGAAACTGCGCGAAATGGCCCACAACTTTGCAGCCGTGCCCATGCTCAGCCGCACCCACGGCCAAACCGCCAGCCCGACCACCGTGGGCAAGGAAATCGCCAACGTGGTCGTGCGCCTGCAAGCCGCCTGCGACCGCATCGCGGCCGTCAAAATCATGGCCAAAATGAACGGCGCGGTGGGCAACTACAACGCCCACCTGTCGGCCTGGCCCGACTTTGACTGGGAAGCCTTCAGCAAAAAGGTCGTGGAAACGCCCGAACCGCTGGGCCTGGGCCTGACGTTTCAACCCTACAGCATCCAGATCGAGCCGCACGACTACATGGCCGAGCTGTTCGACGCCGTGGCGC
>NZ_JADMJK010000001.1:10642-27361 GCF_018780625.1 Polaromonas sp. | reverse complement strand
CGAGCCGCTTGCTGTTGTGGCTGATCAGCTCGTTGGCCGAATCCAGGATGTTGCCAAAACTTCGGTAATTGCGCTCCAGCTTGATCTGGTGCGTGACCTGAAACTCGCGCACAAAGTCGGCCATGTTGCCCACGCGCGCGCCGCGAAAGGCGTAAATACTCTGGTCGTCATCCCCCACGGCCACCACCGAGCCGCCGGGCATGGACGGCACGGCATCATCGCCCTGCCCGGCCAGCATCTTGATCCAGGCGTATTGCAGCTTGTTGGTGTCCTGAAACTCGTCAATCAGGATGTGGCGAAAGCGCCGCTGGTAATGTTCGCGGATCGGGGGGTTGTCACGCAGCAGCTCATAGCTGCGCAGCATCAACTCGCCAAAATCCACCACGCCTTCGCGCTGGCACTGGTCTTCATACAACGCGTAGATTTCCGCTTTTTTACGGCTTTCCTCGTCGCGCACCGGCAGATCCCTGGCGCGCTGGCCGTCTTCCTTGCAGCCGGCAATAAAGCGCATCAGCTGCTTGGGCGGAAAGCGCTCATCATCGACATTGAACTGCTTGCACAGCCGCTTGATGGCCGATAACTGGTCTTGCGTGTCGAGGATCTGAAAGCTCTGGGGCAAATTGGCCAGCTTGTAGTGCGCCCGCAAAAAACGGTTGCACAGCCCGTGAAAGGTGCCAATCCACATGCCGCGCACATTGACGGGCAGCATGGCGGACAGCCGCACCAGCATTTCCTTGGCCGCCTTGTTGGTGAAGGTGACGGCCAAAATGCCGCCGGGCGAGACCTGGCCGGTTTGCAGCAGCCAGGCAATGCGGGTGGTGAGCACCCGGGTTTTGCCGGAACCGGCCCCGGCGAGAATCAGGGCGTGGGTGGCGGGCAAAGTCACCGCAGCCAGTTGCTCCGGATTAAGATTTTGCAAGAGGGGGGAGCTTGGCGCGACTTCTGAGAACATTCCCTATTGTAGAAACCCTGATGAAACCTTTTTATGCCCCGCCATTTGGCTTGTGTGATGGCGCCATGGCGCACGGGCGCGGGATCGGCCGGCCCATATAAGGGCTATACGGTCCGCGCCATGCGCGCACGGTGCGCAGGCGCCTAAAATCGCGCACCGGGCCCAAGCAATTGCGCCCGGTTTTTTGTTGGCGAATCCCCTTCGCGGGGCGCAGCCCTGCCAACACCAGCCGGACCAATCCAAGCGCCTCCTGTTCATCAACAGCCTTGAAGGAGCTTGGACGACATGGAAATATTCGACTACGACAACATCCTGCTGCTGCCGCGCAAATGCCGCGTGGAAAGCCGCTCGGAATGCAATGCGGGTGTGACGCTGGGCAGCCGCACGTTCCGCATTCCGGTGGTGCCGGCCAACATGAAAACGGTAGTCAATGAGGACATTTGCGTCTGGATGGCCCAAAACGGCTATTTCTATGTGATGCACCGCTTCGACCTGGACAACCTCCAGTTTGTGCGCAGCATGAAAGCCAGGGGCGTGTACGCCTCGATTTCGCTGGGTGTGAAGCAGCCCGACTACGACACGGTGGACCAGCTGGTGGCCGAAGGCCTGGCGCCTGACTACATCACGATTGACATTGCGCACGGCCACGCCGATACGGTGCAAAAGATGATCGGCTACCTGAAGAAAAAGCTGCCCGCATCGTTTGTGATTGCCGGCAACGTGGCCACGCCCGAAGCCGTGATTGACCTGGAAAACTGGGGCGCTGACGCGACCAAGGTGGGCATTGGTCCGGGCAAGGTCTGCATCACCAAGATGAAGACCGGCTTTGGCACCGGCGGCTGGCAGTTGTCGGCGCTCAAGTGGTGCGCGCGCGTGGCAACCAAGCCCATCATTGCCGACGGCGGCATACGCGAACATGGCGACATCGCCAAGTCCATCCGCTTTGGCGCGACCATGGTCATGATTGGCGCGATGCTGGCCGGTCTGGAAGAAAGCCCGGGCCAGACCGTGGAAGTCGACGGCAAGCTGTTCAAGGAATACTACGGCAGCGCCTCGGACTTCAACAAAGGCGAGTACAAGCATGTCGAAGGCAAGCGCATCCTGGAGCCGATCAAGGGCAAACTGGTCGATACGCTGCGTGAAATGGAAGAAGACATCCAGAGCGCGATCAGCTATTCAGGCGGCACCAGGCTGATGGACATCCGCAAGGTCAACTACGTGGTGCTGGGCGGCAAGAACGCGAACGAAGACCTGCTGATCTGAGCGGCCAGCGACGGGCGTTATGCCCTTATGGCGTTGTGGGCTTCCCCAACAAGGCCAAAGCCAGCTGGTGCAGCCGATGCACAGGCTGGACCAGGGCCTCCAGCACGCTGAAGTGATTCAGCCCGTCCAGGGTCTCGCAGACCGGCACGGTTTTCTTGCCCCAGGCCTGCTGGATCAATTGGTTTTGGCGCAAGAACTCGGCGCTCTCGCTGCCGCCCGCCACGCTGTACAGCGTGCCCTTGCGCGGCCGGGGCAGCCCGGCCGGGCTGACCCGTCGCACCTGCGCTGGCGTGAGTCGCAACGAGTCCTTCAAAAATGGGGTGTGCAGCATGGGCGCCAGGTCGTACAAGCCTGAAATCGACAAGGCATTTTTCAGCAGATCGGTCGGCAGATCAGGCGCATAGGCGGGCCAGTTGCAGGTCAGCAGCATGGCCGCCAGATGGCCGCCGGCCGAATGACCGACCACGGTGATGCGGCGGGGATCGCCACCATGCGCGCCAATATGGCGCCAGGTCCATGCCAGCGCCCGCACCATCTGGAGCGTGATGTCGGGAATGCGCACCGCCGGGCACAAGCCATAGTTGGGCACCACCACGCAGGCGCCAGCCTCTGCAAATGCGGGCGCCACAAATGAATGGTCAGCCTTGTCCAGCGAACGCCAGTAGCCGCCATGGATGAACACCAGCACAGGCGCGCCGGCCGCGTCCGCCGGACTGCGGCCGGACATGGTGGCAGGAAACACATCGAGCGTTTCGGCCGGCCCCTGGCCGTAGGGCACGTCCAGCAGACAAGGCTGGCTGTTGCGTACCCGCCGGGATTCCAGATCCCAGCGGCTGAAGTAATCAGCATGGTCCGGCACCAGCGCCCGGTTGTTGTACATGCGGTCCAGCCACTGGGGGTCCAAATTTGCGGCGAGACTGTTCATGCGTGCTTTCTTCATTTTTCCAGGTACCTTTTTTACATGAGAACCAGTCCATGAATTGACGCGTGCAATTGCCTTGATGATACCAATTTGGTTTTGAAGACGTAATAATTTCTACATTGGGCCTAATTGGTTTAAGAAAAATGGGGCGGGCAAACCCTTGTTCCGTTGGTGTTTTCCCGAACTCCCGGCATTTTCCCGTCTTATTTGGTTGACTATTGGATGGTTTTGGTTGAAATTACGGTCTCATTCAGGACACCGGTACAGCGAAGAAAAACTGCCACGCATCGACAACCAGAACCATAGGAAAAAATTTTGCGCGTTGCCACTAATGCCACTTCTTCATGACATGGACCAAGACAGGCAGGCGTGCTCTGAAACCGGTTTGCGTGCGTTTTTTCAGCACTTTTTTCAAGACGCTTCAAGGCGCAGGCCTTCAAGCACGGACCAGGCGCTGTGCAGCGCCATTAAAACAGGAGATTTTTGATGAGTAAGGTGACGTGGACGGGCGGTATTGAACACTGGACCCAAAAAGGCGATGTCAAACTTTTTTTATGGGAGAAAAAAGCCTCGCTCAACGTGCCTTTTGCAGGCACCGTGTTTTTTGTCCATGGTTCATCCATGGCATCGCAACCGACGTTTGACCTGGCTGTGCCAGGGCGCCCCTATTCATCGGCCATGGACTGGTTTTGCGACCAGGGCTTTGACACCTGGACCATGGACAACGAAGGCTACGGCCGCTCTGACAAGCACCGCGACATCAATTTCGACATCAGCAACGGTGCCGACGACCTGGCTGCGGGCAGCGAATACATACTCAAGCAAACCGGCGCCGAATCACTGCTCATGTACGGCATTTCTTCCGGTGCGCTGAAAGCGGCCCTGTTTACCGAGCGGCACCCCGAACGGGTCTCCAAGCTGGCCCTGGACGCCTTTGTCTGGACAGGCGAAGGCAGCCACACCCTGGATCAGCGCAAGAAAAAACTGCCTGAGTTCCTGGCCAAAAACCGCCGTCCCATAGACCGCGCATTCGTGCACAGTATTTTTCAGCGCGACCATCCCGGCGCTGCGGACGAAAACACCGTCAATGCGTTTGCCGACGCCATCCTGACCCTGGACGACTCCATGCCCACCGGCACCTATGTGGACATGTGCTCGCGGCTGCCTTTGGTGGACCCGAAGAACCTGCCGGTGCCGTGCATTATTTTGCGCGGCGAATACGACGGCATTGCGGGCATGGATGACCTGATCCAGTTTTTCCTGCAACTCCCCAACATGAACAAGCAGTTCAGCGTCATGCGGGGCATCTCGCACGCCAGCTTCCAGCAAAAGAACTACATGATGGTTTATCACATTTTGCACAGCTTTTTTACACTGCCAGAACCGGCATACAAAGGGGAATCATGAAAGCACTACTCAACTCGGTGGTACTGGCCTGCGGGCTGTCCCTGGTTTCGGGCGCGGCGTTTGCACAGGCCTATCCAACGCGGCCAGTGAAATTGATCGTTCCTTTTGCACCAGGAGGCTTTACCGATGTGGTGGCCCGCATCCTGGGGCAAAAGCTGTCGGTGGCTATGGGCCAGCAGTTTGTGGTTGAAAACAAGGCCGGAGCTGGCTCCACCATCGGCACGGACTTCGTCGCCAAGGCTGCGCCCGACGGCTACACGCTGGTGATGGTTTCGACCACCCATGTGATCAGCCCGTCCATTTACAAAAACATGCCTTACGATCCGATCAAAAGCTTCACGGTGATCTCCAAGCTGGTGGACTCGCCGTATGTGCTGCTGGTCAACCCCAAGTTGCCGGCGCGCAACGTGCAGGAACTGGTGACGCTGGCCAAGGCCGCGCCTGACACCATCCACTACGCTTCCTCAGGCAACGGCAGCTCGCAACACCTGATGGGCGGGCTGTTTGCGTCGATGACCGGCGCGCCGCTCAAGCATGTGCCCTACCGGGGAAGCGGCGCCGCTGCGACCGACCTGGTCGCTGGCGTGGTCGAAAGCAGCTTTGCGGGCGTTCCCAATGCGCTGTCGCAGGTGCCGCAGGGCCGCCTCAGGGCGCTGGCCGTGACCACGGCCAAACGCATACCGCAGTTGCCGGACGTGCCGACCATGCAGGAGGCCGGCGTGCCGGGCTACGAAGCGTCGGTCTGGCTGGCATTGCTGGCGCCTGCGGGCACCCCCAAGGACATCGTGATGCGGCTCAACGGCGAAATCGCCAAGGTCATGAGCGCACCGGATACCCAGAAAGCGCTTTACGACGCTGGCGTGGAGCCGACGCCATCAACCCCCGAAGCCATGGCGGACTACATGGCCAAGGATATGACGCGATGGGCCAAGGTGATCAAGGACACAGGCATCAAGCTGGAGTGATCCGGCCGGCACGGGGCATTAAAAAAGCCGCTGCAACCCTTTCGGTTTGCAGCGGCTTTTATTTTGCCGGTCAGCGTTGACTCAGCACGGGAGATCAGTCACGCGGCTGCTTGGAAAATTTACCGGCATTTTTAGCGGCGTCACGCGGGACAAACACCTTGCCAGCTGGCTTGGCAAATGCCGGCTTTGCAAATGCGGGCTTGCGGTTGGCAAAATCACCACGAGGCGCAAAGCCTTCGTTGCCGCCGCCAAAGTTGCGGTCTTCACGCGGAGCAAAGCCGGCGTTGTTGTTGCCAAAACCACGGTCGTCCGGACGGCGCGAGTTGCGGTCATTGAAGCCCGAACGGTCCGCATAGGCATTGCCCTGTGGTGCTGGAGGACGGCCCTGGAAGGAGCCGCCGCGGTCATCACGGTTGCCGCCGAAGCCGCCACCGGAATTACCGCCAAAACTTCCTGCATTGCCACCACCTGAACCGCCACCATAGCCGCCACCGGCAGGCTTGCGGCCCGCAAAACCACCACGGTCGCCACCGCCGCCGCCGAAGCTGCGGCCGCCACCACGGTCATCACGACCACCGCCGAAATTGCCACGTGGGCGCTCGGAAGTCGGTGCGAAACGCTGCTGCGGCTCCAGACCGGCAATCACGCTGGCCTTGAGGTTTTGCTGGGTATAGTGCTCGATGTCCTGGATCTTGCGGCGGTCGCGGAATTCGGCGATCGTGATCGCCTGACCTTCGCGGCCGGCACGGCCGGTACGGCCAATGCGGTGCACATAGTCTTCGGCTTTCATCGGCAGGCCGTAGTTGATGACGTGCGTGATGGTCGGAACGTCCAGACCACGGGCAGCCACGTCGGTAGCGACCAGAATCTGCACGCGGCCATCACGGAAAGCCATCAGGCGACGATTGCGCAGGCCCTGGCCCAAGGCGCCATGCAGCGCCACGGCGCTAAAGCCTTCTTGCACCAGGTCATTGGCCAGGCCGTCACACTCCACCTGCGTGCAGGCAAAAACGATCGCCTGGTTGATGGTGGTGTCACGCAGCCAGTGGTCCAGCAGCTTGCGCTTGTGGGTCATGTTGTCGGCCCACAGCAGCGACTGCGTGATCGATGCATGCTTTTCGTGCGGCGAGTCGATTTCGACACGCTGGGGCTGGCGCATGACGCGGGTCGCCAGTTGCATGATGCGCGGCGCAAACGTGGCGCTGAACATCATGGTCTGCTTGCGCTCGATGGTGAGCTGGTTGACTTCGGTCAGGTCGTCGGCAAAGCCGAGGTCCAGCATGCGGTCGGCTTCGTCAACCACCAGGAATTGGACCTGGTCGAGCTTGATCTGCATGCTGCGCTGCAAATCGAGAAGACGGCCGGGTGTGGCCACCACGAGGTCGGCGTTTTGCAGCTTGGCAATTTGCAGCTGGTAAGGAATGCCACCCACCACGTTGGCAACGCGCAGGCCGCGGCAATGGCGCACCAGATCAATCGCATCGGCGCAGACCTGTTGGGCCAGCTCACGCGTGGGGCACAGGATCAGGGCGCCAGGGGTGGCGGCCTTGAAGTTGCGCATGTTGGTCGGGTCTTTACGCTTTGGCTTTTTCAAAGGCGCTTCGCCGCGGGCAACGGCTTCGGCGCTCAGGCGTTCGAATTCGGCACGCTCAAAACGCTCGGCTTCTTCTTGTTGCTTGAGCAGGGTGTGCAGCACGGGCAACAGGAACGCAGCGGTTTTGCCGCTACCGGTCTGGCTGGAAACCAGCAGATCGGTGAATTTTGGCGCTTTAGGGTCGGCATCCAGGGCTTGCATGGCCTTGGGGATGGTCGCCATCTGCACGGCGGTCGGCTGGGTAAAACCCATGTCGGCCACGGCTTGCAGCAGTTCCTTGGCCAGGCCAAGTTTCACAAAGCCATTAGGCTCGGCGATCACGGCTTCCAGCGAGGTTGCGACAGCAACAGGCTCGTCAGAAGAGAAGTCTGGAATCACGTGGATGTCCAGGTCAGCAATGGTTTCGGTAATTTCAGGCGCAAAGTCGCCGCGCGTCTCAAAAGAGTCAGTCATGTTTTTTTCTCACTAATCCCCTGTCAGCTTTGTTTTTGGCAAAGAAACAGGAAACTCCACCTCCCGCGATGCAGAAGGCTTCGTTCATGGTTAATAAAACATCAACCATCAAACGAATATACGGATCAGGAACAGAATTGCCCTGATGCGGTGACTCTGAAAATAGAGTCCAAAAGTGTGAGGTAGATGTACAAATGCAATGCACGGTGTGCAACTGCAAGCCCATGATTATGGCACGGTTTGCGGGTTTCTACTAGTCTTTACACAAGAAAACGCCTTGCAGCGCGCCCGCAAGGCGTCGCAACGAGATCAAAACGCTATTAATAAAGTAGCAATTAGCCCTTAAAGGCATTGGGCGAATGGCCAGAATCGTCTAAATATCACTTTAAAAAATGCTTGCGGTAGTGCTCCATCTCGTCGATGGACTCGTTCACATCGGCCAGTGCCGTGTGCATCTGGCGCTTCTTGAATCCGCTATAGACATCCGGACGCCAGCGCTTGGCCAACTCCTTGAAGGTGCTGACATCGACGTTGCGGTAATGAAAAAACGCCTCCAGCTTGGGCATGTACTTGGCCAGAAAGCGCCTGTCCTGTCCAATCGAGTTGCCGCACATGGGCGTCGTGCCCTTGGGCACATACTTGGCCAAAAATGCCAGCATTTGCGCCTGGGCATCTTCCTCGGTCACGCTACTGGCCTTGACCTTCTCGATCAGCCCGCTGCGGCCGTGGGTGCCTTTGTTCCATTTGTCCATCAGTCCCAGCAGTTCGTCGGACTGGTGGATGACCAGCACCGGGCCTTCAATGCGCGGCGTGAGTTGCGGACCGGTGACGATCACGGCAATTTCGATCACGCGTTCCTTTTCCGGGTCCAGGCCGGTCATTTCGCAGTCCAGCCAGACCAGGTTCTGGTCTGATTTTTTAAGAGGGGGTTCAATTTCAGGCATCTTGCGATTCTCGCCGATAGCCTAAACTCTTCAGGATGCTTGATTATTCACTTGTCTTTACCCTGCTGTTTTCAGCCGTTCTGGTGCTGGGGGTGATCACCCGGTTCTACCTGACGTCGCGGCAAATACGCCACGTGGCGCGGCACCGGGACAACGTGCCGGCCGCCTTTGCCGCCACCATTGCGCTGCCTTCGCACCAGAAGGCGGCCGACTACACCATTGCCAAGGCGCGCCTGGGCATGCTGGAAACGGCTTTTGGCACCGCGCTGCTGCTGGGCTGGACGCTGCTGGGCGGCCTGGATGCGCTGAACCAGGCGCTGCTGGCTTCATTCCTGGCCAATTACGGCAGCCTGCTACCGCAATTGGCCCTGCTGGCGGCGTTCGGCGTGATCAGTGGCCTGCTGGACCTGCCCTTCACGCTGTACAGCACCTTCCGGCTGGAAGAACGCTTCGGCTTTAACAAAATGACGCTCAAGCTCTGGCTGGCCGACCTGGTCAAGTCCACCCTGGTAGGCGCCGTGATCGGCCTGCCCATCGTGACTCTGATCCTGTGGCTGATGGGCAGCGCCGGCAGCTTGTGGTGGCTGTGGGCGTGGGCGGTGTGGATGGGTTTCAACCTGCTGGCGCTGGTGCTCTTTCCCACCGTGATTGCGCCGCTGTTCAATAAATTCAAACCGCTGGACGACGAGGCCCTTAAGGCGCGGGTGACGGCCCTGATGCAGCGCTGCGGCTTTGCCGCCAAAGGCTTGTTCGTGATGGACGGCAGCAAGCGCTCGGCGCACGCCAACGCGTACTTCACGGGTTTTGGCGCCGCCAAGCGCGTGGTGTTTTACGACACCCTGCTCAAACAGCTGAACCCGGGCGAAGTGGATGCGGTGCTGGCGCACGAGCTGGGCCACTTCAAGCACAAGCACATCATCAAGCGCATCGTGTCGATGTTTGCCATGAGCCTGGTCGGCTTTGCGCTGCTGGGCTGGCTGTCGTCCCAGGTGTGGTTCTACACCGGGCTGGGCGTTCAGCCGAACCTGGCGGGCGCCAACGACGCGCTGGCCTTGCTGCTGTTTTTGCTGGTGGTGCCGCTTTTCAGCTTTTTCATCTCACCCGTGTTTGCCCAGTTCTCACGCAAGCATGAATTCGAGGCCGACGCCTACGCCATCTCGCAAACGGACGGCAAGGACCTGCAAAGCGCCCTGCTCAAGCTCTACCAGGACAACGCAAGCACCCTCACGCCCGATCCTTTGTTCGTGAAGTTTTACTACTCCCACCCACCCGCCTCCGAGCGGCTGGGACGCATAACCCCTTTGGTCGAAAGCACCGCGCCATGAGCAACCCGATTCATCAAAACCGCCGCGCCTTGAGCGCCACGGAAATTGTCACGCAGCTGACCAAGCTCAACGGCGAGCAGCCGCTGGGCTGGCGACTGATGGACGGCGCACTTGAAAAAACCTTCAACTTCAAGAACTTTTACGAAACCATGGGCTTTGTCAATGCCGTGGCGTTTATTGCTAATGCCGAAGACCATCATCCGGATCTGTCGGTGCGCTTCAGCAAATGCACGGTTCGCTTCAACACCCACGATGTGAACGGCATTTCCGTCAGTGACTTTTTCTGTGCGTCCAAGGTTGACGCCTTGCTGGTTTGAGCAAACCGGCGCAACAAGGGCGCGCGAGCGCGGCCCCGGTCTCTGGCACGCAGCCCGGTTTGGTCGTCGCCAGTTTTGGCCGCCATGTACTGGTTGAAACCGAATCCGGCCAGCGCCTGATCTGCCACCCACGTGGCAAGAAAAACCAGGCGCTGGTCGGTGACCGCGTGCGCTGGCTGCCGTCGCAGGACGAAGGCACGCTGGAGAAAATTGAAGAGCGCAGCAACCTGTTTTACCGGCAGGACGAGATGCGCACCAAGTCATTTGCCGCCAATCTGGACCAGGTCCTGATCCTGATCGCAGCAGAACCCGAATTTTCGGAAAGCCAGCTGACGCGGGCGCTGATTGCCGCTGAAGCCGAACGCATCACGCCCATCATTGCGCTTAACAAGAGCGACCTGGCCGAACCGTTCGGACGCGCCTGGGCCAAGCTGGCACCCTACCGCGCCATGGGCTACCAGATGCTGCCGCTTGCGATCAAGCCCAAAACCGGCACGGGCGCGCCCAGTGACACGCAGCCGGCCGAACTGATGGAGTTGATGCGCGGCAAAAAGACCCTGGTGCTGGGCCCTTCAGGCGCAGGGAAAAGCAGCCTGACCAATCTGCTGGTGCCGCAGGCAAAGGTGCTGACGGCGGAAATCTCCCAAGCCCTGAACTCCGGAAAACACACCACCACCAGCACCACGCTGTACTGGGTTGATGAAGCAAGAACCACCGCGCTGATTGATTCGCCGGGTTTTCAGGAGTTTGGCCTGAACCACATTGAACCGATGCAGCTGGCCAACCTCATGCCCGACTTCAAGGCACATGCGCAGGATTGCAAGTTCTACAACTGCACGCATTTGCACGAGCCCGGCTGCGGTGTGATCTCAGAGGTCAAGGTGACCGACAGGCCCAGCAGTATTGGCGCAAGCCGTTATCGTTTGTACAGCGAACTGTTTGCCGAACTGTCGCAAACACGGTACTGAAACGCGTGGGGTGACTCGCCCCATCAACCCAGCAGGCGCGCCAGGGTCAGAAGTGCGAGCAGCGCCATCCAGAGCACGACAGAACGCCACACCAGTCCCACAATGCTGCGCAGATGAGACACTTCAGGCGCCCGGCCCGGCGTGGATTCTGTAGAAGCCCGGTCATCCGCTTCTGGCTCCCCAGCCGGAAACCCCTGCAAGGCTACGTCGGCCGGGACTGCCGCCTTGAGCGCTTCGCCGCCCAGCCTTACATTCACCGCACCCGAAGTCGCCGCGAGAATCACGCCATCGTTGCGGTTTTCGGAGGCTGCGGGGGCATTGGCCGCAAAGCGCTGGGTGTAATGGCGCCACGAATCAATGGCGTCCTCAAAACTACCCACGACGGCAAATCCAAGTGCCGTGGCGCGGGCGGGAACAAAATCAATCATGCCCCATGCCCGGGTGGCGACCCCCTGGAGGGCCGGACTGGCGCCCTCCCCCGGGAATTTGCTTTTGTGAACCCAGTAACGCGCCACAAACTCGCTCATGCGGTACAGCACCGCACCGGCAGGTCCCAGACCCAACGCGGCCAGCACTGAAAACCAGCCCAATACACCAAACACATGGCGGTGGGCGGCGAGTACCGAGTATTCAATCACGTGCCGGACAATTTCACTGCGCGGCAATTCACTGGCATCGACATTGCGCCATTGCGCCAGCAACTCGCGCGCCGTGGCCTCGTCACCGTCGTCCAGCGCATCGCGAATGTCGGTGAAATAATGGCTGAACTGGCGGAACCCCAGGGTGACATACAAAATAGCCACACTCCATGCAAAAGCCAGCAAAACACTCACGCGCAGGAGCAGCCAGTGAACCAGCAGCGTGACCAGCGCCGGAACCGCTACTGCAGCCGTCCATGCAATCCACCCGTGATGCGGCTTGCCGGTATCCAGATTACGACTGGCCCAGCGCGCCCAGCCCCGAAAGCCGACATGAACCCAGTTGCCACGTGCCAGTGGACGGGCCTGTTCAAGAATGAGTGCAAACAAAACGGCAAAAAAGCTCATGGCAAATCATAACGGCGTCTGACGTCATCACACCCGCTTTGTTTGCCCAGCCCATGGACCAAGGGCCGCCTGCCTCGGGGCATGCGCTGGCCTAAGCGCTCAAAAAGCGATAAAAATTGCGAAGCATTCCGGCCGTTGCGCCCCATATGTAACGTTCCCGCGCAGCCGCCCCGCGATCCATCTCGTCCAGAGCGTCGGTGTAGGGCATGGAAAGCCACTGGCGTGTCACGCCGTCGAATTCCATTTCATGCCGACGGTGATGGGCAGGGTTCATCAAATACCCGAGAGGCACTTCAAAAATATCGGCCACCTCATCGGGGTTGGGCTTCAGCACGAAGCCGGGTGTCACGAGGGCAACCACCGGGGTGACGATAAAGGCCGTGCCCGTGACATAAGTGGGCAAGGTGCCGAGCACCTCGACATGCGCCCGCGGCAAACCGATTTCCTCGTGCGCCTCCCGCAGTGCCGTATCCACAGCATCGACGTCGGATTCGTCGGTGCGGCCGCCGGGAAAGGCAATCTGGCCCGAATGCGCCCTGAGGTTGAGGGTCCGCTCCGTCAGCAGCAAGGTAAGCTCGTCGCGCATCACCAACGGCAAGAGCACAGCCGCAAGCGCCGGCTGCCGGTCTCCAAATTTCTTTTCCACGCTGTGCTCGGGCGTCCAGACCGGCGGCGTGCGGAACCGTTCACGCAAGGCTTGCGGCGTCAGGCGCTCACGCGCCACGTCGGCCAAGTGGCCATCCACGCCCAGCACAGGGATGCTTCGGGGATCAAAAACCGGCAACGGCTTGGTAAATTTCATGAGTTTTAAAGCATTGCGGCAATAAAAAAGCCGCCCGGCATTTACATGGGGCGGCTTCCTGGGGGCGTCAACTGCTTTTATGCAACTTTTCTGGCGCCCAGCTTTTCCTTGATACGCGCCGACTTGCCACTGCGGCTACGCAGGTAGTACAGCTTGGCGCGACGTACATCACCACGGCGCTTGACTTCGATCTTGGCGATCAGCGGGCTGTAGACCTGGAAGGTGCGCTCGACGCCTTCTCCATTGGAGATTTTGCGAACGATGAAGCTGGAGTTCAGGCCGCGATTGCGCTTGGCAATCACGACGCCTTCAAACGCCTGCAGACGCTTGCGTGTACCTTCAACCACGTTCACGCTCACGATGACGGTGTCGCCAGGCGCGTAAACAGGAATGGTTTTGTTCAAGCGGGCAATTTCTTCCTGCTCAAGAATTTGGATCAGATTCATAATTTTTCCATCAAATTTTTTCGTTCATTCACGCGCTACGCTAAAGACCGCAATTCCATGGATTCACGCTGACGCGGTATCGGATGGTTGCAGTGGCCGCCAGAGGATCGAAAAGCCTTTGATTATAGCAATTCAGGCGTCCTGATCCGGATTTTCAATAAGATCCGCCAAAAAAGTCTCGTCAGCTGTGCTCAAGTGGCCGGCTGTTCGGGCGCTTTGAACCAGTTCAGGGCGATTGCGCTGGGTCAGGGCCAGACGCTCTTCGCGCCGCCAGCGCTCAATACGCGCATGGTTGCCGGACATCAGGATGGGCGGTACGGGCTGGCCGCGCCAGACTTCCGGCCGGGTGTAGTGCGGGCAATCCAGCAACCCATCGAGCGCCGGATTAAAACTGTCCATCTGGTGGCTCCCCTCGTCATTGAGGACGCCGGGCTGCAGGCGTGCCACGGCGTCCAGCAGCGCCATGGCGGCGATCTCCCCGCCCGACAACACAAAATCACCGAGGCTGATCTGGCAATCGACATAGGTATCGATAAACCGCTGGTCCAGGCCTTCATAGCGGCCACAAATCAGCACCGCCCCGCTGCTGGCGGACCATTGCTCCACGCGGGCATGGTTCAGGACCTGGCCAATCGGCGAAAAAAGAACGACAGGCGCCGAAACATTACCGCAGGCGGCATCCGCCTGGCGACTGGCCCGAATGCTTTCCAGGCACAAGGTGAGCGGTTCAGCCATCATCACCATGCCGGGGCCACCGCCAAACGGTCGATCGTCCACGCGCCGATAGCTACCATCGGCAAAATCGCGGGGGTTCCAGAGTTTGACATCCACCAGGCCGGCCTCATAGGCACGGCGGGTGACGCCACTCGTCAGAAATGGGCCGAAAAGCTCGGGAAATAGGGTAATGACATCAAAGCGCATAAGGATGCCATTTTGCGCGCAGGGCCGGTATCAGGGCAATCTGCGCTGATACAGCCTTGACTACTTCAGTAGTCGGGTTGCCAGTCAACGGTAATACGTTTTCCGGCAATATCGACCGCGTCCACGTAGGCCGAGACAAACGGGATCATGCGTTCAGCCTTGGCGCTTGCGCCATCTTCCTGGACATCGGTGTATTCTACGCAGAGCACCGAATGCGGACCGGTGGCCATCAAGTCGCGGACACAACCGAGGTCGACACCCTCGCGATTGACCACGTTCAGGCCGATCAGATCGACCCAGTAATATTCGTCCTGGGATGCAGCCGGGAAGCTGCTGCGCGGCAAAAAGATGCGCACGCCCCGCAAGGCTTCAGCCGCATTGCGGTCATCGAGGCCGCCAAATTTGGCAACCACCGAACCCGAGTGATTTTTGGCTTCTTCGACGCTGATGGAGACCGTGCCGGAAAACAGGGAGAATCCCGGACGGAATTTGGCCTCAGGTGCTTGAAGAAACCAGGACTTGGCTGAAAAAAGTGCTTCTGGATCGGTGCTGTGCGGCAGGATTTTCACCCAGCCCTTGACACCCCATGCATCCAGAATGCGCCCGACTTCAATCGCATCAGCAGGCAGGCTTGCAGGCGTCAAGCCTGTTGACGATGAAGGACCGGACGACATCAGAACGCTGGAAATCAGGCAGCCTTGGCGGCGCCCTGCTTGATCAGGCGCTCAACGGTTGGGGACGCCTGGGCGCCAACACCAACCCAGTGGGTCAAACGGTCTTGCATGATGCGCAGACCTTCTTCGCCACCTTTGGCAATCGGGTTGTAAAAACCGATGCGTTCGATGAAACGGCCATCGCGGCGGACGCGCTTGTCAGCCACAACAATGTTGAAAAAAGGACGATGCTTGGAACCGCCGCGTGAAAGTCGGATGACGACCATAATTATTCCTTCGGGTGGTGGGGTAAAAACACCCCACTATATTTGCAGCGCTTGAGACACACGACATGGCCACCCGGCCAGCGAATTGCTGCAAAGCCTGCGATTATAGCCCGGTGTACAGGTCCTTTCCCCAAACCAGGCGACATAACTGCTCGCCGGGCGGATGCGCCGCCCGGATCACGCACCCAGGCCTTCAACACTTCGCACCATAATCCCCGCATGCACGCACCTTCGACGAAAAATAAAACCGCGGCCACCTGGCTAGCCTTCATAGGCGGCCAACTGGGGCTGCATCGCCTCTACCTGTTTGGTCTTGGCGACATTTGGGCATGGATGCATCCGATCGCCGCAGCCTTGGGCTGGTGGGGCGTGGAGCGCGTCCGGATGTATGGCCAGGACGATCAACTGGCCTGGTTTTTGATTCCCCTGCTGGGCTTCACACTGGCGGGGACCGCACTGACCGCCATCTACTATGGTCTGATGCCGCCTGAAAAATGGAATGCGCAACACAATCCGGCGATGCCTGATGCGGCAGCCGGCAACACCAACTGGCTCACCATAGGCGCGATCGTCTTCGCCTTGCTGTTCGGGGCGATTTCCCTGATGTCCAGCATTGCCTTCAGCTTTCAGCGCTACTTCGAGCACCAGGTTGCAGAAGCCCGAAAAATAAGCCAATGAGGCGATGCAACCGAACTTTTCACCTTGACCATATAATTAATTGCGCATATTTTGGCGCGAGATAGCGAAAAATAAGCTGGTTTTTGTACAGGAATGATCGCAAGGGTCAGACCAGTACAGCTTCTCCATGGCACGCATTCACTGCTTCGCCATGAGAAGCCAGGCACCCTTTTTCAGGGGTGTCCAACAGCGCTTTTCCGTTTTATTTTCGAGGATAACCATCATGACCCCCACCCGCAGAACCTTTGTCATTCACTCCGTTGTCGGCGCCAGTGCGTTGGCCACCGGCAGCCTGGCCTTTGCCCAGACGATGGTACTGGACACCGATCCGCAAGCCATTGCACTCGGCTACAAGAACGACGCAAGCAAGGCTGACAAGGCCAAGTACCCTAAATATGCCGCAGGCCAGAATTGCGCCAACTGCGCCCTGTACCAGGCCAAAGCTGGCGACCCCGTTGGCGCATGCCCGCTGTTTGCCGGCAAGCAAGTGTCCGCAAAAGCATGGTGCAGCGCCTGGGCCAAAAAGGCCTGATTTTTTAGCGCCACTGCGGCGTCCGCTTGGCCAGACGCTGCGGTTAGCGCAGGAACATTAAAAAGCACCCCGATGCGCAGACAGGCTACGGCCTGGTTTGCGCTTTTTTTTGCCTCTTTCAGGGCGACACTGCAGCCTGACCACACGCCGCCCCAGGTGCGCCCCAGCGGGCCGGACTTAAAAGATCTGCAGGCCCAGACGATGGTGCCGGCAACGCCCCAGCGCACGGCCGAAGCCCGCCGGG
>NZ_JADMJK010000001.1:4343-10542 GCF_018780625.1 Polaromonas sp. | reverse complement strand
CAGGCCCAGACGATGGTGCCGGCAACGCCCCAGCGCACGGCCGAAGCCCGCCGGGTCGAGCCCACGCCCACAATCGACCCCGTGACCAAGCCGCTGAAACCCGCCTTGGCGAGCACGGCACCCACAATGCGGCCAATCAGGGCGTGCGAAGAACTGCTGGGAATGCCGTAAAATCAGGTCACGAAGTTCCAGGCGATGGCACCCGTCAGCGCACCAAACACCACGTGGGTATCCACAATGCCCGGCTGTGCAATGCCCTTGCCCACGGTGGCTGCAACGCTCAGATGAAAGATGAAAATGGCGATCAGGTTAAAAAGGCGGCAAACACCACCGCCTGACCCGGCTTGAGCACCCCGGTCGACACCACCGTGGCAATCGACTTGGCTGCATCATGAAAGCCATTCATGAAGTCAAAATAATGGCCATGCCGACCAGCAGCAGCACCACCCACAAGGCTGTCTGGGCTTCAATCATGGCTTGAAGCCCCGCACCTCAGCAACCAGCGACACGCCTGCAAACAGGGCGGGCATCACGAGTTTTCGAGGACGATGCCCTCAATCAGGTTGGCCACGTCCTCGCACTTGTCCGTGATGGTTTCCAGCAGTTCGTAAACGGCCTTGAGCTTGATGACTTCCCGCACGTCGGGCTCTTCCCGAAACAGGCGGCTCATGGCAGAGCGCATCACGCGGTCCGCATCCGATTCGAGCTGGTCAATCTCTTCACAGGTCTTGAGTGCCGCCTCGGCGGTTGCGGGATCACGGACTTTTCCAATCAAGGCCACCGCATCCTTGAGCCGCTCGCAACACCTGACGCTCAGATCGGTCAGGTGAATAATTTCGCTGGTCATGTGCCGCACGTCGTACAGCGCCATGGTTTCGGCGGAGTCCTGGATCAGATCGGCCACGTCGTCCATGGTGTTGATCAGCGAGTGGATCTGCTCACGGTCTATGGGCGTGATGAAGGTCTTGTGCAGCGTGCGGTTGACTTCCTGCGTGATGCGATCGGCAGCGCGTTCGGCTTTGTCGACTTCCAGGTTATAGGCCGCGCGCTTTTCCACATCGCTGTAGTTGGCAACCAGCAGCGAAAAGGCGTGGGCAGCCTCCACGATGCGCTCGGCATGCTGGTTGAACAGCTCGAAAAAATTGCCTTCTCGGGGCAGAAACTTGCCAAACAGCATGGACATCCTAATGAATTCAGTCAGAAATATGGCGTTTTTGCCTGCGAAAGTTTAACCGCGCCCCCGCCGCGCGCAGGCCCAGCCCGGGACACGATGCCAGCGAATTCATGCGGTGATCTTGGCGCGCAGCGTGCCCGCCCACGCCGCATTGAAAGGCAGCCACGGCCAGCGGCGCAAGGCCGCGTTACTTGACGCTGACGGCGTCCGTGATCCGGTAATACAGTCCATAGGAATCGTCGTTCAAGATCTGAAAGCGCCCCTCGACCACCACCGGCTCCATGCTGTATTTGACCGGCGTTCTGGTCTTGACCTCGACCATGCTTTCAGGGCCGCCGGGTGTACAAAACGCGCAGGTGAGCGGCACCGACGACAGCAGGAAATGCCGCTGCGCCGCACCCGGCTCCAGCGGCATCATGAAGCCCTGGATACGCAGGGTTTTCTGGTGAAGGGCCAGTTGATTGGCGGTGAACACCGGAAGAATCCGGTTTTTCTCAATTTTGGTTTTGACTGAGGTCAGATGCGACCACGGCACCACGTCGTCCCTGGCCGACAGTGGCGCAAACGGGCTGTTGGCGCCGTGAACGCCGGCCCCCTGCCCTGCGGGCAGATCCAGTCCTCGCGGCGCGGATGCGGCGGGCTTGGGGCTGCCAGGCGCAATGGGCGATGACAGCGTCTGGGCCCCTGCACCAGCGCTCAGCAAGCAGCAGCAGGCCAGTCCGGCGACCGTCATCCTGCGGCGCGCCGACGAATCGGCAAAAAAAATATGGTTCATGCGCATGGTGCTACCTTGATTGAAGAAGTTCAAACACACTGACCCGGTAGGTTTCCCAGGCGGGCAACAGCGCAGACGCCAGCGCGACTCCCAGCGCCAGCGCCGGCACGCCGAGCAACTCGACCGGCCAGGCCATCGCGCCGATCATGACTGATTTGTCAAGCTGCAACGCCCAGCCCAGCAGCGCGACCAAACCCTGGCCCGCCAGCACGCCCGGCACAATGGCCAGCAAGGCCAGCCAAAGCGCCTCGCACAGCAGCAGGCCGGCCACCTTGCGCGGCGGCGCGCCCAGCATGCGCAGCAGCGCCAGGTCGGCCCGGCGCTCGCGCACGGCGCCCCACAGCGCAATGAAAACGCTCAGCCCCGCCGTCAGCAGCAACACGCCGGCCAGCGCCCGCAGCACATCCAGCCCCACGCCCAGCATGCTGAGCAGGCGCGTGATTTCCAGCGCAGGCGCGGCAGCCTGCATCCCGGTGGTGGTGTTGATGAAGCGCGGAAACGTCACCGCAGCCAGCGGTGTCCTGTACTCGATCAGCGCCAGCGTCACCTCGCGCTCGCGCGCCCTGGTCTGGCGGTCCTTGTCGCCTGGCGCGGCATCAGCGTCGTGCACCTGCCAGACGGATTCCAGCGATGTGAGGACCAGCCGGTCCAGCACCGAACCCGTGGGTGCAAGGATGCCGGTGACGGTATACGGGCTCTCTTCATGAGCGTCTGCGCCTGCGCCTACGCTGGACACCAGGCCGTGCGCGCCGGAGAAGGTGTCTCCCACCTTGAGCCCGCTTTGCTGGGCGACGCGGGCCCCCAGCACGGCCTGCATGGGCGAGCGCCACAGCACGCCCTGCGCAAGTTCCGCTGCGTAGTGGGTGACATAGTCGGGCGTGGTGCCCACGATACGAAAGCCCCTGAAACTGTCGCCCATGCTGATGGGAATCACGCTGGCCACCTGCGGATGCGCCTGCAGCGTTTGAACGGCGGCCAGCGGGATGTTGCCGGTCGGCAGGTCGAGCTGGAACACGCCCGACAGGATCAGCTGCATCGGGCTGCCCTTGGCGCCTACCACCACGTCAATGCCGGCCAGGTCGCGCTCAAACGCGCTGTTGATCTGGTGGCTGACCAGCAGCAAAAACGTGATGGATGCCAGTCCGAGGCTGAGCAGCAGCAAATTGAGCGCCGCCGCGAGCGGCCTGGACCACAGGAAGCGCCAGGAAAACGCTATTGTTTTCATAGCTTTTTAAGTCCTAAAAATAAGGACTCCAGGCCTTTTTCGCTTGAATTTTCAGAAAAAAACCTGGCCACGCGGGCGTCGTGCGTCGCAATCACCAGCGTCGCGCCTTCGCGGCTTGCGGTGGCCTGCAGCAGCGCCAGCGACGCCGCCGCCGCTTCGTCATCCAGGCTGGCCGTGGGTTCGTCGGCCAGAATCACTTGGGGCTGCAGCAAGATCGCCCGCGCCAGGGCGACGCGCTGGGCCTGCCCACCCGAAAGCTGCGCCGGTCTGCGATGGGCCAGATCCTGTACGCCAAGCGCCTCCAGCGCCTCGGTGATGCGCTGGCCGTCCTGGTTCTGGCCTGCGGCCCACTGTGCCATGGCCAGGTTGTCATGCACGCTGAGCGCCCCGCTCAGGTGCAGTTTTTGCGGCAAGAATCCCACGGTTCTGGCGCGCCAGGCATCCAGCGCCGCATTTTTCAGGGATTCACCGCCTTCGCCCAGCGACTGCCCCGCCACCTCGATCTGCCCGGCTGTGGCGCGCACCAGCCCCGCCGCCAAGGCCAGCCAGGTGGATTTGCCAGAGCCGGACGGCCCGCCCAGCAGCAGCACGCCGCCCTGCGGGACATCGACATCCGGGAAAGCCAGCGTCGGCCCCTTCGGATAGCGGTAGGCCAGCTGCCGGGTTCGGATCACGGCGCGGCCTCGGGTGCACTGGTGGCGCAGTCGACGCAGACACCGCGCACCGCAAAGTCCATGCTCATGCCCTGGTAGCCCAGCGCCTTCAGGGCCGTCAGCGCCGACTGCGCGGCGCGTTCCAGATCGTCGGCATTGGCCATCAGCGCGCCCGCCAGCGGGCTGTCGCGGTGGCAACTCTGGCATTCAAAGTGCGGCATGGCATGCACGCTGGCCGGCATGGCCTGGTAGCGGCGCACCCGGCTGGCATCGACGCGGCACAGCAGCAGCCCGACCTGCGTCAGCCGGTCAATCAGCCGGTACAAGGTGACGCGGTCCAGCGCCGACGGTCCCTCGCCGCTCAGCGCGGTCTGCAACTGCGCGTGGGTGTAACTGGTGTCGGGGTGCGCCAGCAGCCAGCCCAGCACCAGCCGCGCCGCCGCCGTGCGCCGCAGGCCGTGGGCCGACAACAGCGCGTCAATGGGGTCGATAGCGGCTGATTCAGGAGCGTGGACAGATGCCATGACGTGACCTTCAATAATGCAATTAAGTTGCGTTAGAATCTATTGCAATCAAGTTGCATTATTACCGCAACTGGCGATTTTCCGGCTTTCATTTTGGAAAAACCATGACCCCGCCTATTCCCTCCTCGCCTCGCCCCGTCCGTTCACACGTGGGCAGCGTGCTCGCCTGGCCGGCCTGGCTGCGGGTGCTCGCGGTCTTGCCGGCGGTGGCGCTGCTGTGGCTGGCAGTGGCCTGGGCCCAGCTGGAGGTGGCGCCGTGGTGAGCGCCAGCCCGGTGGTGTCGCTGCACAACCTGACTGTCAGCTACCGCCGGCACCCGGCCTTGCACCACATCAGCGGCAACTTTGTGCCGGGCTCGCTGACCGCCGTGATCGGGCCCAATGGCTCGGGCAAAAGCACACTGCTCAAAAGCATCGTCGGCCTGCTGCCGATCGAAGGCGGACGCGCCGGCGGCGCTCTGACCGTTGCGCCGGCGCGCGAGCGCATCGCCTATCTGCCGCAAGTGGCCGACATCGACCGCAGCTTTCCGATCGACGTGCGCGACTGCGTGCTGCTGGGCTGCTGGGGCAGCACCCAGGCGTGGGGCGCCGTCAGCCGCGCCATGCTGGAGCGGGTCGATGCTGCGCTGTGCGCCGTGGGGCTCGAAGGCTTTGAGCGCCGCGCTATCGGCAGCCTGTCCAGCGGCCAGCTGCAGCGGGTGATGTTTGCACGCATGCTGGTGCAGGATGCCGAGCTGATTTTGCTCGACGAGCCCTTCAACGCGGTCGACGCCAAGACCACCGCCGCGCTGCTCGCGCTGGTGCGGCAGTGGCACCAGCAGCAACGCACCGTGATTGCCGTACTGCACGACGACAGCCTGGTGCGCCAGTATTTCCCGCAAACCCTGCTGCTGGCCCGCGAACTGGTGGGCTGGGGCGCCACGGCGGAGGTGCTGACCGAACCCCATTTGCAGCGCGCCCGCGCCATGGCCGAGGCTTGGGACGAGGCCGCCGAACGGTGCGACATCGACACCCTCGCCGCGCAAAAGACCGCAGCGTGATGGCGCTCGCCGCCTGGCTGTGGGACACGGCCTTTGCCCCATTTGCTGAATTTGCCTTCATGCGCCGCGCACTCGTCGCCACGCTGGCCCTGTCGCTCAGCGCTGCGCCGCTGGGCGTGTTTTTAACGCTGCGGCGCATGAGCCTGCTGGGCGACGCGCTCAGCCATGCCGTGCTGCCGGGCGTTGCGATCGGCTTCATGCTGAGCGGCCTGTCGCTGACCGCGATGGCGCTGGGCGGCGTGGCCGCCGGCATGCTGGTGGCCGCCCTTGCCGGGCTGGTCACCCGCTTCACCACACTCAAGGAAGACGCCAGCCTGGCTGCGATTTACCTGGTGGCGCTGGCGCTGGGCGTGATGCTGATCTCGGGCCACGGCACCCAGTTGGACCTGCTGCACATCCTGTTTGGCAGCGCGCTGGGCGTGAACCATGAGGGCCTGCTGATGGTGGCCTGCGTGGCCAGCGTCAGCGTGCTGCTGCTGGCCGCCATGTACCGCGGCCTGGTGCTGGAAAGCTTTGACCCGGTGTTCCTGGGCGCGGCCGGGCGGCGCGGCTGGCTCTGGCAGCAGGTTTTTTTGATGCTGGTCGTGGTCAACCTGGTGGCCGGCTTCCAGACCCTGGGCACGCTGATGGCGGTGGGGCTGATGATGCTGCCCGCCGTGTCGAGCCGGCTCTGGCACGACACGCTGCCGGCGCAGCTGGTCAACGCCAGCGTGCAGGCCATGCTGGCCAGCAGCACCGGGCTGCTGCTGTCCTACCACCTTGACACGCCTTCGGGCCCAACCATCATTGGCTGCGCCGGGGCGCTGTAC
>NZ_JADMJK010000001.1:2766-4243 GCF_018780625.1 Polaromonas sp. | reverse complement strand
CGCCAGCCTGCTGTCGGCCGCCAGCTTTGCAGCAGAGCCGATCCCGATTCAAGTCGTGGCCAGCTTCAGCATTCTGGGCGACCTGGTGCGCGTGGTCGGCGGCGACCGGGTCAGCGTCACGACGCTGGTCGGCGCGAACGAAGATGCCCATGCGTTCACCCCCAAACCCGCCGATGCCAGGGCCATCGTGAAAAGCCGTCTGCTGGTCATCAACGGCCTGGGCTTTGAGCCCTGGGCGCAAAAGCTGGCCAAATCAGCAGGCTACCAAGGCGAGACCGTCGTGGCCTCCACGGGTGTGAAGCCGCTCGTCATGGCGAAAAAAGACGCACGCGAGGAAAACGGCCACCACCACGACGAGGCCGACCCCCATGCCTGGCAAAACCCCCACAACGTCGTGCTGTACGCGCGCAACATCGCCGCCGCCCTGGCCAAGGTCGACCCCGCAGGCGCCACCGCCTACCAGGCCAACGCCGCCGCCTACGTCAAGGCGCTGCAGACGCTGGACACCTGGGCCAAAGCGCAGTTCGCCGCCATCCCCGCCGCCAAACGCAAGGTCATCACCTCGCACGATGCGTTTGGCTACTTTGCCGCGCAGTACCAGATCAAGTTTCTGGCGCCCCAGGGTGTGTCCACCGACGCCGAACCGAGCGCCAGGCAGGTGGCGCAACTCATCAGGCAAATCCAGCGCGAAAAGATCCGGGCCGTGTTCATCGAGAACATGCGCAACCCGACGCTGCTGGCCCAGTTGGCCAGGGATGCGGGCGTCACCGTGGCGCCTGCGCTGTATGTGGATGCTTTGTCCGCCACCGATGGCCCGGCCGACAGTTATTTGAAGCTGATGCGCCACAACGTGACCGCGCTGGCGCTGGGAATGCAAAAGAACTGACCTCCGCAGGCCAGGCTGTATAAACCAGGTCACCATGCTTCAAAACATCATCGGCGCATCGCCTGCCCACCCGCCACGCCCCAGCCAGCTTCGCACCCTGACCTACCACGGCCTGGCGCCCGGCCCGCGCTTGCTGGTGCTGGGCGCCGTGCATGGCAACGAAACCTGCGGCACATCCGCCATCACGCAGCTGATCCATGAGCTGGACAGCGGCGCCCTGGCCCTTGCGCGCGGCAGCGTCACGCTGGTGCCGGTCACCAACCCGCTGGCTTACCAGCTCAGGCAGCGCACCGGCGAGCGCAACCTCAACCGCAACATGGCGCCCAGCGCGATTCCGCAGGATTTTGAAGACCGCATTGCCAACGTGCTGTGCCCGCTGCTGGAGTCGCATGACGCGCTGCTGGACCTGCATTCCTTTCATACCGGCGGCGCACCTTTTGTAATGGTCGGCCCGCCCAACAACCGCGGCGCGCTGGAGCCGTTCGCCCGCGCTGAAGAAGAAATGCTGCTGGCCCTGCACACCGGGCCGCACCGCATCGTCGAAGGCTGGCTGGACACCTATGCGCGCGGCGTGCAGCGGCGCGCCGCCGC
>NZ_JADMJK010000001.1:0-2666 GCF_018780625.1 Polaromonas sp. | reverse complement strand
GTGAACGTGGCCCGCCATGCCATTTTGCAGACGCTGGCGCTGCTCGGCCTGTGCGCCTTGCCGCTGGCGCCGGTGCAGGCCAACCGGGAAATCCTGCGCCTGGTCGACGTCACCGACCGCGCCCATGCCGACGACCGCTTCAGCCGCGAATGGCGCAGCTTTGACGCGGTGAAAGCCGATCAAGTGATTGGTGTGCGGCACAGCGGCGCAGAGGTCACGGCCCCGGCGGACGGCTTTGTGGTGTTTCCCAACCCGGGCGCGGAAGCGGGCCAGGAGTGGTTTTATTTTGCGCAGGCGCGGGTTTGAGGGCGGGCTCGAAGTTCATGGCTTGGTTTCTTCTGCATTTAGCAGGCCACGCATCAGTGCATTTAGCCAAGCCAGTGCGCGGTCGGGGTCGTTGGAATTCATCTCAATCGGCAATAACCCCGGCTTGCCAGCGTTGACTTGCTGCAACAGCACATTGACCACTTGATCAAGGCCGGGTTTATCGAGCATGCGGCGAATATCGTGGCCCAGCATGCGTGGACCCGCAAGCTCGTAGTCAAAATCATCGTCCTGCGTCCAGCCCACAAACTCATCCCAAAGCCGCGATGCATTGTCGGCTGCCAGGTAATGGCGCAGGATCATCTACAGATCGTGAGCATCCTTGCGCGGGGATACGTAGTGCCTGTCTTGCCAGCAAACAATCTTGAGCAAGGCGAGCGCGGGAAGCGAAACGACTCGGGTCTGCACATTGCCTGGCAACAAGACGACGTGTGCAGTTGCCAGCGCCTCACGAAAACCAAACACGTCCATCACAAATTCCTGACGAGGCGGCCAGGCAATTTTTCGTTCATGGGATTCGACACCGTCGAACGGCACCAGATCGACCGGCCAGCCGCTCTGATGCCGCAGCCGATGCGCCGCTGCCGTTGAGCCCTCAAATGCGCCGCTTGCAGTCAAGCGATCACGCAAAGCTGCAAAACCGGCCCAGTCCGGTACGGCCAATGCAAAGTCGATATCTTCTGTCTTTCGCTGCATGTTGATGCCGTGCCGATAGAGCAAATGCAGGTCACGCGCAAAAGCACCGGCAATAAGCGGCGCGACGCCCACAGCGGCAGCGGCCGCCTCCACGTCCCCAATCACGCGGGCGTGCAGGGCAAGCTCAGGCCGCCGGGAAAAGTCGAGCAAGGTATTCGTCATAAACCAGTTGTGCGGTTTCGATGCAGCGCGCGTCGCCCGTGGCCAGCAAATCGGCGTACACCAGCACGGGATTGACCGTGTCTGGCCGCGCCGCAGCCGACACATTCCCCCAAAACGGTTTGCGCCACTCGACGACACGGCCACCCGCTTCCACTCCCCGGGCAGGCGTCATTCTTTTTTCAATCAAAAGCCGGGGCGGAATTTTGTCTGCGTAGATCGTGAGCACTCCGGGCGTCAAATAGTTCACCAGCAGATTCGCCGCCGGCTCTGCACCCCACCGTTCACGGGGCAGGTCAAGCGGCCAGGTTTTCCACCCGTCGAAATCAATCACGTTGTAGGTCTGCTGCAGGGTCTTGGCCCGCAGCCGGCGCGCGTAAGTCAGTGCCCATTCGTCAAGCAAACGTTTGGTGGCGTTCAGACGCCGGTGTTTGGCCAACACCAGCAAATGGCCCGTCTGCTGCAAATCGGCCAGCACGGCCGGAATGGCGCCCAGCGCCACGCCAGCCGCTGCTGCAATGGCACGCTGCGGCGCACTGGCAAGCGCAGGGTCGCAAAGCAGCGCGAATGTCACCTTCAGGCCCGTCAGTGTGTGTGCCTTGCCGGCGCTGGGGGTCATTCGTTTGTCTTGCAACTTGCGACCCGAGACGTAAACCATCAGGCCGGGCCCCTCCAGATAGGCATTGCCGGCGGCATCGGCAAACTGCTGCTGTTGGTCGCGCAGGCTGGCCGCCATGGGCGGCGTGAGGTAGTCGGTCACCAGCAATGCTGCACGGCTGGCCGTATTCGCGATGTGCCGGAGTTGCATGGTGGCCGCGCCAAGGGTTTCGGGCGTCAGGGTGCGCTTGGCCTCAACCACGTAATCGACCTGGCCCTTTCCTTTGCCGATGCGCAGCCAGGCATCCGCGTGAAGCTGTGCGTTTTTCTGCGGCGGCTCGGTCTCGCGTACATCAAGCCCCAGCGCTGTCAACGCTGCTACGGCGCGGTCAAGAAGGGTTTTCTCGTTCATTTGTTCAATATTTTTTATTGTTCATCATTTATGAACACTATTGAATTATAGGAAAAAATCATATGCATGTTCAATATTTATATCTGTTCACAAAATATGAACAACTACTAAAAACGAACACTGGACACCAGAAAGCGCGCATTGAGTAGCCGTGCAGACAGCAACCCTGGCAAAACTTGTTCTTTGGCGGGCACATTGCAGCGTGGCTGCCTGCAAGTCAGTCTTTCTGCAACCGCGCAAACGTCTTGCGGAACTTGGCCACCTTGGGCGCGGCCACGGCCATGCAATAGCCCTGGTTCGGGTTGCGCGCGAAGAAGTCCTGGTGGTAGTCCTCGGCCGGCCAGTAGTGGCTCAGCGGCGCCACTTCGGTGACGATGGGCTGGCTGTAGACGCCGCTGGCAGTCATCTCGGCGATGACTTCCCTGGCCACGGTTTCCTGCTCGGGGCTGGAGACATAGATGCCGCTGCGGTACTGCGT
>NZ_JADMJK010000123.1 GCF_018780625.1 Polaromonas sp. | reverse complement strand
CTGGCCGGCCAGGCCGGGCAGCATGGGCAAAGCCTACCCCGGCCACCAGGTGGCGGTGATTGATGATGCGGGCCAGGAATGCGCGGTGGGCGTGGCGGGCGACGTGGCGGTCAACCGCTTTGACATGCACGGCGACCCGGACCCGATCTTTTTTCTGGGCTACTGGAAGAACGAGGCCGCCACGCAGGCCAAGTACACGGGCGACTGGTGCCGCACCGGGGACCTGGCGCGGCGCGACGCCGACGGCTACCTGTGGTACGAGGGCCGCGCCGACGACATCTTCAAGGCGGCCGGTTACCGCATCGGCCCCGGTGAAATCGAGAACTGCCTGGTCAAGCACCGGGCGGTGGCCAACGCCGCCGTGGTGCCCAAACCCGACAAAGAGCGCGGCGCGCTGGTCAAGGCCTATGTGGTGCTAGCTCCTGATTTAATAGCTGCTCGTACAAGACTGGCGGGGGCTACAAGTGAATTTGATCTAAAAATAATGAAGGAGCTGCAGGCCCACGTCAAAGCCATGCTGGCGCCCTACGAGTACCCCAAGGAGATCGAATTCATTGACGCGCTGCCCATGACGACCACCGGCAAGGTGCAGCGCCGGGTGCTGCGGCTGCAGGAGGAAGCGCGGTTTAAAAACGCCTGATGGGGTGCGGTTGTTGCCCGCGCCCACAAAAAAAGCACCCGAAGGTGCTTTCTTGAAACCGCAGGGCCGTGCTTAACGCTGGGCGACTGGCTCGGCGACGTAGATCTCTACGCGGCGATTTTGGGCGCGGCCTTGCTCTGTGGCGTTGCTGGCAATCGGCTCGCGTGAACCGCGGCCGTCGGTGGCAATGCGCTGCGACGCAACGCCGCGGCTCACCAGGTAGTCACGGGCTGCATTGGCGCGGTCCACCGACAAGGGGTTGTTGATGGCGTCGGAGCCGGTGCTGTCGGTGTGACCAATGATGGTGACCGTGGTGATCGGATTTTGGTTCAGGCTGCTGGCGAATTGCGTGAGCACTGGCGCAAAGTTGGACTTGATGGCAGAGCGGCCCACGTCAAACGAGATGTCGGCAGGGATGTCCAGCTTCAGGCGGTTGTCGGCGGTCTGGCTGACGGCTACGCCGGTGCCGGCGGTGGCGCGTTCCATGGCGACTTTCTGGTCCTGCATTTTCTTGGACCAGAGGTAGCCGCCACCCGCACCCACGGCGCCGCCCAGTACAGCACCCTGTGCCGCACCTTTGGAGCCGCCTGTGGCAGCGCCGAGCAGGGCACCAAGGCCCGCACCAATGCCGGCGCCCTGCGCCGTACCGCGCTGGGTTTCGCTCATGTTGGCGCAGCCCGAAAGGCCGGCGACGGCCATGGTTGCAACGGTGAGTGAGGTGATCAGAAATTTGTTCATGTGGAACTCCTTGAAAAAGATGGGGAAGTTAATCCGTTGTGCATTAAAGCGTTGGTAAGTGAATGTTAGCCATCCGGATTGCTGCAATGTGTAAGACAAGAGCGCGTATTGGGCGTCTACAAGAGCGCACACTAGCCCTTAAACTAGTTGTTTTCAAGCTATTTCGCCGCGCCCGCGTGCCGTGCGGGCGTTCAATTATTAACGGGATTTCCATGAATAAAGTTCAACTCGGCGCCAGCGATCTGCATGTCACCCCTGTTTGCCTGGGCACCATGACGTTTGGCGAGCAGGTCGATGAAGCCGGGGCGCATGCCATCCTGGACCGTGCGCTGGCGCGCGGTGTTAACTTTGTGGATACGGCGGAAATGTACTCGGTGCCTGCGCGCGCCGAAACCTATGGGGCCACCGAAACCATTCTGGGCAACTGGTTTGCAAAAAATCCTTCAGCCCGCAGCCAGTTGGTGCTGGCGAGCAAGGTTGCGGGCCCTGCGCGCGGCATGTCCTGGATTCGCAACGGCAGCCTGGACCTGACGCCAGCGGACATCGTCGGGGCCTGCAACGACAGCCTCAGGCGCCTGAAAACCGATGTGATCGACCTCTACCAGATCCACTGGCCAGCGCGCCATGTGCCGGCGTTTGGCACGGTGTATTTCGATCCGGCCAAGGACCTGCCGGTGGCGTCCATCCACGACCAGCTTGAAGCGCTGGCTGGCCTGATCAAGGCCGGCAAGGTGCGCGCGATCGGGCTGTCCAACGAATCGCCTTACGGGGTGCATGAATTTGTACGCCTGGCCGCGCAGCACGGCCTGCCCAAAGTGGCCACGGTGCAAAACCCTTACTGCCTGATCAACCGCACGGTGGAAAACGGCCTGGACGAAACCATGCATCGGCTGGGTGTTTCGCTGCTGGCGTATTCGCCGCTGGGCTTTGGCCTGCTGACGGGCAAGTACGACGCCACCGGCCTTGACGCCGCCGACGCGCCGCAAGGCCGCATGGCGAAGTTTGACTCCATGAAAAAGCAGCGCTGGGGCCGGCCTGAGGCCCTGGCGGCGGCGCGGCGCTACAACGCACTGGCGCGGGACCACGGCTTGAGCCCGACGCAGCTGGCGCTGGCGTTTTGCTACACGAAGTGGCAAGTCGCCAGCACCATCATCGGCGTGACGTCGCTGGCGCAGCTCGATGAAGACCTGGACGCGTACGGCACCACCTTGTCAGCCGAGGTGCTGGCCGAGATTGACAAGATCCGCTGGGACATTCGCGACCCCGCTTTGTAAGATGGCCAAAAAAGACGCTAAAAAAGACCACGTCAGCGAAACCCCCGCCACGCAGCTGCTGAAGGCGCACCAGGTGGCCTTTACCGAGCATCCGTATGACTACCTGGCGCACGGCGGCGCGCAGCACAGCGCCCAGGTGCTGGGGCTGGACCCTTTCATGGTGGTCAAGACGCTGGTCATGCAGGACCAGGATGCCCGGCCCCTGCTGGTGCTGATGCACGGCAACCGCAAGGTGTCTACCAAAAATCTGGCGCGGCAAATCGGCGCCAAGTCGGTCGAACCCTGCCAGCCTGAAGTGGCGCAGCGCCACAGCGGCTACCTGGTGGGCGGCACCTCGCCTTTTGGCACGCGCAACGCCATGCCGGTGTATATCGAGGAAAGCATTCTGGGCCTGCCCAACATCGTCATCAACGGAGGCCGGCGCGGCTACCTGGTGGGCATGGACCCGCAGGTGTGCGTCGCCCTGCTCGGTGCAAAATCGGTGCAGTGTGCATTGACCGAATAAATCGAATAAATCAAATAACAAGGGGAGACAATTTTGGAATACCTGTATTCAACCGGCGCCACGCTGCTGGCCTACCTGCTCGGTTCGCTGTCGTTTGCGGTCATCGTCAGCCGGGCACTGGGCCTGGAGGATCCGCGCAGCTACGGCAGCAAGAACCCGGGCGCCACCAATGTGCTGCGCTCGGGCAGCAAGGCGGCGGCGGTGGCCACGCTGCTGCTGGACGGCCTGAAGGGCTGGTTGCCCGTGGTGCTGGTCAAGTGGTTTGGCGGCGACTACGGCATGGGCGAGGGCACGGTCGCGCTGGTGGGTCTGGCGGCTTTCCTGGGCCACCTGTACCCGGTGTTTTTCCAGTTCAAGGGCGGCAAGGGCGTGGCGACGGCGGCCGGCGTGCTGCTGGGCATCAGCGGGTGGCTTGGGCTGGCAACGCTGGTGACCTGGTTGATCGTGGCGTATTTCTCGCGTTATTCCTCGCTCGCGTCGCTGGCAGCGGCGGTTTTTGCGCCGCTTTACTATCTGTTTGGCGACCGGGCGGCCTGGTATGTGGACAAAAGCATCCTGGTGGTGATGATTGCCATCAGTGCGCTGCTGCTGCTGCGCCATCGCGACAACATCAACAAGCTGCTGAAGGGAACAGAGTCCAAGCTGGGGTCCGGCAAGCAGGCCGTGCGCAAGTAGGCCGTGGGCCGGTGGCCGTTATCCTGGTCAGTAGCGCTTGTCCAGCGTCATCAGGTTGTTTTCGCGTTTCATCTGAAAACGCGCTAAAAAACTGTTGCCCAGCAGCAGGAAGGGCATGGACTGCGGGGTGACCACGGCGTCAACGTCGTAGACCTCGACATCGCCCACCCGCACGGAATTGAGCTTGATGCGAAAGCCTTGGGCGGTGCCGTTGGCTGTGGATATCTGCACGGCTTGCCCGCTTTTGTAACTGATACCCGCGCGCTCGGCGTCGGCCGTGCTCATGGCAATGCTGGTTGCGCCGGTGTCAACCATGAACTGGACGGCACGACCATTGATTTGTCCGGCCGTCATGAAGTGGCCGCCGCCGCTCTCGGTGAGAACGATCCGGCTACCGCGCCCGCTGGCGCCACTTCTGCCGCCCATGCTCACGGGCGCCTCGCCGACCCGCAGCGTCTGGCGTTTGCCCGACTGCTCAATGACGGCCTGGTCGCCCGAGGTGGAAATCACCTTGACGCCCTGGTGCGTCTCACCGGCCGCCACGGTTTTGGGCGCCGTGCCATTGACCACCAGCAGCGCCTTGTTGCCCAGCATGCCGGCTAGGGCAACGGATTGCGCCTGTACGTTTGAAACTGTCAGCGAGACGGCAAGGCCGGCTAGCGCTCCGAGTGCCATGGCGCGGGCAGATGCAGACATGAGAGCCAATGAGTTCAGTCGCGGAAGTTGTCGAAACTGAGCGGAAGGTCCTTGATCTCGGCGCGAATCAGCGCCATGGCGGCCTGCAGGTCGTCGCGCTTGGCGCCCGTGACCCGGACCTTGCCTTCCTGGATGGCCGCCTGCACCTTCATCTTGTTGCCCTTGATCAGCTGCTGGATCTTCTTGGCCTCTTCGGTTTCAATGCCGTCGCGTACCTTGGTGACCTGCTTGACCTTGTCGCCGCCGATTTTCTCGACCTTGCCAATGTCCAGGAAGCGCACGTCGACGCCGGCCTTGGTGAGCTTGTTGCGCAGGATGTCGTGGATCTGGTCGATCTGGAAATCACCGTCGCCGATCAGGATGATCTCCTTGTCTTTTTCTTTCAGCTCGACCGAGGCGGCCGTGCCCTTGAAGTCAAAGCGGGTGCCGATTTCCTTGGCGGTGTTTTCAACGGCGTTTTTGACCTTGACCAGGTCGGTTTCAAGAACAGTATCAAAAGAAGGCATGGTGTCGGCTTTGCAAATGGGGAGTTACACGGGGGTGAGACAATCTCAAGATGTTAGTCGAGAAAAACGTCCCCCTCCAGTCTTCCAATACCTTTGGCATCGTGGCCAAGGCACTTTCCCTGGTGCGCGTCAGGCGCGAAGCCGACATGGCCGCCGTGCTGCAAGACCCGGCCTTGCAGGCTGTCCCAAAGTTTGTGCTGGGCGGCGGCAGCAACATCGTGCTGACCGGAGATGTCAAGCCGCTGGTGCTCAAGGTCGAAATCATGGGCAAGCGCCTGGTCACTGAAACGGCCAAAGCCTGGATTGTCGAGGCCGGCGCCGGCGAGAACTGGCACGATCTGGTGACCTGGACGCTGGAAAACGGCTATCCGGGGCTGGAAAACCTGGCGCTGATTCCGGGCACGGTGGGTGCCACGCCGGTGCA
>NZ_JADMJK010000016.1 GCF_018780625.1 Polaromonas sp. | reverse complement strand
AGCTTCAGGCGGATCAGGGCCGCGCGCTGTTTGAGCGAAGCGAGTTTGCGCGGACCCCGCCTGAAGCCAGCACCGCAGGGTGCCCCGTAGCGCAGCGAAGGGGTCGCAGACAGTAGGGTCGCCTTTCTTTGCTTACTTTCTTTGGCGAAGCAAAGAAAGTGAGTCGCATGCCGGGCGACTCCCGGCCAGCCCAACCAAGCAGGGCCAGGAAGCCATGAGACTCACAACGAACAAGACCTGAACCCGCAAAAAACATCATCCCGCCCAGGCAAATAAAAGTTGCGGTATTTCGGATGCTTCATCCGCGCCCGCGTGGCAAAAGACGCTCCACGGAGCACCTTGTGCGTCCCAAACCACGGTTCGGAATAAGTCCGGTAAGGGTCGGGCGCAAACCCCGGATACGGCCGGAACGTCGTGCCCATCCACTCCCATACATTGCCCCAGAAAAACCCCCGGCGCGCCGCCGTGTGCGCAGCCACTTCCCATTCCACCTCGGCCGGCAGGCGGCGCCCGGCCCAGCGGCACCAGGCGTCTGCTTCCCACCAGCTCATGTGCATGGCGGGCTGGCTGCCTTGCATGCGCATGGTCTGGCCGAAGCGGGTTTGCAGCACGGCGCCGCTGCCGACGCCGATCTGCTCGACGTAGCGCGGGCCGCGCCGGCCCTCGCTGGCGGCCAGGCCCTGCAGCCAGTGCCAGCCTTCGGGCTGCCACAACTCGGCCCGGTCATAGCCGCCGTCGGCCACAAACTCCACATACTGCGCCCACGTCACGGGCTGGGCGTCTATTTCAAACTCGGGAACGCTGATGGCATGCGCCGCCCGTTCGTTGTCAAAGGAAAAACCGGCGCCGGCTCCGCTGGCGCTGCCCATCTGCCAGGTGGTGGCCGGAACCAGCAGCGGCTCGCGCAGCGCCATGGGCTGCGGCGTAAAGGCGGCCTGCAAGGGCTTGTCCAGCGGCAGGCCCAGGGTCTGCGCCATGTAGGCGAAAGCTTCGGCATGCATGTCTTCATGAAACAGGCACAGACGGTAAAAGTACAAGGCGTCATCGTCGTCGCCCGCTTTTTCAAGCAGTTCCAGCGTGCTTTCCAGCGTGTCGAGCAGATAGGCGCGGCAACTGTCCACACCGGGCAGGTCCAGGGTCCAGCGCGTGTCGTGGGCGACCTGGTCTGAATCCCACCAGCGGTCTGCGTTTGACTCGATGGAGGCCAGCCGGGCCTGCAGCGGGTCGCACTGCACGCCCCGCGCGCGCTGCAGGTTGCGGCCAATCCAGCGTTCCTGGAACCAGGCCACGTGGCCCAGCTCCCACAGCGGCGGATTCAGCGTGGCGAGCAAAGGCACCGCCAGCTGGTCGGCTTCCAGCGCCCGCTGGTACTGGCCAAAAAGGTGCAGCGTATGATTGCGCGCATCTATCAACGCCAGCGACAGCGGCTCTCGGCCGGCCTGGCGCATCAGCGGCGAATCAATCAAACCGGGTGATGCATCGGGTATGGAATCAGAAGCCAAAACTATAGTCCTGGTAAGCCCGGCGCTGCGGGAGGCCAACAACGGCAACTGGCACACCGCCCACCGCTGGGCACAATTTTTATCGGGTGATTGTGACATTGCGCTGATGCGGCAATGGCCCGCTCCGACCGGGGAGTCCGCGCACCACGGCACGCCGCGCGCCATGGTGGCACTGCACGCCGGCCGCTCGGCGGCGTCGATCCGGGCCTGGGCCCAGGCCTACCCCGAAAAGCCCCTGATTGTGGTGCTGACCGGCACCGACCTCTACCGCGACATCCTGACCGACCGCGAAGCGCAACAGTCGCTGGCGCTGGCCACGCACCTGGTGGTGTTGCAGGACGCGGGACTGGCGGCCCTGCCCGAGGCCTGGCGCGGCAAGGCGCGGGTAATTTACCAGTCGGCCCCTGAGCTGAAGCCCGCCCGCAAGTCCAGCCGACGTTTCGGCGTGCTGATGGTCGGCCACCTGCGCGACGAAAAAGACCCGCTGACCTTCATGCGCGCGGCCTGCCACGACTACCCGGCGGGTATTCATTTTGACCAGATCGGCCTGGCGCTTGAGCCGCAATTTGAAGAGGCTGCGCGGGCGACGGCCCAGCGCAGCCCGCGCTACCGCTGGCTAGGCGGCCTTCCCCGTGCGGCCACGCGCCAGCGCATCAAGCGCGCGCATGTGCTGGTGAACTGCTCGCGCATGGAAGGCGGCGCCCATGTCATTCTGGAGGCGGTGCAGTCGGGCACGCCGGTGCTGGCGTCGCGCATCAGCGGCAACCTGGGCATGCTGGGGGCCGACTATGGGGGCTACTTTGAGCCAGGCGATGACGACCAGTTGGCGGCGCTGGTGCGGCGCTGCGCGGCCGAGGCCGACTTTCTGGCCCGGCTGCAGCGGCAATGCAGCGCACGCGCAGCCCTGTTTGCGCCGCAAGAAGAAAAGCGCCTTGTCATAAACTTGATGAATTCCGCACTGAATATGAACGCTGACCTGCTCATCCCTGCAGCACCGTTGCAATGCCTTTGAAAGCCTACTGATGACCACCCCCGACAACGCCACAATGCCCCCTAAAACCCTGACGCCCCGGCTGACCAGCCTGTCCCACGGCGGCGGCTGCGGCTGCAAGATTGCGCCTGGCGTACTGAGCGAAATCCTGAAAAACTCCAGCAACCTGCCGGGCCTGAACTTGCCGCCAGAGCTGCTGGTCGGCATTGAAACCGCCGACGACGCGGCGGTCTACCTGCTCAACGACGAGCAGGCGCTGATCGCCACCACCGACTTTTTCATGCCCATCGTCGATGACCCCTACGACTTCGGCCGCATCGCCGCCACCAACGCCATCAGCGACGTGTACGCCATGGGCGGCACGCCCATCATGGCGCTGGGCATCGTCGGCATGCCGATCAACGTGCTGCCGCTGGAAACCATAGGCGCGATTTTGCGCGGCGGCCAGGACGTGTGCCGCGATGCCGGCATTCCGATTGCGGGCGGCCACACGATTGACTCGGTCGAGCCGATTTACGGTCTGGTCGTCATGGGGCTGATCCATCCTTCGCGCGTCAAGAAAAACTCGGGCGCCCGGGCAGGTGATGTGCTGATCCTTGGCAAGCCGCTGGGCGTGGGAATTTTGTCGGCGGCGCTTAAAAAGGAAGCACTGAGCGCCGAAGGCTATGCCTGCATGATCGCCACCACCACGCAGCTGAACAAGCCGGGCATCGAGCTGGCCAAGATGGAAGCGGTGCACGCCCTGACCGACGTCACCGGTTTTGGCCTGGCGGGGCATGGGCTCGAACTGGCGCGCGGCGCCCAGCTCAAGATGCAGCTTCAACTCGACCAGATTCCACTGCTGCCCGGCGTGCTCGAGCTCGCCACCCAGGGCATGGTGACCGGCGCCTCGGGCCGCAACTGGGCCAGCTATGGCGAGGAAGTCACCGTGCCGGCGGACATCAGCCCGGCGCACAAGGCGCTGCTGAGCGACCCGCAAACCAGCGGCGGGCTGCTGGTGGCCTGTGCGCCCGAGGCCGCCGACGAGGTGTTGGCCTGCTTTCGCAGGCATGGTTTTCACGATGCGCGCGCCGTGGGCCGCATGGTGCAAGGCCATGGCATGGAAGTGCTCTGAACAGGAACGGCATCAAGCCACCACCGCACGGTGGATTCAGCCTGCGGCGTTCCCTCTAAAATGCCTCTTTCGCCAATCATCATCCGGAATGACGCACCCATGTCTTCCGGATGAATTGTTATGCGAACGTTCTTTATCCTGGAGACAAAATGCGCGCCCTATTGAAGTTTTCGAATGCCGTGGACTGGCTCAATGCCCAGGTCGGCAAGTACGTGATCTGGCTCATCTTTGCAGCCACCGCCATCAGCGCCGTCAACGCCATCATGCGCAAGGTCTTTGACGCCAGTTCCAATGCCTACCTGGAGGCGCAGTGGTACCTGTTCGCATGGTCCTTCCTGGCGGCGGCCGGCTACACCCTGCTGCACCGCGAGCATGTGCGCATCGACGTGCTGAACAGCCGGCTGTCCAAACGCGCGCAGGTGTGGATCGACATCATCGGCTTCGCCTTCTTCCTGACGCCGCTTTGCATCGTGGTGCTGTACCTCGGCACGCCGCTGGCGATCCAGATGTACCAGACGGGCGAGATGTCCGGCAACTCCGGGGGCCTGGTCCGCTGGCCCGTCTGGGCGGCGCTGCCCTTCGGCTTCACGCTGCTGATGCTGCAGGGCTGGTCGGAACTGATCAAGCGCATTGCCTTCCTGCGTGGCCAGGGCCCCGATCCGATGGGTCGCCTCACCGACAAGTCGGCCGAAGAGGAACTGGCCGAAGCCCTGCGCGCCCAGAGGGAAGCAGAAACACTGGACGTCAGCCCCTCGGCCGATGCGGCCCCCCAACGCTAAGCGGCAGGAGCGACTCAATATGGAATTTTTTACCACCAACTTCGCCCCGATCATGTTCGCGGGGCTGTTCATGTTCTTGCTGCTGGGCTTTCCGGTAGCCTTCAGCCTTGGTGCCTGCGGCCTGTTCTTTGGCTTCGTGGGCATTGAACTCGGCGTCTTCCCCTCTTCCGTGATCGCCTGGCTGCCGCAGCGCCTGATCGGCATCATGAGCAACGACACCCTGCTGGCCGTGCCCTTCTTCACCTTCATGGGGCTGATCCTCGAGCGCAGCGGCATGGCCGAGGACCTGCTCGACACCATCGGCCAGGTCTTCGGTCCGATGCGCGGCGGTCTGGCGCTGGCGGTGATCTTCGTCGGTGCGCTGCTGGCGGCCACCACCGGCGTGGTCGCGGCCTCGGTCATCTCCATGGGCCTGATCTCCCTGCCCATCATGCTGCGCTATGGCTATGACCGGCCCCTGACGGCCGGGGTGATTGCCGCTTCCGGCACCCTGGCGCAGATCATCCCGCCCTCGCTGGTGCTGATCATCATGGCCGACCAACTCGGCCGCAGCGTCGGCGACATGTACAAGGGCGCTTTCTTGCCGGGCTTCATGCTGATGGGCATGTACGTGGTCTATGTCCTGCTACTTGCGGTCTTCAAGCCAGAGCGCGTGCCGGCGTTGCCGCCAGAGGCCCGCACCTTCCGCGAACCCGATGGCAGCGGCGGCTACACCTCGCTGGCCGTGCTGACCGCGCTGTCGGCCACGGTCTCCATCGTCCTTGCACGCAACATGGAGGCCGTGCACAGCTGGTGGCAAGGCACAGCAGTGAGCGCCGTCGCCACCGACGAAAAGGTCGTGGTTGCCATGTGCGGCGGCGTGTTCCTGGCGCTGGTCATCGCGCTGGTCAACCGCGCCACCAAGCTCGGCCTGCTGTCGCGTCTGGCCGAACGCGTGACCTTCGTGCTGATCCCGCCGCTGCTACTGATCTTTCTGGTACTGGGCACCATTTTCCTGGGTGTGGCCACGCCGACCGAAGGCGGCGCCATGGGGGCCATGGGCGCGCTGATCATGGGCTGGGCACGCAAACGCCTGGACATGAAGCTGCTCAAGCAATCGCTGACCTCGACCACCCGGCTGGCCAGCTTCGTGATGTTCATCCTGATCGGCGCCACCGTGTTCAGCCTGGTGTTCCAGGCCGCCGATGGACCGAAGTGGGTTGAACACCTGCTGACGGACCTGCCCGGCGGCCAGATCGGTTTCCTGATCCTGGTCAACGTCATGATCTTCTTCCTGGCGTTCTTCCTTGACTACTTTGAGCTGTCCTTCATCGTGGTGCCGCTGCTGGCACCGGTGGCCGACAAACTCGGCATTGACCTGATCTGGTTCGGCGTGCTGCTGGCGGTGAACATGCAGACCTCGTTCATGCACCCGCCGTTTGGCTTTGCGCTGTTCTTCCTGCGCTCGGTCGCACCGGAAAAACAGTACGTGGACCGCGTGACCCGCAAAATCATGGAGCCGGTGACCACCATGCAGATCTACAAGGGCGCCATTCCCTTCGTGATCATCCAGTTGACCATGGTCGGTCTCCTGATCGCCTTCCCGCAACTGGTCACCGGCAGTTTGGACAAGAAGCAGGAGTACAACATGGAAAGCATCGGCGAGCAGATGCGGGAAAGCCTGCCCCAGACCGACAATGGCTATGACACGACCCCTGACGCAAGTGAGCAGCCCGGCACGGCAGTCCCCGAGCCGCAGAACGCCGCCCCTGAAGACGACCCGCTGAAGGCCATGCAGGACGCGCTCAAGGAACAGGGCAAGAAATAGCCGGGTGAATGAGAATCGGGGCCGCGGCCTTTGCCGTGCGCCTCCCCCGGGTCAGCTCCATGCAAAAAGCCGCGCAATGCGCGGCTTTTTGCATGCTCGGCTGTGGGCAAGACCGGGGCGAATTAGATCTTCACCGAACTCATGTACTGGTTAAACGGGTACTCGGAGAAGCGGTTCCACAGGATCTGGTCACGCTGGAAGGCGCGCATGTCCTGGCTAATCTTCTTGAACTCGGGCGACTTGGCTTCGTGTTCGGCAAACACCTCCATGGAAGCCTTGAAACCGGCGTCCATCACCGCCTTCGGGAAAGCTTTGAGCTGGGTCTTCTCGGCCACGAGCTTTTTCAGCGCGATCGGATTCCAGGCATCGTACTTGGCCGTCATGTCGCGCGCAGCCACGATGGTCGCTGCGTCGAGGATGGCCTTGTTCTCGTCCGACAACTTGGCGTAGGCCTTGTTGTTGATGAAGAACTCGAGGTCGGCGCCGCCTTCCCACCAGCCGGGATAGTAGTAGAAGGGAGCCACCTTGTTGAAGCCCAGCTTCGCGTCGTCGTAGGGACCGACGAACTCGGAGGCGTCCAGCGTGCCTTTTTCCAGCGCCTGGTAAATATCACCGGCGGGCATGTTCTGCGCCACCACGCCCAGCTTGGCCATGGCCTCGCCGAACAGTCCGCCACCGAGGCGCATCTTCAGGCCCTTGAGGTCGGCCACGGACTTGATTTCCTTGCGGTACCAGCCACCCATCTGGGTGCCGGTATTGCCAGCGCTGGCGGTGCGGAAGTTGTACTGGGCAAAAAAGGCGTCGAGCAGCTTGCGGCCATTGCCATACTGCTTCCAGGAATCGTTCTGGCGCGCGGTCAGGCCGAAGGGCACGGCGCAGCTGAAAGCAAAAATCGGGTTCTTGCCGGTGAAATAGTAGGCAGCCGTCTGCGCCATCTCAATCGTGTCACCCTGCAGCGCATCCACCACGCCAAAGGCGGGCATCAGCTCGCCGGCCGGGTGAACCGAGATTTCAAACTTGCCGCCCGACATCGCCTTGACCGTCTTGGAGAGCGTTTCAGCGCTGCCGAAGATGGTGTCCAGGGATTTGGGGAAGCTGGACGCCAGGCGCCAGCGAACTGCGGCCTGTGCATGCACTGCAGGCGCGACACCGGCAGCCAGCACACCGGCAATGCCGGCGTTTTTAATGAGTGAGCGACGATCCATGAATACTTTCTCCTGAAAAATGTCCGAACTTTTAATCCTGCTTTGAGGAGCCGAATCGTTGCACAGCTCGTCATGACGCGATGGTGACGACGAAGCGCAGCGACGGGCACCACGTTTGCATTTTCTCAGCTTTATGGTGGCTGCCTACCCGTTATTACCCATGGACGAAAAAAAACCGCGCAGCAAGAGTCGGTCTTCAAAAAATCAGGGCCGCGCGTTCAGGCGGCCCATGATTCCGGTGCGTTGCGGCCGCTCAGGCCGCGAACTTGAGCACTGGCAAAGCGCCAAAGCGCGCGCGAATCGACGCCTCGATTCCTCCAGCATCCAGCCCCTGCAAGGCCAGCAATTGGGCGTGATCACCATGCTCGATGAACTCGTCCTTCAAGCCCAGTTGCAGCAGCGGTTTGATCACGCCAGCGGCTTGCAGCGTTTCACTCACCGCACTGCCCGCACCGCCCATGATGGCGCCCTCTTCCACTGTCACCAAGGCGTCATGGCTTGCGGCTATTTTCAGCAGCAGCGCCGTGTCCAGCGGCTTGGCCCAGCGCATGTTGACAACCGTGGCACCCAGTTTTTCAGCGGCCTGCAACGCGGGGTAAAGCAGCGTGCCAAAAGCCAGAATGGCGATGCCCGCGCCCTCGCGGCGGACTTCGCCCTTGCCGAATGGCAGCGACTGCAAACCAGCCTCCGGCGCCACCCCGGCGCCGGCGCCGCGAGGATAGCGCACGGCCACCGGGTGGTTTTGCTCAAAGGCCGATGTCAGCAGCTTGCGGCATTCGTTTTCATCGGCCGGGCAGGCCAAGCTCATGTTGGGAATGCAGCGCAGAAAGGGAATGTCGTAGGCGCCCGCATGGGTGGCGCCGTCGGCCCCGACCAGGCCGGCCCGGTCCAGCGCAAACACCACCGGCAGGTTTTGCAGCGCCACGTCGTGAATCAACTGGTCATAGCCGCGCTGCAAGAAGGTCGAGTAAATCGCCACCACGGGCTTGAGCCCTTCACAGGCCATGCCGGCGGCAAACGTCACCGCATGCTGCTCGGCAATACCGACGTCATGGTAGCGGCCCGGAAAGCGCTGGTGAAACTCCACCATGCCCGAGCCTTCGCGCATGGCGGGCGTGATGCCGACCAGCCGGATGTCTTGCTCGGCCATGTCGCAAAGCCAGCGGCCAAACACCTGGGTGAAGGTCTGCTTGGCGGGTGCAGTCGATTTTTGCAGGCCCATGGCCGGGTCGAACTTGCCGGGGCCGTGGTAGGCAATCGGGTCGGCTTCGGCCAGCTTGTAGCCCTGGCCTTTTTTGGTGACGACGTGCAAAAACTGCGGCCCCTTGAGGTGCTTGATATTCTCCAGCGTGGGAATCAGCGACTCCAGGTCGTGGCCGTCAATCGGGCCGATGTAGTTGAAGCCGAAATTTTCAAACAGCGTGGCCGGCACCACCATGCCCTTGGCATGCGCCTCCAGCCGCTTGGCCAGTTCCAGCAGCGGAGGCGCCACCTTGAGCACCTGCTTGCCGACATTTTTGGCCGATGCGTAAAAGCGTCCGCTCATCAACTGGGCCAGGTAGCGGTTCAGCGCGCCCACGGGCGGGCTGATGCTCATGTCGTTGTCGTTCAGCACCACCAGCAGCTTGCAGTCGTCGTGCACGCCGGCGTTGTTCAGCGCTTCAAACGCCATGCCGGCGCTCATGGAGCCGTCCCCAATGATGGCCACGGCGTGCCGGTCTTCGCCCTTTTGATGGGAGGCCAGCGCCATTCCCAGCGCCGCCGAAATCGAGGTGGACGAATGGGCCGTGCCGAAGGTGTCGTAGACGCTTTCATCGCGCCGCGGAAAGCCCGACAGCCCGCCAAACTGGCGCAGCGTGCGCATGCGCTCGCGCCGGCCCGTGAGGATTTTGTGCGGGTAGGTCTGGTGGCCCACATCCCAGACCAGCCGGTCATCGGGCGTGTTGAACACATAGTGCAACGCCACCGTCAGTTCCACCGTGCCCAGGTTGGAGCTCAAATGCCCACCCGTCTTGGACACGCTGTCGATCACAAAGGCGCGCAGCTCGTCGGCCAGCGCCTTGAGTTGGGGACGGGGCAAGCGCCGCAGGTCGGCGGGGCTGTTGATGGTTTCAAGCAATTTGTACATCGTGGCGTGTTGGTTGTGACGAGGCCTGCTGGCGCGTGGCTAATGCTGGCGGTTGACCAGCATGTCGGCCAGCGCCTGCAAGGCATGGGTGTTTTCGAGCCCGCTGGCGTCAAGGCTGGCCAGCGCATGCGCCAGCAGCTGCTGTGCGTAGTCCCTGGAGGCCTGCAATCCCATCAGCGACACAAAGGTGGGCTTGTCCTGGGCGGCGTCCTTGCCGGCGGTTTTCCCCAGCGTGGCCGAGTCGGCGGTGACATCCAGAATGTCGTCGACCACCTGGAACGCCAGGCCCACTGCCGCGCCGTAATCGCGCAGCGCATTTTGTGCCGCCAGCGTGGCAGCGCCGCAAGCCGCCCCCATCATCACGCTGGCCTGCAGCAGCGCGCCGGTCTTCAGGCGGTGCATGTAGTGCAACTGGTCCGACGTCAGCGGCCGGCCGACGCTGGCCAGGTCTATCGCCTGCCCGCCCGCCATGCCCTGAAAACCCGCCGCCTGCGCCAGCATGCGGCACAGGCGCGCCTGCGTGGCCGCGGCAACCGACGCGTCCTCTGGGGTGAGCAGCTCGAACGCCAGCGCCTGCAGCGCATCACCGGCCAGCATCGCCTGAGCCTGGCCAAACCGGACGTGCACCGTGGGCTTGCCACGGCGCAGCACGTCGTTGTCCATGCAGGGCATGTCGTCGTGAACCAGTGAATACGCATGAATCAGTTCAACCGCGCAGGCTGCGCGCAACGCGGCCTGGCCGTTACCGTTAACGGCCTCGGAGGCTGCCAGCACCAGCAGCGGGCGCAGGCGCTTGCCGCCGTCCAGCACGGCATAGCGCATGGCCTCGCACAAATCGGCAGGCGCCGGGCCCGCCGCCGGACCGGCGACCCAGAGGGACAAGGCCTGCTCCACGTTGGCCAGTTGCTGTGCGCTCCAGGCGCTCAGCGCAAAAAGGGGAAATTTTTCAGGGGCGTTCAATCGATGCTCTCTTGCGCGGTAGGTGGCGCTGACAATTCCTAAAGCTTTTACTCTTGCACCCAGGGCTTGAGCTCCGTGCCTTCCAGCACCTTGATCTGGGTTTCCACCGCTTCGAGCTTGTCCCGGCAAAACTTCAGCAGTTGCGCGCCGCGCTGGTAACCGGTCAGCAACTGGTCCAGCGGCAACTGGCCCGACTCCAGGCTGGCCACCAGCGCTTCGAGCTCCTGCAGTGCGGCTTCGTAGGTGGCAGGCAACGCCGGGGTGGATGCGGATGAAGTAGAACTTTTAGCCATGGTTATTTAAAGTGAGGGCTGATTTTAGGCCGTTGCGGGGATCGCCGGCGCTGCGCGGGCTTGCCGCCCCATTATGGAGTGGCCCTCTGACAGGCCCCCGACAGCCGGGCCGCGCAGGTACACTCGGTCAAAATCTTCTCCGGCCGCCCGTCCTTCTTCGCCTGAAGCGGGCTGGCACTGAAAAAGCTTGAGGTATTGCTTACCCATGCAGGCTGCCCGTTCAGCCTGATTGTTCATCGTCCCAACCCACTGCCTCCAAAGCCTGCTGCGGCGGCCTGTTCACTTACTTCGCATGCCTGATCCAAGCCTTCGTTTACTGCAGGCCACCAGCCAGCTCCCGATCTCCAGCTATTTTGATGCCGGCCTCTACCAGCGGGAGCAGCAAAAGCTGTTTGCGCGCGGGCCGCGTTACCTGGGCCACGAACTGGCCGTGCCCAACCTGGGCGACTACTACGCGCTGGCCCACGAAGGGGATGGCCGTGCGCTGGTGCGCAACGCCTCGGGCATCGAGCTGATCTCCAACGTTTGCCGCCATCGCCAGTCGACCATGCTGCAGGGCCGCGGCAACACCGGCAGCAACATTGTTTGCCCCTTGCACCGCTGGACCTACAACACCTCGGGCGAGTTGATAGGTGCGCCGCACTTCCTGGTGGACCCCTGCCTGAACCTGAACCGCTACAAGACCACAAGCTGGAACGGCCTGATTTTTGAGGACAATGGCCGCGACATTGCCGCCGAAATGGCGTCTTTGGGCCAGAACACCGGCCACATGGCCGACCTGGACTTTGCCGGCTATCAGCTCGACAAGGTGCATTTTCACGAATGCAACTACAACTGGAAAACCTTCATCGAGGTCTACCTGGAGGACTACCACGTCGGCCCGTTCCACCCCGGGCTGGGCGGCTTTGTCACTACCGACGACCTGCGCTGGGACTTGAGCCCGCACTATTCGGTGCAGACCGTGGGCGTGTCCGACAAGCTGGGCAAGCCCGGCACCGACACCTACAAGAAGTGGCATGACGTGGTGCTGCAATACCGCAAGGGCGCGCCCCCCAAATACGGCGCGATCTGGCTCACCTATTACCCGCATGTGATGGTGGAGTGGTATCCGCACACGCTGGTGGTCAGCACGCTGCACCCGCAGGGACCCGACAAGACCCTCAATGTGGTGGAGTTTTTCTACCCCGAGGAAATCTGCGCCTTCGAGCGCGAGTTCATTGAAGCGCAGCAGGCCGCCTACATGGAAACCTGCGTCGAAGACGACGAACTCGCGCTGCGCATGGACGCCGGCCGCAAGGCGCTGATGCTGCGCGGTGACAACGAGTTTGGCCCGTACCAGAGCCCCATGGAAGACGGCATGCAGCACTTTCACGAGTGGTATCGCCGTGAAATGGGCGCCAGCAAAACCACGCAAATGATCTAGCACCCAAGACTCGCTATATATTTAATAGCAGAAAATATCGAATAGTAAACGGCTAGAACCACTTTTAACTTGAAAAATTCCGCGCGATGCAAGCTGTCTGGATGCTTCTTTCCTCCTTCTTCTTTGCCTCCATGGGGGTGGTGGTCAAGATAGCTTCCGGGTATTTCAACAGCGCCGAGCTGGTTTTTTACCGGGGCGTGGTGGGCATTGTGCTGATGGCCGCTTATGCGCACGTGTGCGGCACCTCCCTGCGCACCGCCTTGCCAGCCATGCACGCCTGGCGCAGCGTCATTGGCGTGGTGTCGCTGTCGGCCTGGTTTTACGCGATTGCCCACCTGCCGCTGGCCACCGCCATGACGCTCAACTACATGAGCAGCGTCTGGATTGCCGCTTTTCTGGTGGGCGGCGCGCTGATGCTGGGAAAATCCGGCCAAAAAGGACCGAGCCAGGGGCCGCTGGTGCTGGCTATTTTGTCCAGCTTTGCCGGTGTCGTGATGCTGCTGCGACCCGCCATGGACCAGAACCAGATGTTTGCCGGCCTGATCGGGCTGATGTCGGGCCTGGGCGCCGCCTTTGCCTATATGCAGGTCATGGCCATTTCACGCATGGGCGAGCCTGAAACGCGCACTGTTTTTTACTTTGCCGTCGGCACCGCCGTGGCCGGTGCGCTCGGTATGCTGTTCACGGGCCTGTCGCCCTGGAGCTGGCGGCACGCGCTGTGGCTGCCGCCGCTGGGCCTGCTGGCCGCACTGGGCCAGCTGTGCATGACGCGCGCCTATGCCATGTCCAAAAATCACAGCGCCACACTGATGGTGGCCAACCTGCAGTACGCCGGCATTGTTTTTTCAGCCCTGTATGGCCTGCTGGTATTTGGCGACAATATCCCGCTGCTGGGCTGGGCCGGCATGGCGCTCATCATCGTCAGCGCCATTGCCGCCACCGTACTGCGGGCACGCGCCGCACCGAATGCCCCCGCCGAAGAACACTGAGCCGCGACCCAAGGATCCCAAGATGACCTACACCACCCTGATTTCCGCCGAACAGTTGCAGGCGCTGATGGCCAGCGGCCAGCCTTTGCGCGTGTTTGACTGCAGCTTTGAGCTGATGCAGCCGCATGCCGGCAAGCAGCAGTTTCTGGCGTCCCACATTCCTGGCGCCGTTTACGCGGACCTGGACACTGCGCTCAGCGCCAGGCACGGCATCAATCCATCGAAAATCGGCGCCGAAAGCGTGATCCCGGCCACCGGCATCGACGCCCCCGCGTCAGGCGGTCGCCATCCGCTGCCCACGCGCGAGAAATTTGCCATCTGGCTTTCCAGCGTCGGTTTTTCCAACGACATGCAGGCCGTGGTCTATGACCGAAACGGCGCCAACTACTGCGGCCGCCTGTGGTGGATGCTCAAGTGGGCCGGCCACCGCAACGTGGCGGTGCTGGATGGCGGACTGCAGGCCTGGCAAGCCGCAGGCGGCGCTGTGGCCCGGGGCGAAGAGCCGGCCCACTTCCAGGCCAGCTTCATGCTGGCGCCGCCGCTGGCCACGCTGATCGATGCCGACACCATTTCCCGCCAGCTCGGGCGGCCGGCCCAGACACTGGTGGATGCGCGCGCCGCGCCGCGCTTCAGGGGGGAGGTCGAGCCGCTGGACCCGGTGGCGGGCCATATTCCCGGCGCGCTCAACCGTCCTTTCGTTGAAAACATAGGGTCCGACGGCAAGTTCAAACCCGCAGCGCAGCTCAAAGCCGAGTTCGAGGCCCTGCTGGGCGGGCGCGATCCTGCCTCCGTGGTGCACCACTGCGGCAGCGGCGTCAGCGCCGTGCCCAACCTGATCGCCATGGAAGTCGCCGGCCTGGGGCCCACGGCGCTGTATGCCGGCAGCTGGAGCGACTGGTGCAGCGACCCGGGGCGGCCGGTGGAGAAAGGCTAGACAAGAAGAAGCCCACGCCCTGGCGTGATCCAGCACGTTAAAACGCGTCCGTCCATGTATCCAAACGACCATCAACTATGCTGAACAGCGCCTCCGAGTTTTCCAGATCGGCTGGTTTGCAGGCTGAAGATCTGACGCAAAAGCGTTCCTTTCTCATGATCCGGTCGTTGGTGCTGCTGCTGCTGGTTTTGCAGCTGCTGATGCTGCTGCTGCTGATTGTGAGCGCAGCCCTGGGCGTATCGGTGGTGCACAAAAGCGCCAGCCAGCAAATCGTCATTGTGACGGTCTCCCTGCTGGTCACGGGCCTGGCGTACAGCCTGCTGCGCCGCGGCTTTTATGACGGCGCCTGCTACCTGCTGATTTTTTCCCTGATCGCCCGCTCTGCCGCAAGCATCATCGCCTACGGCTCGACACGCAGCGCCATGGTGATGGGCTTTGCAGCGGCCGTGGTGCTGGCCGGCATGACACTGGGAAAAAGAGCGCTGGTGATGACGGTGACGCTCTGCGCAACCACGCTGGCGGCACTGACATGGGCCGAAAAATCCGGCTGGCTTGGCACACCGGATTTCAGCGTGGACCCGGCCTCGTGGATGGTCCACACGCTGATACTGAGCGGCATCGCCGTCGGCGTCTACGCCAGCCGCCAGCTGATCGTGCGGGCAATGCATGAGCAACAAGCCGAACTGAAACGACGCGAGCAGGCCGAGTATGCGCTGCGCCTCAGTGAAGACCGGTACAGCCGCATCTTTCGCAGCAGCCCGGCCGCCATCATCGTACAAGCGCTCGAGGACATGACCGTGCTGGACGTCAACCCCGCATTCGAGCGTCTTTATGACTATTCGCGTGACGAATTCATAGGGGGTACCGACGCGGTGTTGTGGGACAAGCCCGAGACCCGCAAGGCGTTGCAGCGCAAGATGGCCGAGGCTGGCCGCGTGATCAATCTCCCGATAGAGACGCTGGCCAAGGATGGCCGACGGCTCAGTGTCCTGCTCTCAAGCGAGATCGAGGGCGTCGGCCCGGAGCGCATCGTGGTGTCCACCATCACCGACGCCACCGCTGAAACCCAGGCCCGGCAGGCGGCACGCCAGTCGGCCGAGCTGTTTTCAAAGGCATTTGATTTCAGCCCCATCAACATGACCATCACGCGGGTTGCCGACGGGAAATTCCTGGCCGTCAATGCCGCCAAGGACCGGGTGCAGGGCCTGAGCGCTGCGGAACTGATTGGCCGCACCTCGGTGGAGATGGGTGCCTGGCGCGATGAGGCCGCGCGCCAGCAGTTCATCAGCAAGCTGCGCACGCAAAGCCAGGTGGAAGGCCTCGAAACGCAGATGCGCCACAAGGACGGCAGCATGATCGACTGCCGGATGTGGGCGGTGATTGTGGAGATCGGGGGCGAGCCCTGTGTGCTGAGTTCCACCATCAACACCACCGAGCAAAAACGCCGGGAAGCCCTCCTGGTGGACATGGCCAAAGGCCTGTCGGCAGAAACCAGTGAAGCCTTCTTTCGCTCTGTGGTGCAAAACCTGGGCAAGGCGTTGGGCGCCGATCTGGTGATGCTGGGCGAGATGTCGGGCGACCACAGCGTCATCTCGCTATCCATGCTCCAGGACGGCGTGCTGCAACCCAACATCAGCTACGCGCTGTCCGGCACGCCCTGCAACATCGCCCTCGAACAGGGCGACCTGTGTACCTATGACGACGGTGTGCAACAGCTGTTTCCGCAAGACCAATTCCTGGCGGATGGCGGCTACGAGGCCTACGCGGGCGCGGCGCTGCGCGATGCGGACGGCACCGCCATCGGCATCGTCAACGCCTTGTGGCGCAAAGCCCAGCCCCCGTCACCAGACCGCAATGCGCTGATGCAGATTTTTGCCAGCCGCACCACCGCGGAACTCATGCGGCTGCGGCGCGACCGCGAGATCCAGCGGCTGAACGAAACACTGGAGCAACGCGTCGCCGAGCGCACCGAACAACTCCAGGCCACCAATGCGGAGCTCGAATCCTTCAGCTACTCGGTATCGCACGACCTGCAGTCGCCACTGCGCAGCATTGAAGGCTTCAGCGTGCTGCTGGCACGCAGGCTCAAAGGCCGGCTGAGTGAAGAGGAAGAGCGCCTGTTCGACCGTGTCCGGGTCAACGTCGTGCGAATGCACGAATTGATCCATGACCTGCTGGCGTTGGCGCAGGTCAGCAAGGGCAAGCTGGTGCCAGAGCCCGTCGATCTCAGCGGGCTCGCGCAGCAGGTCGTCGAGCAGCAGCGGCTGCGCGATCCGCAGCGCCAGGTCCAAATCAGTATTGAGCCCGGCGTCAGCGCCCACTGCGACAGCAAGCTCGCCCGCATCATTCTGGAAAACCTGATTGGCAACGCCTGGAAATACTCACGCGAGCGCAGCGATGCGCACATCGGCTTCGGCGTCCTGGCTGACCACGAGGACGGACGCAAGATGCTGTTTGTGCGCGACAACGGTGCCGGCTTCAACATGGCCTACTCCGACAACCTGTTCAAGCCCTTTCACAGACTGCACCAGGACGAGGAATTCGAAGGCAGCGGCATTGGTCTGGCGACCGTGCACCGCATTCTGGAACGCCACGGCGGCACGATACGCGGCGAGTCCATCGAAGGCGCGGGCGCCTGCTTTTACTTCTCGTTCAACCCGCGCTCACCCATGGTTGCATGAACCGGATTTTCACCAAAGACTGGTGCTACCATCCACTGAAACTGGTTTCACAAATCACGGCTAATTCTGCCGTACCCGCACCCATTTCCTTGCGCCCGCACAGATGCCCGCCAAAAAATTGACGCAACCCGCTGCCCGCGCCACCATCGCCGACGTTGCGCGCGAGGCCGGCGTCTCCAAAGCCACCGTATCGCGCTTCCTGAACCACCGCGACAAGCTGCTCACGCCCGAGATCGCCACCCGGGTGGAAGTCGCCATTGCCGCGCTGGCCTACAGCCCTAGCCCGATGGCGCAGGCACTCAAGCGCGGCCGCTCGCGGCTGATTGGCCTGGTGGTGGCCGACGTGACCAATCCGTTTTCGGTGGCGGTGCTGCGCGGCGCCGAAAAAGCCTGCCAGCAAGCCGGTTACCTGCTGATGCTGTTCAATCTGGGCAACGACAGCCGGCGCGAGCGTGAAGCCATCGAAGCACTGGCCGCCTACCAGGTGGAGGGCTTTATCCTGAACACGCTGGGCCATGATGCCGGCGCCGCCGCGGACGCCGCGCGCCACGGCAAGCCCGTGGTGCTGGTGGACCGGCGCCATGCCGGGATGCAGGCCGACTTTGTTTCGCTCGACAACGCAGGCGCGGTGCGGCTGGGCGCCCGCCACCTGGTAGAGGCCGGCTACCGCGAACTGCTGTTTGTGTCGGAGCCTATCAGTGCCGTGAGCTCGCGCATGGAGCGCGAGGCGGCCTTTCACAGCTTCATCCGCGAATCGGCCGCAGACCCGGACCGCACGCCCGGCCTGCATGGCGAGACGTTTGAAGCGCCGCAAGAAGACACCGAAGGCCTGGACAACGCACTGCGCCGCTTGCGCCAGCGTGCTGGCGCCCGCCCGCCGGGCGTGATCTCCAGCAACGCCGTGGTCACCTTGCGGGTGGTGGCCGCCATGGCACGACTGGGCTGGCGCTTTGGCGCCGACCTGGGGCTGGTGGGCTTTGACGAAACCGAGTGGTCGCCCTATGTAGGCCCGGGCCTGAGCACCATCGCCCAGCCGACCGACGAACTGGGCCGGCTCGCCGCAGGCTGCCTGATCGAGCGCCTCAAGGGGCTGGACCTGCCGCCGCGCCAGATTCTGCTGTCGGGCCGGCTGGTGCCGCGCGGATCGTCCGCCTTTCCCCTGGCCTCCTCCGGCTCGACCTAGGGTTTTCCATGATGACAGCGCACGCAGGGCTGGTTTTATAATTGACTGAAACCGGTTTCATAGTTGCCCCGAAAAAGCCTCGCCGAAGCCCCTGCCTCAAAAAATTTTGTACCCGTAACCGTGATTCAAACCAGGGGCGCCGACCCGGCATCCCGACCCGCACCCCGCCATGAACTACACATTTCAATTCGGTGACGTCTTTGCAGCCTGGCCGCTGCTGCTCAAAGGCACGTTGAACACGCTCCAGCTGTCGCTGCTGGCCATGCTGTTCGGGCTGGTGCTGGCGATTTTTTGCGCCTGGGGCAAGACCGCCGGGCCCCGTCCGCTGCGCCTGCTGATCAACGCCTACATCGAGCTGATCCGCAACACGCCCTTCCTGGTGCAGCTGTTCTTTTTCTTTTTCGCGCTGCCCGCGCTGGGTTTGCGCTGGTCGGCCTACACCGCGGCCCTGATCGCCATGGTGATCAACCTGGGCGCGTATGCCACCGAGATCATTCGCGCCGGGATTGAATCGATTCCCAAGGGGCAGATTGAAGCGGGCCTGGCACTCAACCTCAAGCGCTACGAAATATTCCGCTTTGTGATCCTGAAACCCGCGCTGCGCGCCGTCTACCCGGCGCTCACCAGCCAGTTCATTTTGCTGATGCTCAGCTCTGCCGTGGTGTCGGCCATTTCAGCCGAGGACCTGACCTCGGTCGCCGCCAACCTGCAGTCGCAAACCTTTCGCAGCTTTGAGATCTACATCGTCGTCGCCGGCATCTATTTGCTGCTGGCACTTTCCTTTTCAGCGCTGTTCCGGGTGATCTTCCGGCTCAGCCTCAACTACCCGGACCGTCGGTAATGCGTACCTTTGGCTTTCCCGAATTTCTGTTCATCCTTGAAGCGGCCAAGTGGACCGTGGCGCTGTCAATGATCGCCTTCATTGGCGGCGCGATAGGCGGCCTGGTCATCGCGCTGAGCCGCACCTCCGACAACGCCGCAGCGCGTGTGCTGTCGGGCGGCTTTATCCAGATTTTCCAGGGCACGCCGCTGCTGCTGCAGCTGTTCCTGGTGTTTTTTGGCGCGCCGGTGCTGGGCTTTGACATCAACCCCTGGGTGGCGGCGGGCGTGGCGCTGATTTTGAACAGCAGCGCCTTCCTGGGCGAAATCTGGCGCGGCTGCATTCAGGCCGTTCCCGGCGGCCAGGTCGAGGCGGCGCAGGCGCTCAGCCTGTCGTACTTCTACCGGATGCGCGACATCGTGCTGCCGCAGGCCTTCAAGATTGCGCTGGCGCCCACCGTGGGCTACATGGTGCAGATCATCAAGGGCACCTCGCTGGCGGCCATCATTGGTTTTGCCGAAATCACCCGCACCGGGCAGATCATCAACAACGCCACCTTCCAGCCGCTCATCGTGTTCAGCGTGGTCGCCGCGATCTACTTTGCGCTGTGCTGGCCGCTGTCTTTTCTGGCCGCGCGCATGGAGCGCCGGCATGCCGCAGCGCTGGCCCGCTGAGCAGCCCCCCCCATTTTCACCCTGCACTTTTTCACCACCAACCGGAGACTTCACATGATCAAGCATCTGCAACGCCGCGTATTCACGGGCACTGCCCTGGCCCTGGGTCTGGCTGCCACCTTGTCAGCCTGGGCGCCCGCCGCCAGTGCCCAGTCAGTGGCAGACATCAAGAAAAAAGGCGAGCTGACCATCGGCATGCTGGTGGACTTTCCGCCCTACGGCACCATCAACAGCAGCAACCAGCCTGACGGCTACGACGCCGATGTGGCGCGCCTGCTGGCCAAGGACTTGGGGCTAAAGCTCAACCTGGTGCCCGTGACCGGCCCCAACCGCATCCCCTTCCTGCTGACCAACAAGGTTGATCTGCTGGTCGCCTCGCTGGCCGTCACGCCTGAGCGCGCCAAGCAGGTCCAGTTCTCCAAGCCCTATGCCGCCGCCAGCATCGTGGTCTACGGCGACAAGAAGGCCGGCATCAAAACCGCCGCCGACCTGAAGGGAAAACGCGTGGGTGTTGCCCGCGCCAGCACGCAAGATGTGGCGCTGACGGCCGTGGCGCCTGAGGGCACCGAGATCCGCCGCTTCGACGACGACGCATCGGCCATGCAGGCCTTGATGTCTGGCCAGGTGGACGCGATCGGCTGCTCGACCACGGTGGCCGCGCAGATTGAAAAGCGCGCGCCGGCCAACAGCTTTGAAAACAAGTTTTTGCTGCGCCAGCAGGTCATGGCCGTGGCCATGCGCCCCGGCCAGTCCGAGTTGCTGAAAACCGTGGACGACTTCGTGGCCCGCAACACGGCCAACGGCGAGCTCAACAAGCTGTACCGCAAGTGGCTCGAAACCGACCTGCCAAAACTGCAGTAAGCCCCGACACCCCCATACCCCGACGCACCACGGTGATTTCATGACAGACGCAATCCATTCCCCCACCCCGGCAGACACCGGCGCCGAACCTATCATCCGCATTGACGCGGTGGACAAATGGTATGGCAAGTTCCAGGTGCTGACCAACATCAACCTGAACGTCGTGGCCGGGGAACGGATAGTGGTCTGCGGGCCGTCGGGCTCGGGCAAGTCCACGCTGATCCGCTGCATCAACCGGCTGGAAACCGTGCAGAAAGGCCGCATCGTGGTCGACGGCATCGACCTGACGGCCGGCGGCAAAAACGTCGATTCAGTGCGCCAGGAAGTCGGCATGGTGTTCCAGCAGTTCAACCTGTTTCCGCACCTGACGATTTTGCAGAACTGCATGCTGGCGCCCATGCGCTCGCGCGGCCTGAGCCCGGAAGAAGCCGAAACCATCGCGATGAAATACCTGACGCGGGTGCGCATTCCCGAGCAGGCCAGGAAATACCCGAGCCAGCTGTCGGGCGGCCAGCAGCAGCGCGTGGCAATTGCCAGAGCCCTGTGCATGACGCCCAAGATCATGCTGTTTGACGAGCCCACCTCGGCGCTTGACCCCGAAATGGTCAAGGAAGTGCTGGACACCATGATCAGCCTGGCCGACGACGGCATGACCATGCTGTGCGTGACCCACGAAATGGGTTTTGCCCGCAGCGTGGCCGACCGCGTGATCTTCATGGCCGAAGGCAAGATCATCGAGCAGGCACCGCCACAGCAGTTCTTCAGCAACCCGCAGCATGAAACCACCCGCAATTTCCTGGGCCAGATTCTGAATTCGCAACATGCCCACTGACGTTATAGCCACCACGGCCGCGCCGCCCATCCTGATTTCCCTGACGGCGTTTGGCGCCGCCGAGGTGCGCCGCCACGGCCAGCGCTGGTTTACCGAGCTCAGCCATGCGGCCGGCGCCGAGGGGGTGGAAGTGCGCAGCGAACTGCTGGTCGATGCGACCAGCGAACTCCCGGCGATTGCCCGGACCGTGCGCAGCGCCGGCCTGCGCGTGGTGTATTCGAGCGCCGACGACCTCTGGGCCGCCGACGGCACGCTGGATACTGCCGCACTGGAAGGCGCGCTGGCCGCCGCCAGGGCGCTGGGCGCACCCCGGCTGAAAATGGCGATGGGCGGCTTCGGCCCGGCGTCCCACCACACGCTCGCAGCATTGCAGGACCAGCTGGACGCGGCCAAGGTCGAGCTGGTGATCGAGAACGACCAGACGCCGGCCGCCGGCACCTTGCCCGCATTGCAAGACTTCTTCAGCGTCGCCAATGGCCAGGGGGTTTTCCTGGGCATGACCTTCGACATGGGCAACTGGCACTGGACCGGCGAATGCCCGCTGCAGGCCGCCAGCGCGCTGGCGCCGCAGGTGCGCTACGTGCACTGCAAGGGCGTGCAGCGCCAGCCGCAGCGCTGGGTTGCCGTGCCGCTGGCCGAATCGAGTGCGCCCTGGCGCGCCGTGCTGCGCGCCCTGCCGGCCGATGTGCCCTGGGCGATTGAATACCCGCTGATAGGCGACGACCTGCTCGCGGTGACACGCCGGGAAATCGACCAGTTGCGCAGCGTCGCCGCCAGCATGGCAGGCCGCGCTTGCCTTTCTACCTGAATCACCACAAGAGAATTTTATGACCCGCGCCCTGGACGTGATCACCTTTGGCGAAGCCATGATGCTGCTGGTCGCCGACCGGCCCGGCCCGCTGGAACAGGCCGAAACCTTCTTCAAGCGCACCGCCGGCGCTGAAACCAATGTCGCCATCGGCCTGGCGCGGCTGGGCCTGAAGGTGGGCTGGGGCAGCCGCCTGGGCACCGATTCCATGGGCCGCTATTTGCTGGCCGCGATGAAACAAGAAGGCATCGACTGCTCGCACGTCGTATCCGATCCATCGCAAAAAACCGGCTTCCAGTTCAAGGGCAAGGTGCTTGATGGCAGCGACCCGCAGGTTGAATACCACCGCCAGGGTTCGGCCGCCAGCCACATGAGCGCGGCCGACATTGACCAGGCCTGGCTGCTGTCGGCCCGGCACCTGCATGCCACCGGCGTGTTTGCGGCCATTTCGGCCAGCACCCTGCCCGCCGCCCGCACCACCATGGACCTGATGCGTGCCGCCGGCCGCAGCGTGTCGTTCGACCCCAACCTGCGCCCCACGCTGTGGGCCAGCCCCGAACTGATGCGCCAAGCCATCAACGACCTGGCCACGCGCGCCGACTGGGTGCTGCCCGGCCTGGAAGAAGGCCGGTTTTTGACCGGTGAGACCACGGCCGAAGGCATTGCCCGCTTTTACCGCGAGCGCGGCGCCCAGCTGGTCGTCGTCAAGCTGGGCGCGCAGGGGGCTTACTTCGACAGCACCACCGCCGGCTGCGGCCATGTTCCCGGCTTTGCGGTGGACCAGGTGATTGACACCGTGGGCGCAGGCGACGGTTTTGCGGTCGGCGTGATCAGCGCCCTACTTGATGGCTTGGGCGTTGCCGAGGCGGTCAAGCGCGGCGCCTGGATTGGCGCACGCGCGGTGCAGGTGCTGGGCGACAGCGAAGGCCTGCCGACCCGCGCCGAGCTTGAAGCGGCGGGGCTGTAAGCGATGCGCACCGCCATCCGCAAAAAAGTACTGGTCTTTCGCGAACTGCCGCCCGACCAGCTGGCCCGCCTGCAGGCGCAGCATGACGTTACCCTTGCCAACCCGCGCCTGCCCGAGCAGCTGCCCGCCTTCGAGGCCGCGCTGGCCACGGCCGAAGGCATGATCGGCTCCAGCTACCCCATCGGCGAAGCGCTGCTGGCCCGGGCACCGCAGCTCAGGGTGATCTCCAGCGTGTCGGTCGGCGTCGACAACTACGCCCTGGACGCCCTGGCGGCGCGCGGCATTGTGCTGTGCCACACACCCGGCGTGCTGACCGAAACCACCGCGGACACCATCTTTTCCCTCATCATGGCCACCAGCCGACGTCTGGTCGAGCTGGCCAGCCATGTGCGCGAAGGCCGCTGGAGCCGCAACATCGGCGAAGACCTGTTTGGCTGGGATGTGCATGGCAAGACCCTGGGCATTCTGGGCTTTGGCCGCATCGGCCAGGCCGTGGCCCGGCGCGCGGCGCTGGGCTTTGGCATGCCGGTGCTGTACCACAGCCGTCGCCCGGTAGACCTGGCCACCGCCTCGCCCGAACTGGTGGGCAAAGCCACCCACACGCCGCTCGATGAGCTGCTCCAGCGCGCCGACATCGTCGCGGCCGTGCTGCCCCTGTCCGATGAAACGCGCGGCCTGATGGGCGAGCGCGCGTTTGGGCTGATGAAGCCGGGCGCCATTTTCATCAACGGCGCGCGCGGCGCCATCGTGCAGGAAACCGCCCTGCTCCGTGCCTTGGACCACGGCACCCTGCGCGCCGCCGGCCTGGACGTATTCGCCACCGAACCGCTGCCGCTGGATTCGCCCTTGCGCAGCCACCCCAAGGTCACCGCCCTGCCGCACATCGGTTCGGCCACGGTTGAGACGCGCCACGCCATGGCCGTGCTGGCGACCAGCAACTTGCTGCAGGCCCTGGCGGGCGAGCGGCCGGCCGCCGTGTTCGATGCGGCGGCGATGTAGCCCTCTGGCTACGCCACCGTTCAAGTCTCTTCAGGCTTTGGCGGGCGCGGAATCTTCTTGAACTTGATCAGCCGGTTGGTTTCGATCTTGTCTTTCTTGACCTGCCGCTCGGCGTCCAGCTTTTGCCCCGCCGCAAGCCACTGGGCAAACTCTTCGGGCGTTTCCAGCGTGATGCGGCCGGTGGTGGCGGCGCGAAATTCGTAGATCACGATTTCAGCGGCCTTTTGCAGGTTGATGCGGCCCTTGGTCAGCACCGCACCGCGCTTGCGGCCAATGTTTTCCAGCAGTTCTTCATCGGTAATGCCGGGCGGCACCTCGACCTTGTAGCGCGCCTGCAGCAAGCCCGGGTAGGCCTTGATCAGGTAGTCGAGCAGTTCCAGCGCCACTTCCTCTTCTTCAAAGGCGTTGCGGCCAATGGCGCCGCTGGCGGCCAGGTTGTAGCCGCTTTTGGCGACGATGATGCGCGGCCACAGCATGCCGGGCGTGTCCCACAGATAAAACCCGTCGGCCAGCACAATGCGCTGCTCCAGCTTGGTCACGCCGGCCTCGTCGCCGGTCTTGGTCACGCGCTTGCCGGTCAGCGTGTTGATCAGCGTCGATTTGCCGACGTTGGGAATGCCGCAAATCAGCACGCGCATCGGCTTGACCATGCTGCCGCGCATGGGCGCCAGCGCATGGCAGGCTTCGATCAGGGCCTTGGCCGGCGTCGTCATGCTGGCGTCCAGCCCGATGGCCCGGGTGCCGGGCAGGCTGTTGTAGTGGGCCAGCCAGAGCGCGGTGCGCGCCGGGTCGGCCAGGTCCTGCTTGTTCAGCACCTTGAGCGCGGGCTTGGCCCCCGTGAGTTCGGCCAGCATCGGGTTGGCGCTGGAGCCGGGCAGGCGCGCATCGAGCAGCTCGATCACGACATCAATTTCCTTGATGCGCTCCTGAATTGCTTTTTTGGTCAAATGCATGTGACCCGGAAACCATTGAATAGCCATCTCTGAACGTTCTTTCTTTACTTTTTGCACTGCACGAGCACGGATTGTGAACGCTCTGGCCGCCTGAAAACCGGCCCGCGCCTATCCTCTGTGCACACAGGTCGCCGGGATGAAGGAAAATTGCGCCAAGCGGACTTGAAAAACGCGGCGTCAAGCTGCAAGCCCATCACCTCATCACCCCCTACGGATTGACTACCTCATGCCTTTACCCGAAGCCCCCACCCGCAGACCCAACAACCCGGCCAGCCGCCAGGCCGACAACAAAGCCAACAACGACGTGCTGATCAAGGGGATCTTGTGCATCCTGATCGGCCTGGGCGTGGTGGTGTCGCCCTATTTCATCACGTCACCGGGCATGCAGGGCATTGTGGCCAATACCGCGGTCGTCGGCTGGTTTTCGCTGGTGCTGGGATGCGGGTTCATCGGCGTGTACATCAAGCGGCGCCTGGCAGCCTCCAAAAAACCGTAAGTTCGCAAGCCAGGGCCCATGCCAGACGTTTCCACCGACCGAAAAGCCGCGCTGGCGCTCATGCACAACTTGCAGCAGCGCGCCCAAGCTGCCAGCGTGGCCCTGCGACCGCCACCGCCGGAACCCACCACCTGCTGCGGCCGCGGCTGCAACGGCTGTGTCTGGGAAGGCTACTACAGCGCGGTGGCCTACTGGCGCGAAGATGCGCTGCGCCAGCTGCCCGCCTGAATTGCTATAAATAAAATAGCTAAAATCTCCCGTAAAACCTGGGCTACAGGCCTTTTTTATTTAAATTTTAACGGGATCTCAGGCATGTATGGCCTTGGGGGCCGGCACGCCCAGGCGCTCGGCCGACACATACTGCTGGCGGTAAACCTCAAAGGGCATGGTGTCCGACGCTTCAATCTGCTTTTGCGCCTGGATCGACGCCTCGGTCATCGCCGTGAAGCGGGCCAACTGCTGGTCTGACAAGGGCAATTTTTCCAGTTCAAGATGCGTTTTTTCGGACTGGGCACGGGCAAACTGGACAAAGGAGTTGTCAAAGTCCTGCGCCATGGCCGCCAGCACGCGGGCAGATGGCAAGGTGCTGGCGTCCCGCAACCCAGCCTGGGCTGCGGCCAGCGTCTCGCTGTACTGCGTACCGCCATGCACGGCGTCCAGCGCGGCGGCAATCGGCGCGAACTCGGCCACCAACTCGGTGCCCCACACCGTCAGAGGCACTTCACTACCGCCGCGCTGCAAACGCAGGCCAGGCTGGCGGCCGCACTCGGCCGTCTGGTGCTGGTTGTGCTTGAGTTCGGTGATCTCCTGCGGCGTGTCGTCAGGGCTCTCGCTGAGCAGGCAGTGCAGCAAAAACACATCGATGAAGCGCATGGTTTGCGCATTGATGCCCACGGTCTCGAACGGGTCCAGGTCCATCAACCGCACTTCCACGTATTCCACGCCGCGCTCGCGCAGCGCGTGCAGCGGGCGCTCACCCTGGCGGATCACGCGCTTGGGCCGAATGGTGCCGTAAAACTCGTTTTCAATCTGCAGCAGCGTGGTGGCCAGCTGGTTGTAGTCGCCGCCCGGGTTGCGGATGCCGACTTTTTCATACGGCGGGTAAGGCCGCGTCAGCGCATCCTGCAAGGAAGCGCCGTAACCTTCCAGGCTGTTGTAGCTGACGGCCAGCGAGGCCTGCGCATCGCTCTGGTAGCCCAGCCGTCCCATGCGCAGCGAGGTGCCGTGCGGCATGTACATGGTGCTTTCGGCCAGCGGCTGCAACGCGTGCTGGCGGCCGGCGACAAAAGTAGAGCACACGGACGGCGATGCGCCAAACAGGTAGAGCAGCAAAAACGCGTGACGGCGGAAATTGCGGATCAGCGCAAAGTACTGCTCGCTCGTCACGCCGGGCAGCGACCAGTTGTAGTGGATGCCCGAAATGGTCTGCATGCGCCGGCCATAGCGGTGGCTCAGGCCCATGCGGTAGACGCTTTTGGCGCGCCCGACGTTGGACGCGCCGAAGCGGGCAATCGGAATGGTCTCGTCGGTCGGCAAATCACAGGGCATGCTGGAGACCCAGAGCATTTCGTCGCCCATGTCCTTCATGGCGCGGTAGGTGAACTGGTGCAATTGCGTGAGTTCTTCCAGCGCGGCCTCGGGGCTGGCGTGCACGTCCGTCACCAGTTCGACCTGGGACTCGCTGAAGTCGGTGGTGATGTGCGGGTGCGTCAGGGCTGAGCCGAGCGCGGCCGGATGCGGCGTCAGTGCCAGGGCGCCGCTGGGCTGGGCGCGCAGGCTTTCCTTTTCGATACCGCGGCGCATGCCCTTGAGCCGGTCCGGAGTCAGCGCTTTCAGGCGGTCCTGCAAAAGCGCGCCCGCAGGCGCATGCAACTTGGTCATTTCGTCGTTCCCAGATTCTTGAAGTGGCGTGGAAGGTATCACAGGCCAGCCGTTTGCGCTGACGCCAAGGGCCTTGCCTGCATGGCGCGCTGGAGTCTGCCAGGGACTGCGCGCATTGGAGTGGCAGGCCTGACTGCTGCTGCCTTGATCATACAAGGCAGTTTTAGCCCCCGGACACGCCCGAAGGGCCTGAGAAAGAAACTGGACTTGACTTGCCAGGCGGGCTCAACGACGATAAAAAGTGTTTTACGATCTGCACGAGCCGCCTGCCACGCAAGGCAAGGCAAATGGAATTTCCGACGAATTGGACTTTATGCGCCTGTGCCCCTTACTCATGGAGGCTCAAACGAATTATGAAATTGATACAAAAAATCTTCAGCAGGCCCACACCCGATGCAACGGCACCTGCACCTGCACCTGCACCTGCACCTGCACCTGCACCTGCACCTGCATCTGCATCTGCACCAACGCTGCCCCCTAAAGCCGAAAACCCGCACGACAACCCCCC
>NZ_JADMJK010000055.1:18602-28077 GCF_018780625.1 Polaromonas sp. | reverse complement strand
CAGCGCGCGTTCGGACAAGCCAGGCCCAATCACCGACGCCTGGCCCGAGCCCGGGAAGGTTGGCTTGATGACGCAGTGCCTGAGTTGGCGCAGCACGTCATGCAGCACCGCTTGTTCGCCGCACCACCAGGTCGCCAGCGATGGCAAGGCCAGGTTTTCACCCAGCAGGTGCCTGGACAGCGCAGGTAAAAATCCCAGCAGGGCGCTGGATTCCAGAAAGGCCGAGCCCGGCATGTTGGTCACCAGCACATTGCCGGCCCGAATCACCTGCAGCAGCCCGGGCACGCCCAGCGTGGAGTCGGCGCGCAACTCCAGCGGGTCCAGAAATTCATCGTCCAGCCGTTTCAGCAGGCCATGCACCGGCTCCAGGCCGCGCAGCGTCTTCAGGTAAAGCCGGTCGCCTTTGACCATCAGGTCACTGCCTTCGACCAGCGTCAGCCCCAAAAAGCGCGCCAGGTAGGCATGCTCAAAATAGGTTTCGTTGTAGGGGCCAGGAGTCAGCAGCACGACGCGGCTGTCGCCCTCGCCATGCTGCGTCGGGCTCATGGCCTTGAGTCCGTCCATCAGTGACTTGTAGGCGTCGGCCAGCCGCTGCACGTTCATTTCGCGAAACGCTTCGGGAAACAGCCGGGAAATGGTCAGGCGGTTTTCAAGCAGGTAGCCCAGGCCGGAAGGCGCTTGCGTGCGCTGGGACACCACGGACCATCGGCCATCGGGTCCGCGCGCCATGTCGAACGCGGCAATGCGCAGGTAGTTGCCACCCACTGGTTTCACGCCGTGCATGCCGCGCAGATAACCGGGGTGGGCATGCACCAGCGCACTGGGCAGCAAGCCTTTGGCCAGCAGGTCCTGCGGGCCATAAATGTCGGCCATCACCAGGTCCAGCAGGCGGGCGCGCTGCTGGATGCCCGGTTCAATTTCCGCCCAGTCCTGGCTGGAGATCATCATGGGAAACAGGTCCAGCGACCATGGCCGCTGCGGGCCGTCCGCATCGGCGTAGACGTTGTAGGTCACGCCGTTGTCCCGGACCTGGCGCTGCAGATTGGCCGCGCGGTGTGTCAGGTCGTCAAAGCCGTCCCGTCCCAGCAAGTTGAAAAAATCGGTCCATTCGGGTGTCAGCGGCTCGCCTTGGGCTTCGCTGGCCTCGGTTTCCTGGCACGCGCCGGGCAAGCCAGGGGCCGCATGGGCAGCGCGCAGCACGGGCCTGGTCGGGCTGGGCAGCAGCGCTGCGCGCGGCGGGCCCAAAGACGTTCGACCACGCACTTCGTCAAAGTGACCGGCCGCGGCCTCGGGCGCCAGCGCAGCGGCCAGTGCGCCGGGCGTCTCCAGCGCATGGGCCTCAAAAAGAGATGGGGTGTTGTTTTTCACGGCACTAGAGTATGCCTGCGGGTGGTTGTCGCGCGGTCTTGAGGCGTGCGTCCAACCGTCCCATGCGTTACCCGCTCACATAGTCTGCGGGCGATTTTTGGCGCCTGTCTTCAGCGCAAGTCCAGCGTGAACGGGAACTCCCGGCTTGGCTGGGCTGGCATGACCTGCATTTTCCCGGGGGTGTGGCCCATGCGGAAAAAGCGGGTGAGCCGCCGGCTTTCAGCCTCGTAGGAATTGACGGGCAGCGTGTCGTAGCTGAGGCCGCCCGGATGCGCCACGTGGTACTGGCAGCCACCCAGCGAACGCTCCATCCAGGTGTCCACGATGTCGAAGGTGAGCGGTGCGTGCACACCAATGGAGGGGTGCAGCGCCGACGGCGGATTCCACGCCTTGTAACGCACGCCGGCCACGTATTCGCCAACGCGCCCGGTGCTTTGCAGCGGCAAGGCGCGGCCATTGACCGTGATGACGTAGCGGCTGTCGTTCAGGCCCTTTACATGCACCTCGATGCGCTCCAGCGAAGAATCGACATAGCGCACCGTGCCGCCCGCCGCCCCTTCTTCGCCCATCACATGCCAGGGCTCCAGTGCGCTGCGCAGCGTCAGTTCCATGCTGCTGGCCGCGACCTGACCGATCAGCGGGAAGCGGAATTCAAAATGCGGCTCGAACCAGGCCATGTCAAAGCTGTAGCCGGCTTCCTTGAGTTCGGTCAGCACGTCTGCAAAGTCCATGCGGATCAGGCTGGGCAGCAGGAATCGGTCGTGCAGTTCGGTGCCCCAGCGCGTCAGGCGGCTGTGGTAGGGCTTGTTCCAGAAACGCGCCACCAGCGCGCGCAGCAGCAACTGCTGCGCAATGCTCATGCGGGCGTGCGGCGGCATTTCAAAGGCGCGCAGTTCCAGCAGGCCCAGCCGTCCGGTGGCGGAGTCGGGGGAGTACATCTTGTCAATGCAGAACTCGCTGCGGTGCGTGTTGCCGGTCACGTCCACCAGGATGTTGCGCAGCGTGCGGTCGACCAGCCAGGGCGGCATGCTGTCGCCGTGTTGCGCGCGGGCGGTGGCGATTTCACGCAGTGCAATTTCAAGCTCGTAAAGCTGGTCGTTGCGCGCCTCGTCCACGCGCGGCGCCTGGCTGGTGGGGCCAATGAACATGCCCGAGAACAGATAGCTGAGCGACGGGTGGTTGTGCCAGTAGGCAATCAGGCTGCCCAGCACTTCGGGTTTGCGCAGGAAAGGGCTGTCGTCCGGCGTGGCGCCGCCCAGCACAAAGTGGTTGCCGCCGCCCGTTCCGGTGTGGCGGCCATCGGTCATGAACTTCTCGGCCGACAGCCGGGTTTCATGCGCGATCTTGTACAGGAATTCGGTGTGCTCTACCAATTCGCCCCAGTTGTAGGCGGGGTGGATGTTGACCTCGATCACGCCGGGGTCTGGCGTGACTTGCAGCATTTTCAGGCGCGGGTCGCGCGGCGGCGGATAGCCTTCCAGCACGATGCTGACCCCCAGTGTCTGCGCCGTGGCTTCGACTGCGGCCAGCAGGTCCAGGTAGTCTTCCAGTCGCTCTTGCGGCGGCATGAAGATGTAGAGGGCGCCGGTTTCGCCCCGGCTGCTGGCGGCATCCCTGGCTTTGTCTTTGGGCTCGTCTTTGGGGCCATTGGCCCGCGCCGGGTCGCGCACCTCGACGCACAGCGCCGTGCGCGTCAGCCAGGCGGCTGATTCGAAGGGTTTGGGCGCGCGGCTCTCGTCGGGCGAGGGCGCCGCTGCCACCGCCGGGTTGGCGGCTGCGCTGCTGCCCGCGCTGGCCGGGGCGGCAGCGGCGGGTCGGTACTGCAAAATCCGGCTGGCCTGCGTGGAGGCCGCGTTGCCCGTCATGTAGCGCGCCATGTACTGCGCCACGGCGCTGGCGCTGTTGTGCTGGTTGGCGGGAACCGTGGTGCTGGTGGTTGCGGGGGGCTGCGCTTGCGCGTTGTAGCGCGCGGCCATCGCTGCCGTGGACGGCAGGTCCTGGCGCGGCGCAAACGGGTCAGCCTCGATCAGGTAGGGGTAGTCGGTTTCAGACACCCACGGCACCGAGTCCAGCGGCAGCCGGTAGCCCATGGGCGAGTCGCCGGGCATCAGGTACATGCGCTCGTCCCTGAAAAACCAGGGGCCCGTGGACCACCTGCTGCCCGCAGCGTCCGGCATGGCGCGCGGGTACTTTTTGACCAGCGCCTCCTTGGTTTGCAGCGGCAGAACGTAGCCGACCACCGAATCGAGCCCCTGCATGAAGACGCGGCGCAGGCGTTCGCGTTCCATGGGCTCGTCCAGCCGCGCGTCAAACGGGTCGACATTGACCGGCAGACGGCGCTCACGCCACAGGTAGTACCAGGTGTCTTCATAGCCCGGTGTGATGTGCTTTGGCGTCACGCCCAGCTTGCCCGCCAGGGTTTGCACAAAGCGCTGCGCATCGGCGCTGGTGTAGCGGCAGCTGGCTGCGGTGTCTCGTTCGTCGGTGAACAAGGCCGGGTTTTGCCAGATCGGCTGGCCGTCCTTGCGCCAGAAAATGCTGAGCGCCCAACGCGGGAGCTGCTCGCCCGGATACCACTTGCCCTGGCCGAAATGCAGAAAGCCGCCCTGGCCGTATTCGGTGCGCAGTTTTTGCACCAGCTCGGTGGCGTAGCCGCGCTTGGTGGGGCCCAGCGCGTCGATGTTCCACTCAGCCGCGTCGCGGTCGGACGTGGCCACAAAGGTCGGTTCGCCGCCCATGGTGAGCCGCACATCGCCAGCGACCAGGTCGCGGTCTACCGCCTCACCCAGCGCCAGCACCTCGGCCCACTGCGCCTCGGTGTAGGGGTTGGTCACGCGCGGGGATTCATAAATGCGCGACACCTTCATGTCGTGCGCAAACGTGACTTCGCATTTTTCCATGCCGCCTTCAATTGGCGCGGCGCTGGTGGGCTCGGGCGTGCAGGCCAGCGGAATATGGCCTTCGCCGGCCATCAGGCCCGACGTGGGGTCGAGTCCGACCCAGCCGGCGCCGGGCAAAAACACCTCGCACCAGGCATGCAGGTCGGTGAAGTCGGTCTCGGCGCCGCTCGGGCCGTCCAGCGATTTGACATCGGCCTTGAGCTGGATCAGGTAACCCGACACAAAGCGGGCCGCCAGCCCCAGGTGCCTGAACAGCTGCACCATCAGCCAGCCGGTGTCGCGGCACGAGCCGCAGGCCAGCGCCAGGGTTTCTTCTGGCGTCTGCACGCCGGGCTCCATGCGGATGGCGTATTTGATGTCGGACTGCAGGCGCTGGTTCAGCCCCACCAGAAAGTCGATGGTGCGCCTGGGCGTGAGGTCGGTTTCGTCGATGTACTTTTTCAGCAACGGAGAGGCGGGCTGGGTCACCAGATAGGGCGCCAGCTCCCGCGCCTGGGACTCGCTGTAGGCAAACGGAAATTCCTCGGCCTTGGGCTCCAGGAAGAAATCAAACGGGTTAAACACCGCCATTTCAACGACCAGGTCCACCGTGACCTTGAATTCGCGGGTAGGCTCGGCAAACACCAGCCGGGCCTGGTAGTTGGCAAATGGATCTTGCTGCCAGTTGACGAAGTGATTGGCGGGCTCGATCCGGAGTGAATACGACAGCACCCGTGTGCGGCTGTGCGGCGCAGGGCGCAGGCGAATGACCTGAGGACCCAGCATGACCGGACGGTCGTATTTGTAATGGGTGATGTGGCTCAGGGCAACGTGAATGGACAAGGACAACCTCGCTTATAAAAAAATGACGTCAACTGGAGCGACTGTGACACAAGATATAACTATGGAAATAGCAATAGAAACAACAAATGGTCACATGCTGTGGCTGTGCCAAAAATAGTTGGCTTGATTCCGGCGTGTATGCAGTAAAGCAAGAGCTGAGCCAAACCGTCTTTATCAGGCCAGTCCGCTGACCGGGGTGCGCGGCATTAATCCAACAACAATAGCGGAGCAGGCTTTGGATCGATTTTTTTCAGCCCGCGTGCGAGGGGGCGCCATCAGCCCCGGACTCGTTTTATTCGGATTCATTGCCGGTGTGGCGGTGCAACTGCAGCAGTCCACTTTGTGGCCAGGCGGGCGCTATGCAGTACTCGGGGTGCTGGCAGCGACCGTGCTGGGACTTTTGCAGTGTTTCATCGGAGCGAAAAAAGGAATTGTGCGCGGCGCTGGCCTGGCCGCGTTGGTGGTGGCTGCCGCCGTGTCGGGCTTTGGCTTGACGGGATGGCGGGCCGGCGTTTTCCAGTCAAACACCCTGAATTCGGCGCTGGAAGGGCGCGACATTGACGTGGTCGGCCGGGTGCTGACCATGCCGCAGCCCGCCGAAGACGCCCTGCGGTTTCGCCTGCGCGTTGAATCTGCTCGGATCGATGGTCAGCCGGTCAGCCTGCCACCGCAAATTCTACTGGGCTGGTATGCAGGCTTTGGCGTGCGGGAGGCGAAAGACCTGCGCGCTGAAAGCGCTGATCCGGCCGAGATGGCGCTGGAGTTGCAGCGCCAGCCGCAGCCCCTGCGCGCCGGCGACCGCTGGCAAATGACGGTGCGCCTGAAGGCGCCGCATGGCAACAGCAACCCGCACGGGTTCGACTACGAACTCTGGCTGTGGGAGCAGGGCATCCAGGCTGCGGGCTATGTGCGGGCCGGCCCGCGCGATGCGCCGCCCGTCAAACTCTCGAGCAGCTGGGCGCATCCCGTGGAGCGAGCCCGTCAGTCGGTGCGTGAAGCAATTTTCCAGCGGATTGAAAACCGCCAGCGTGCCGGCGTCCTGGCTGCGCTGGTGGTGGGGGACCAGAACGCCATTGAGCGCGCCGACTGGGATGTTTTCAGGGCTACCGGCGTAGCCCACCTCATGAGCATTTCGGGCTTGCACATCACGATGTTTGCCTGGGCCGCGTCCTTGCTGGTGGCCAGTCTGTGGCGAAGCTCCGTCAGGCTGACGCCCAGGCTTTGCCTGGCGCTGCCGGCCAGCGGTGCGGGCGCGCTGGGAGGGCTGGCATTGGCCGCCCTGTATGCGCTGTTTTCGGGCTGGGGTGTGCCGGCCCAGCGCACCATCTGGATGCTGGCCACGGTGGTCCTGCTGCGGCAAAGCAGCAGGCAGTGGCCGTGGCGGCACACCTGGCTGCTGGCCATGGCGGTGGTGGTCGTGCTGGACCCTTGGGCCTTGATGCAGGCCGGATTCTGGTTGTCGTTTGTGGCGGTGGGTGTTCTTTTTGCGACTGATTCAGGCGCTGAGGGTGCAAGTTCTCAAAGGGCTGCAGGCCAATGGGATTCAAAAACTGGATGGCTCCCATCATTTTTTCCGCCATGGCTGGGCAGGCCTGTGGCCGGCCTGGCGCGCGCGGCCCGCGAGCAATGGGTGGTGACGCTGGCGCTCGCGCCCTTGTCGCTGCTGCTGTTCAACCAGGTGTCGCTGGTCGGTTTGCTGGCCAACGCGGTGGCTATTCCGTGGGTCACGTTGCTGGTCACGCCACTGGCCATGCTGGGCGTGTTGTATGCACCAGTTTGGGAGGGCGCCGCGTGGGCGGTGGGCGTGCTGGAGGTGTTTCTCCAGGCGCAGGCCCGCTGGCCGTTGGCTTCGGTCAGCGTTGCTGCAGCACCGATTTGGTGCGCTGTGGCGGGCGTCATGGGGGGTGTATTGCTGGCCTTGCGCCTGCCCTGGCAATGGCGCGCGCTGGGCCTTCCGCTGATGCTGCCGGTATTGCTGTGGCAACCGGTGCGCGTGGTGCCAGGCGAGTTCGAACTGCTGGTTGCCGACATCGGGCAGGGCAATGCGGTGCTGGTACGCACGGCCCGCCATACCTTGCTCTATGACGCGGGCCCGCGCTTTTCCCGCGAAAGCGACGCCGGGCAGCGCGTTCTGGTGCCGCTGCTGCGCGCGCTGGGCGAGCGGGTCGACCTGCTGATGCTGAGCCACCGCGACAGTGACCACACGGGCGGCGCGCCTGCGGTGCTGGCCATGCAGCCGCAGGCCCGCCTGCTCAGCTCGATCGAAGAGGGCCATGAACTGCAGGCGCTGCGCAAGTCGACCCGCTGCCTGGCGGGCCAGCGCTGGGAATGGGATGCGGTCACGTTCGAGGTGCTGCATCCAGGCGCCGCCGACTATGAGGCCAAGGGCAAACCCAACACCCTGAGTTGCGTGCTGCGCGTCTCCAATGGCCGGCAGACCGCGCTGCTGGTGGGCGATATTGAAGCCGCCCAAGAGAGCAGGCTGGCCACCGGCTCCGGCGCTTCGAGCCTGAAGGCTGACTTTTTGCTTGTGCCGCACCATGGCAGCAAAACCTCGTCCAGCGCCGCGTTCCTTGATGCGGTGCAGCCGCAGTGGGCGCTCGCGCAGGCGGGCTATCGCAACCGTTTTAGCCACCCGGTCGATTCGGTGGTGGCGCGCTACCAGGCGCGCGGCATCCGGCTGATCCGGTCGTCCCAGTGCGGCGCGGCGGGCTGGCAAAGCCTGCAGCCCGCAGACCTGAGTTGCCAGCGGCAGACCGGCTTGCGCTACTGGCATCATGTGCCTGAAGTCTCGCTACCTGGGCTTTAAAACTCTGCTGAATGCACCGGCTTGGCGCATAACTTGCTAAGCTCTATTGAAAATAAAGTGCGTAAACCTTGCTGGAGACCACGTTAATGAGCCAACCGATGTTTGATGAAATGAACGCTGCGCCAACGGGCGTCCGGGCGCATTACCAGCCCTACCAGCGCTGGCTGGCCAGGCAGTCCGACAGCGTGATGGAAGCGCGCCGGGCTGAAGCAGAAATGATTTTTCGCCGCGTGGGCATTACTTTTGCCGTCTACGGCGCCAAGGACGAACATGAGGGTTCGGACAACGGTGGCACCGAACGCCTGATCCCGTTTGATCTGATCCCGCGCATCATCCCGGCGCATGAGTGGGCCCGCATGGAAAAGGGGCTGGTCCAGCGCGTCACGGCGCTCAACCGCTTCATCCACGACGTCTACCACGACCAGGAAATCATCAAGGCGGGCATCATTCCGTCCGAGCAGATTTTTCAAAACGCCCAGTTCCGCCCCGAGATGATGGGCGTCGATGTGCCGGGAAACATTTATTCACACATCAGCGGCATTGACATCGTGCGTGCGCCCAACGCGCAGGGGGAGGGCGAATACTACGTGCTTGAAGACAACCTGCGCGTGCCCAGCGGGGTCAGCTACATGCTGGAAGACCGCAAGATGATGATGCGGCTTTTCCCTGAGTTGTTCAGCGAGAACCGCGTGGCCCCGGTAGCGCATTACCCCGATCTGTTGCTGGAAACCCTGCGTGGCATGGCACCGCCCGCCACGGCAGAGCCCACCGTGGTCGTGCTCACGCCCGGCATGTACAACTCCGCCTATTTTGAACATGCTTTCCTGGCCCAGCAAATGGGCGTGGAACTGGTCGAAGGCCAGGACCTCTTCGTCAAAGACAACTTTGTGTACATGCGCACCACGCGCGGCCCCAAGCGCGTCGACGTGATTTACCGCCGCGTCGACGACGACTTTCTCGACCCGCTGGCGTTTCGGCCTTCGTCCACGCTGGGCTGCGCCGGCCTGCTCAACGTCTACCGCAGCGGCAATGTGTCGCTTTGCAACGCGATTGGCACCGGCGTGGCGGACGACAAGTCGATTTATCCCTATGTGCCGAACATGATCGAGTTCTACCTCGGTGAAAAGCCCATCCTCAAGAATGTGCCGACCTACCTGTGCCGCAACAACGAAGACCTGCAATACACGCTGGCCAATCTGAAAGACCTGGTCGTCAAGGAAGTGCATGGCGCCGGCGGCTACGGCATGCTGGTGGGGCCGGCCTCCACCAAGGCCGAAATCGAAGACTTCAGGCGCGCCATTCTGGCCAACCCGTCGGGCTACATCGCCCAGCCCACGCTAAGCCTCTCGACCTGCCCGACCTATGTGGAAAGCGGCGTGGCCCCGCGCCACATCGACCTGCGGCCTTTTGTGCTGAGCGGCAAGGAAGTTCAAATGGTGCCCGGCGGCCTGACGCGCGTGGCGCTCAAAGACGGCTCCCTGGTAGTCAACTCCTCGCAAGGCGGTGGCACCAAGGACACCTGGATTCTGGAAACCGGCCCTGCCGTGCCCGTGCAGTCGCAGTCGCAGTCGCAGTC
>NZ_JADMJK010000055.1:16828-18502 GCF_018780625.1 Polaromonas sp. | reverse complement strand
GGATTCTGGAAACCGGCCCTGCCGTGCCCGTGCAGTCGCAGTCGCAGTCGCAGTCTGGAGGGGTTTAATCATGTTATCTCGCACCGCTGATCACTTGTTCTGGATGTCGCGCTACACGGAACGAGCCGAGAACACTGCCCGCATGCTGGATGTGAACTACCAGACTTCGCTGCTGCCGCAGTCCACCGCCGTGGCCCAGATGGGCTGGCAGGGAATGCTCAGCATCAGCGAGCTCAAACCGGCCTATGCCGCCAAGTACGGTAGCAGCATTAATCCGCGCGACGTGATGGACTTCATGGTGCGCGACGAAAAAAATTCGTCCAGCATCATCTCGTGCCTGCAAAATGCCCGCGAAAACGCCCGCGCCGTGCGCGGCACGCTGACCACCGAAGTCTGGGAAACGCAAAACCAGACCTACCTGGAAGTCATCCGCATGCTGCGCAATGGCGACTTTGAGCGCGACCCCAGCCAGTTTTTTGAATGGGTCAAGTTTCGATCCCACCTGTCGCGCGGCGTCACGCTGGGCACCATGCTGCAGGACGAGGCCTTCCACTTCCTGCGCATGGGCACATTTCTGGAGCGCGCCGACAACACCGCCCGTCTGATCGACGTGAAGTTCCATGCGATTCAAAACGATGTGCCCAATGCCATCGGCGAAGAAACGCAGGAATATGATTTTTACCACTGGAGTTCCATTTTGCGCAGCGTGTCCGCGTTCGAGGTCTACCGCAAGGTCTACCGCGACGTGATCAAGCCCGAGCGCGTGGCTGAGTTGCTGATACTGCGCGCCGACATGCCGCGCTCCCTGCTGGGCTGCCTGAGCGAAGTGATGAGCAACCTGGCCATGGTGACCAGCGATTCGGGCAGCGAAACCCAGCGCCACGCCGGCAAGCTCCGGGCCGACTTGCAGTACGCCCGCATCGATGAAATCCTGTCCAACGGACTGCATGCCTTCCTGACGCAGTTTCTGGACCGGGTCAACGAACTTGGCGCGCACATCAGCCGCGAGTTTTTGGTTCCGGCTACCCACTGACCACCGCGCCGTCAACAACCACTTCAAGGGGGAGGCGCCCATGAAGCTGCACGTCAGGCACACCACCGACTACCGCTACACCGAGCCGCTGCGTTACGCGCTCCAAACGCTGTGGCTCACGCCCCGGTCCAGCTCCGCGCAAACGGTGTTGTTCTGGAGCCTGGGCGCGCCCGAAAAGCTCTTTGTCCAGCGCGATGCCTTTGGCAACACCATCAATTCCTACACCTTCGTGGGCCAGGCCGCCGACAATGTGCGCTGGAGCCTGGTCAACGCGGCGGGCGACGTGGAAACCTTGGGCGTGGCCGAATTCAACGACGACAGCAGCTTGCCGCATCCGCTGTTTTTTTTGCGGGCCACCGATCTGGCCCAGGTGCATCCGGCACTGGCTGACTTTGGCCGCCGCTTTGTGCCGCCCCCGGCCACGCCCGGCCAGGCAGACTTGAGCGTACTTTTGGCACTAAGCCAAGGTGTGGCGGGGGTAGTTTGCTATCAAAAAAATATCACCAGCGTCACTACCACGGCGCTCCAGGCCTTTGAGGCCGGGGCCGGCGTATGCCAGGACCAGGCGCATGTGATGGTGGCGGTGTGCCGCAGCCTGGGCATTCCGGCCCGCTACGTCAGCGGCTATTTCTACGCCGCCA
>NZ_JADMJK010000055.1:0-16728 GCF_018780625.1 Polaromonas sp. | reverse complement strand
TGCCGCAGCCTGGGCATTCCGGCCCGCTACGTCAGCGGCTATTTCTACGCCGCCAACGAACCCGACCTGGCCAGCCACGCCTGGGTCGACGTCTGCCTTGATGTGGCAACGCGGCGCTGGGTCAGCATCGACGTGACCCACAGTTGCGTGATTGACGAGCGCCACGTGCGCCTGGCCATGGGCACCGACTACAACGCCTGCCCGCCGATCAAGGGCGTGCGGCAGGGCGGCGGCGAGGAATCAATGACGGTGACGATCACGATTGAGCCGGTTTGACCGGACGCTGATTCGTTGCGTTGCAATAGCCCGGGAACTCGAGGCTGCATCACGCTACGCATTGGCAAGGATGGCGGCTCATCACATTCGATACGAAAGTGCGAAAGTGCATGCGGTGTCATCCAAAGTCCGTTTTTTTCGATCTGTAAATCGATGCCATCGATCAAGTTCATGGAAAACTATCATTTTTGAAAATTGCTGGCAAGCACTACAGTCCGCCCATAGCCATCCAACCCAGCAGAACAACAGGAGACGTGCAGATGCAAAAAGTCCTCAGCGGCATCAAGGTGCTTGAGCAAGGCACCTTTATCACCGGCCCGGCAGCAGGGATGTTTCTTGCCGATCTCGGGGCCGAGGTGATCAAGCTCGAACAGCCGGGTACGGGCGATCCTTTTCGTGCGTTCAAGGGCGGGCTCTACAGCCCCCATTTCCAGACCTACAACCGCAACAAGCGCAGCATCACGCTCAATCCCAAGCTGCCCGAAGACGCTGCGGTTTTTGACGAACTGGTGAAAGACGCCGACGTCTATATCCAGAATTTTCGTCCGGGTGCGGCAGATCGCCTGGGCGCCAGCGAGGCCCGCCTGCGGGGGCTTAACCCCCGGCTGGTCTACTGCGCCATCAGCGGCTTTGGCCAGACCGGGCCGGCAGCGGGCCGCCCGGCCTACGACACGGTGGCGCAAGCGGCCAGTGGCTTTTTGAAACTGCTGATCAACCCGGCCAATCCGCGCGTGGTGGGCCCTGCCGTGGCCGACGCCATGACCGGCTTTTACGCCGCCTACGGCGTGCTGGGTGCGCTGGTGGAGCGTGGCCGCACGGGCGTGGGCCGAAAAGTCGAGGTATCCATGCTGGAGGCCATGTGCCATTTCAACCTGGACGCATTCACCCACTATTTTTCGGAAAATGAGGTCATGGGGCCATTCAGTCGCCCCAGTGTGTCGCAGTCCTATGTGCTTGAATGCGCCGACCAGCTCTGGATTGCGCTGCACATGTCGTCCCCCGAGAAGTTCTGGCAAGGCCTGGCCAATGCCATCGAGCGCCCCCGGCTTTTCGACGACCCGCGCTTTGCAACGCGCACGGCCCGTATCGCCAACCAGGACGAGTTGATTGTGTTGCTGGGTGAGCTGTTTCGCCAGCATGACCGCGCCACCTGGTGCCAGCGGCTGGAGGCCGAGGACGTGCCGCATGCGCCCATGTACGACACCCGCGAGGCCATGGAAGATCCGCAGGCCCGGCACCTGCAATTGAAGGTGAGCGCGCCGCACCCCGAGGGCGGCGAGTGGCACACCATCCGCTCCCCCGTGAGCTTTGACGGCGAGCGCCCGCTTGACGTCACCGCACCGCCCACGCTGGGCGCTGACAACGACGCCATTGTCGAACCCATACGCCGACGCCTGGGCTTGCTGCCCCAGAGCGCGCCATGAAATCACAAGAGCAACCACGAGGAGAACAGAACCATGACCCCATCGAACGAAAATGAACTGACCCAGGCCGTGCTGGAGCGCCTGAGCAGTGCAAAAGATCCCCGCTTTGCGCAGATCATGCAGTCGCTGATCACACATCTGCACGCCTTCATCCGCGAGGTGGACCTCCAGCCCGATGAGTGGATGAACAGCATCGAGTTCCTGACGGCGGTGGGGCAGACCTGCACCGACAAGCGGCAGGAATTCATCCTGCTGTCCGACACCCTGGGCGCTTCGATGATGGTGGTGATGCTGGACCAGGCACGCGCCAAGAGCCGTGCCGCACTGGGCGCCAATGCAGCCACTGAGGCTACCGAAGCGACCGTGCAGGGCCCTTACTACTGGGCGGGCGCTCCAGACCTGCCGCTGGGCGCCAACATTGCCGAAGGTGTGCTGGGCGAACCCACTTTTTATAGCGGACGCATCACCGACACGGCGGGCCAGCCCCTGCAGGGCGCGCTGCTCGACATCTGGTCCGGTGACGGCGAAGGCAACTACGACATGCAACTCGAAGGCTCGGAAATGGCTGCACGCGCACGCATTCGCACCGACGCGCAAGGCCGTTACTGGTACTGGTCCATCCGGCCCACCGCCTATCCGGTGCCCGTGGACGGGCCGGTGGGCCGAATGCTTGAGGGCATGGGGCGTCACCCCAACCGTCCCGGCCACATCCACATGATGGTGTCTGCGCCCGGATATGTGCCCGTCACCACGCACCTGTTCGTCGCCAACAGCCCTTACATCGACTCCGACGCGGTATTCGGTGTGCGCCCCAGCCTGATCGTGGAGTACGAATCGCACCCTGCGGGCACGGCCGCCGATGGGCGGATGCTGGACGTGCCGTACTGGTCTGCCCACTACGATTTCTGCCTCGAAACCCAAGCCACCTGAAGCCCACTACAAACCCGAACAGCGAGCATCACGCACCATGAAAATCGGTAAAGAAACCATTCCCAGGACCGCCATCTGCACATCGGATGAGAACACCATTGTTGTGCGCGGGCTGGACTTGTGCCAGGACGTCATTGGACATGTGTCCTTCGCAGACTATTTCTTCCTGCTGCTGACCGGGCGCAAGCCAGATGCTGCCTGCAGTGCGGTTCTAAACGCCACCCTGGTGGCGATTGCCGAGCATGGTTTTGTCCCCAGTGTGCAGGCCAGCCGCATGACGTTTGCGGCCGCACCCGATGCCCTGCAAGGCGCGGTGGCCGCTGGCATTCTGGGCTGCGGCTCTGTCATTCTGGGCGCCTCCGAAACCGCAGGGCGGCTTTTTGCAGACGTGGCCGCCCGCGTGGATGGCGGAGTGGCGCTGGACGATGCGGCGGCGGCTGCCATTGGCGAGCTCAAGGCGGCGCGCCGCTCCATTCCCGGCTATGGCCACCCGCTGCACAAAACCCGTGATCCGCGTGTAGACCGCCTCATTGAAGTGGCCACGCAGGCGGGGGCCGACTTGCGTTACGTGCACATCGCGCAGGCGCTGGAGCGTGCCATTCCCGGCATCGTCGGAAAGGACTTGCGCATGAACGTTTCGGCGGCCATTCCCGCCGTGCTGATGGGGGTTGGGTTTCCAGTGTCCTCACTGCGCGGCGTGCCCATCCTGGCGCGCACGGCTGGCCTGATTGCGCATCTGGCCGAGGAAGCCGAACAGCCCAGCGGCTTTGCGCTCTCGTACCAGGCGACGCGCGAGCTGCAGTACGAAGGCGTGCTGCCCGATGGCTTTGGCAGCGAGCGGTGATGAATCAGTGTCAGGCCGCGCAGGTGTCTCAAACAGGAAAGGAGTAATGCCATCGATTCAATACAGACGATGCGAACTTGGGTGATATGAATACCCGTGATGAATAGCAGTGAATTTTTCGCCGGCTTTCAATAAGCGATGCCGAAAATCACGGATAAAAATTTTAATGAATGCGCACTTCGGTTCGCAACAGGAGACAACTCATGCGTTTGAAAATCAAGTTACTCGGCGGCCTCTTCATGGGTCTGATTTGCACCCTGGCGAGTGCCCAGGCCGATTGGCCCACCAAGCCCATCAAGATCGTGGTTGGCTTTGCGGCAGGCACCCCACCCGACATTTTTGCCCGTATGTACGGTGACTATGCGTCCAAGAAAATGGGCGTTCCGATCCTGATCGACAACAAACCAGGTGCTGCGGGCAATCTGTCCTCGGACTTCGTGGCCAAGTCTCCAGCGGATGGCTACACCTTCCTCTACAACTTGTCGACTGCCTTCACGATCAATCCATTCATCTATACCAAGCTCCCGTTTGATCCCCAGAAGGACCTGGTGCCGGTCGCCACAACCATGCGGCAAGGGCTGGTACTCATCACGAATCCCAAATTTCCGGCCAACACCATCAAGGAACTGGTGGCATCCGCAAAGGCCAAGCCCGGAAGCATTTCACACGCATCCTATGGCGCGGGCAGCCCCTCCCACCTGATCGTCGAGTGGATGAAAGACGAGGCCAAAATCGACATGCTGCACGTCCCCTACCGGGCCAGCCCTGTCAGCGACCTGCTCGGTGGCCAGGTGGACACACTGATGGAGCCTATCGCCACCGCGTATCCGCTGATCAGCGGTGGTCGTGCCAAAGCCCTGGCCTATTCCGGGTCTGCCCGCCATCCTTCCCTGCCCGATGTTCCTACGCTGTCGGAAGTGGTTCCGGGTCTGTCCGTGATGTCGTGGCATGGCATCTGGGCGCCCGCGGCAACACCGGCCAATGTGCTGACGCGCTTTAACGCCGTCATGGTGGAAGCCAGTAAAGATGCTGACATGCAAAAACGCATCAAGGACTTGAATGTTGAGCCGATGGGTTCCTCGCGCGCCGAGATGGATGGCCTGGTCCGGCGGGATGCTGAAATCTTCAGCAAAATTATTAAAGCCAAAAATATTCGCGTGGATTAAATGGTTTGTGACGCTGGGCCGCCAGCGTGCGTTCCAGTGGCCCTGCTGGTTCAAAGCCTAATCAATTTTTTGCAGGCGGCTATTAAAGCCCAGCTTTCGGACGATGGACGAAAATGACCGTACCTCCGGCGAAGGACGGTCGGCCTTCCTTCGGAGGATGCCTGGGGTGCGGATGGGCGTGGGGTTTTCAATCGGGATCGCTTTGAGCGCGCTGCCAATGGGGATCACGCTTTTGGCAACGATGGTCGCAATCTCCGTTCGCGCAACGAGCGAAAGCATGGGGCTGATGGTGTTCATCTCTGCCACCACCAGCGGCTCGGCGCCGCAGGCCACAAAGCATTCTTCAAGCATCGCGCGGGTGGCGAATTCCTTGGGTAACAGGGCGATGGGTTGCCGGTGCAGCTCCACCATGCGCACCCGCTTGCGCTTGTATAGCGGATGGTTCTTGCCCACCACCAGCACCATCTCCTCGTTGTAGAGCGGCTCAAAAACCAGCTCGCTCAGACCGGAGGGCCGGTAGGTGATGCCGAGATCCAGTTCTCCCGCGCTCACTTTGCTGACGATGCTGTCTGCCGCCAGTTCCTGGACCGTCATATGAACCGTGGGGTGGCGTTGCATGAAAATCGCCACGCACTCGGGAATGAATCCCAGGTTGAATGAGTGGGTTGCGCCCACCCGGACCGATCCCGCCAGATCCGCGCCGGACTCCTTCAATGCGCCAACGCCCTGGTCTATCTCTTGCAGTGCCCGCAGGGCGTAGGCAAGAAACGTCTCGCCAGCCTCGGTGAGGGTGACCCGCTTGCCCACGCGATCAAACAGCCTGGTGCCCAACTCCTCCTCAAGTTGGCGGATTTGATGCGACAGGGTGGACTGGGTGACGTGCACCCGCTCGGCGGCCCGGGTAAAACTCAGTGAACCCGCCAGCGCAGAAAAATACCTCAGATGCCTCAGTTCCATCAAGCCCTCGCTTCATCATTGATGGTATCGATCATAGCGATCTAAATTCACCATTTCCTGCGAAAAGTATTCATGCCTACACTGGTGCCAAACGTTGGATGGATCGGGATTGGCGGATGGAGAGTACACAGGCATTGATGGCCACCTTGAAGAACCTCGGTTCGCACGCGTTGGTTGGCGACGTAGGGCAGGCCGTAAGTTGGCGACGCTTCGGCGCCGGGGCGCCACTGGTGCTTTTGCACGGCGGGCACGGTTCGTGGCTGCATTGGATTCGCAACATCGAGCAACTGGCTGCATCGCACGAAGTCTGGGTGCTCGACATGCCTGGTTTTGGCGAATCAGATGCACTGCCTCCAGACGCCAGTTTCAATGCGCTGGTCGATGCCATCAGCCTGTCCATCGCGCAAATTCTGGGGCATGAAACAGCCATTGATCTGGCCGGATTTTCCTTTGGCAGTGTCGTAGCCAGCGCGCTGGCGCTGCGGCGTGGCAACGTACGCAAACTTGCACTGCTGGGCCCTACGGGACATGGCGGCCTGCGCCGTGAATCGTCCCCCATGGTGAACTGGCGGCGCTCCACGGCGCAGGCAGACCTGCTTGCAGACTTGAAGAAAAATCTTGAAGTGCTGATGCTGCATGGCCCCGTCGATCCGCTGGCGCTGGAGATCCACAGGTACTCGTGTTTGCATACGCGCTATCGGAGCAAGCAGACGTCCCAGAGCGCTGTCTTGCCAGCGCTTCTTGAACCCCTGCAGTTGCCGATCCTGATGGTGTGGGGTGAACATGACGCGACCGGTGTGCCGCAGGAGATAGGCCCCCGGTACCAGGACGCCAGGCCCGAGCGCCAATGGAAAATAATTCCCGGAGCAGGCCACTGGGTGCAATATGAGGCTGCCGACTTTACTAACGATTTACTACTTGATTGGTTCAACAAATGCTAATTGCGATTCATGCCATAGACGACCCAGCCGCCCAGCGTCCACTGTATTACGACGGCCACAAAGCACATTTGGCGCGTGCCGGGGAGTACGGGGTCAAATTGGTGATCGGAGGGCCATTGCTGGGTGATGACGGGCGAACACCCATCGGTAGCTTGATGGTTTTTGAGGCTTCCGACAAGGAATCTGTCGTGCGCTTCAACGCCGATGATCCGTTCAGAAAAGGCGGTGTCTGGCGCACCGTCTGCCTGTCTCAATTTGATCGCAGGACCTGAGCGCGCTGGCTTTTTCCGGCCTGGTCAGCGTTGTCACGCACGAATCAAGGCCAGGCGCCTAGGTATTCCAGCTCAGGTTGTTGCAGGCTACACATTCTTCCTTGATCAGGCCTATTTTGACCAGCAGGGAATGAACTTTGCAGCCGGCGCAAAACCCCAATACCGTTTCCATCCACATGAACCCGAAGCATACCCATACGAGGACCAGCGGAATCCATTTGGGCAGGTAGTTTCGGGTGGTCGGCAGCAAGTCATGGGCAAACACCCAGTTAACCCAGCCGGCAAATACTTCAGGATTGAAGAAGATCAGGCAAACCGATATAAAACTTGCACCGATCGACCAGGCGAAGCGCTTGGGCGCCAAGGGCTTCCAGACGGGCGCATGGCCTTTGGCAAGAAAGCTGCTGATCAGGATGGTGGGGGAAAACCGGGCGGTGAAGGTGAACATTCCCGACAGCATTTCAAGGAATGCATACCAAAGCACCATGGTCTGCATCGAATAGTCCATCGTGCGTCGGATGGCCTCGACGCTGTAAAGAATGTGGCCGTCAAAATCCGTATCGAACGTATCCTTGACCGCATTGCCAGTGACGATCCAATGAGAGCCATACACGGCCTGGTACAGGGTAAGGCCCATGTACAGGGGAATGACCAGCAGCAGGCCGGCACGAATCCGAACCGCAATGTCATTGATATGTAGCGTGTCCGCACCCGGGTCAAGGAACCAGAGTTTTCTGAACACTTCCGCGATATATCCGAACGGTTTATTCGATGACATGTGGTGCCAGTGAGTTGAGTGCGCTCCGGGCAATCTGCGATCTGCCGAACAAGTTGCCTCTTGCATCGAGAGCGCCAACCCCGTCCGGAAAATCCCTTGCATAAGCGGGGGATTATATCTCTGAGCCCGGTTTTTGCATGCAGTGCTGCTGGTTTTGGCCGCTACCGCCCGACAACGCCATTCATTCCCCGCTTGACCTCATCCCCGAGCTCAATCACCGCCATGGCGTAGTAGCTGCTCCAGTTGTAGCGGGTGATCGTGTAAAAATTCTCGGTGCCCGCCACATAGCTCGGCGCCTCGGGCCCGTTGAGCAACTCGATCAGCGCCAGAGGCCCTTTGTGCTCCAGCGCCGCGCCTTCCAGCACCGCACCTTTTGCGGTGAAGCTGGCAACGCCAAAGGTCGGCAAAATGTCGGCCGCCATCAGGGCGTCCATGTCCAGGCGGCTGGTGTCAAAGCTGACCGGGTAGTGGGTCGGCATGCCGGGCTGCCAGTTGAAGGCCTTGAAGTAGTTGGCGACCGAGCCGATCACGTCGGCCGGGCTGTTCCACAGGTCGATGCTGCTGTCGCCGTCAAAATCCACGGCGTACTTGATCCAGCTTGACGGCATGAACTGCGGCATGCCCATGGCGCCTGCGTAGCTGCCCTTGATGTCCAGGGTTTCCAGCGCGGTGGCGCCGCGCCGGCTTTCCAGGGTCAGGAACTGCTCGATCTCGCCTTTGAAGAATTCGCTGCGCTCGGCGGCGCGCGGGTGGCTGGCCGGAAAGTCGAAGGCCAGTGTGGTCAGCGCTTCCAGCACGCTGAAGCTGCCGGTGTTGCGGCCGTAAATGGTTTCAACGCCAATAATGCCCACGATGAGTTCGGCCGGAACGCCGAATTCCTGCTCGGCGCGAGCCAGGGTTGCCCGGTTTTCTTGCCAGAAACGCACGCCGGCGGCAATGCGGACGGGGTCGATGAAACGGCCCCGGTAGGCGCGCCAGTTTTTGACAAAGGCCTTGGCCGGCGGCTGCATCAGCCGCGACACCGTGGGGTTCAGCCGCGTCTGGCCTATGGCCGCCCGCACCCAGCCCGGGTCAAGGTTGCGCCGGCTGGCCAGGTCCTCGGCAAACTGCATGACCTCGGGGCGGGTGGCATTCAGCGGGGCCTGGTTTTGCGGGGCGCTGGTGGCGACTGCCCTTGTATAAGGTTTTGCCTCACTCGCACCTGCTGCACTTGCTGCATTTGCCAGACCCGCCATTAAAAAAGTGGCCATTACAAGGCAGGGGAAAGGCGATTTAGGTGTCATTCAGAAAAAGTAGGTTGGCTAGCCCTGATTTTAAGCAGTGCATGAAATGCAAGGGGCCAAGCCGGGTACTACGGTATCGCGGTATGGCGGCTATGAAAGCCGGCGCCATTGCTGCCGGAGTTGTTTCAGCGCGCGCTGGTGGTGCGGCTGGCTGGCGGATGCGGCGCCGTAGCGCTGCCGCTCAAGCGCCATCAGCCAGTCGTGCAGCGCCTGCCCCTGGCTGCCCTGGCGCGCCAGCACCTGCAGTGCCAGGTGGCGCGGCGAGGCGGCGGGCGTGCTGTCAATGCCGGCGCGGGCCAGGTGCTTGCGCGCGCGGATGAGCAGGCGCAGCCAGGGGTCGTGCTGGCTGCGCTCCCACAGTGTCCAGGCAGCACCGGCCAGGCTGGTCAGCACGATAAGGACAAAGAGCACAACGCTCAAATCCTGCCAGCTTGGGGATTCAAAGCCGATGTTTTTCAGCAGATCAAGCTGCTTGCCCTGGGTGTAATTGAGCACCCACTGGGACCAAGAGTTGTTGACGGCCTCCCAGGTGGCGCGCAGTTGGGCCGACAGGGTGGGGCTGAAGTTGCCCAGCGCCTCGGCCACGACGCCGCGCGGTGCGGCCAGGCGCTGAAAGGCGCCGGTGCGCCCAGGCGCCACGGCCGACGTGGGGTCGACACGGACCCAGCCGGCGCCGGCTTGCCAGACTTCAGCCCAGGCGTGCGCATCGCTTTGCCGGACCACCCAGAAGCCGTCCACGCTGTTGCGCTCCCCCCCCTGGTAGCCGGTGACGATGCGCGCCGGAATGTTCATGGCGCGCATCAGGATGACAAAGCTGGAGGCGATGTGCTCGCAAAATCCCTGCTTGCTGTCAAACCAGAATTCGTCGGCCGTGTGCCGGCCAAACACGCCGGGCTCCAGCGTGTAGGTGTAGCCGCCGGTGCGCAGGCGCTCCAGCGCCACCTGCACCAGGGTGCTGGTACTGGCCTGGGCATGGCGCGGATCGCGCCGGATCTCGTCGGCCAGCGCTTGCGTGCGCGGGTTAAAGCCTGGCGGCAGATCGACAAACGCCTGCAGACCCGGATCTGGCTGCAGCGGCCCGTGTGTGAAGGCGGGGAAGCTGCGGGCCTTGTAGCGCACGATGTCGGTGATGGGCCGGTTGGTCAGCCACTGCAGGTCGGGCAGCATGACGCTGCGATAGCCGGGCACCTCGGGGCGCTGCGCGGCGGCCTCCAGCACAATCAGCCAGGGCTGGCGCGAGGGCTCCAGCGTGACTTCGTAGTCGATCGGGTCGCCCGTCACTTGCAGCCCTGCCTGCAGTTCATGGCGGGGCGAAAACTCCGTGTGCTGGGGCTGCCACTGGCGGCCATCAAAGCGTGACAGCACCGGTCCCCTGAAATAAAGCGCGCGCTGCGGCGGCGGCTCGCCCTGAAAGCGGATCCGCATGGCGACGCTCTCGTCCAGGGCCAGGCTGGCCATCGTGCCGACTTCCATGCTGGCGCTCAAGCCGCTGCGGCCTGTCATGGCGTCGCTCGGCACCCCCCACAGCGGGGCCATGCGCGGAAACAGCACAAACAGCACCAGCATGATGGGCGCGCCCAGCAGGGCCATCCAGCCGGCCGTTTTGGCCGCCTGGGCCAGCGGCGGTTTGCCGACCGGCATGTGGGCGTTGACCACGGCGGTCAGCAGGCCCAGCAACCCCAGCAGCATGCTGAAAGCCGTCAGCAATGACTGCGAATAGAAAAAGTTGCTCAGCATGCAAAAAAAGCCAAGGAAAAACACCACAAACGCATCGCGCCGGGCGCGCAGTTCCAGGGTTTTAAGCGTCAGCAACACCACCAGCAGGGTGACGCCCGCGTCGCGCCCGAGCAAGGTTTTGTGCGTGGCATAGGTGGCCGCGATGGTCAGCGCCAGCAAGGCCAGCAACACCCATTTGCCGGGCAGGGACCGGCTTTGCACTGCCAGCCAGCCCCGCCAGGCCAGCACGGCAGCCGCCAGCGCGCTGCACCACAGCGGCAAATGGGCCGCCTGCGGCAGCAGCACCCAGGCAATCACGGCCAGCAAAAACAGCGTGTCCCGGCTGTCGCGCGGCAGGTTGCGCAGTGCGCTTGCGCTGAACGGCGCCCCCTTCAGCACAGCGCCAGCGCTTCCAGGCACTGCCGTTTGTGGACTTCGCCGCTGCCCGGCGGGATGTCAACCGCAGGCAGGCGCAGGCCGTAGTCCAGTCCCAGCTGGTCGGCCTGCAGTACCCAGGCGCACAAGCGCGAGAGCTTTTGCTCGATGCCGGCCGCACCGGCCTGTGCCAGATCCAGCCACAGTTGGTGGCGTTGGGCGTGCTGGGTGTCGCGCACCACCAGTCCTTGGCCGTCGGCTTTGGCCGCCTTTTTCCAGACCACCAGCTTCAGGGCATCGCCGCGGCGGTAGGCCCGCACGCCATCGAACTCGCCTGAGCGCTGTGTGCGCGCTACCGATGTAGTGCCGCCCGAAAGGGGTTCGCCCGGAGGCAGCGGCGGCGGGTTTATTTCGGGCGCCGGGTACACCAGGATCTGGGCTGCCGGCCGCCAGACCGTCCAGACCCGAAAGGTGCCGAGCGGAAAGCGCGTTTCGGCGGTCAGCGTTGGCAAGCGGTGCAGGCCGCGCAGGGCCGGTGTAAACGCCACCTGCAGCACGCTGCTGCCCTGGGCCGGCACGTCGGTCCAGGCCCAATCGGGTGCGCTGCCTGCGCTTCCTGGCATGCCTTGCTGCCTGGCCGCGTCCTGTGGCTTCAGGATGCGCAGGCCAATGCCATAGCGCGTGGTCTGCCGGGAATTTGTAAACTTGACGTCGAACAAGGCCGTAGCCCCCGCATGCTGGGCACCAGGCGCGATCAGGTTCATGGCCAGTCCGCGTAGCGTGCCATGACAGACATGCATGCCCACCAGCGCGCTGCCGGCCAGTAAAAACGTCAGCAGGTAGCCCAGGTTGAGCTGGTAGTTGATGGATGCCACCAGCAGCGTCAGCAGGGTCGTGCCCAGCATCAGCCCCGGGCGCGTCGGCAGGATGTAGACCGTGCGCTGGGTCAGGGTGACGTGGTCAGACAGCGGCAGCCGATTTTCAAACCAGGCATGAAATCGTGCGCTGACCCGCTGCAAAGGGCGCGAAAAAAGTGGCTGCGGGGCACTGACCCGGATGGATGGCGTGTTCACGGCAGCGGCACGGCGTCCAGCATGGCGCGGACCTGCTCCACCGCGCCCCGCCCCGCTGCGCTGACGGGGATCAGCCGGTGCGCGGTGGTTTGCGGCAGCACGGCAGCCAGGTCGTCGGGCGCGACATAGTCCCGCCCGCTCAAAAAGGCCTGCGCTTTGGCGGCGCGCATCACGGCAATGCCGGCGCGCGGGCTCAGGCCCTGCAAAAACCAGCGGCCCGAGCGGGTAGCGGCCATCAGGTCCTGCAGGTAGTTCAGCAGCGGCTCGGCGGCGTGAACCTGCAGGACTTGCTGCTGCAGCGCCAGCAGGTCGTGCGGCGTCAGCAGCGCTGGCAGGCTGTCCAGCATGTCTCGGCGGTCGCCGCCCTGCAGCAGTTCGCGCTCGGCGGCGCGGTCCGGGTAGCCCAGCGAGATCCTCATGTGAAAACGGTCCAGCTGCGATTCGGGCAGGGCGTAGGTGCCCAGCTGGTCGTGCGGATTTTGCGTGGCAATGACAAAAAACGGCTGCGGCAGCGGGCGGGTTTCACCTTCGATGGTGACCTGCTTTTCTTCCATGGCTTCGAGCAATGCGCTTTGCGTGCGGGGGCTGGCCCGGTTGATTTCGTCGGCCAGCAGCACCTGGGCAAATACCGGCCCGGGGTGAAACACAAAGCTTTCCTTTTGGCGTTCGTAAATCGACACGCCCGACAGGTCGCTGGGCATCAGGTCGGCGGTGAACTGCACGCGCGAAAACTGGAGGCCAAAAGAGCGCGACAGTGCGTGGGCTAGCGTGGTTTTCCCGACACCGGGAACGTCTTCTATCAGCAGGTGGCCTCCTGCGAGCAGGCAGGCTACGCAGTCTTGCACCTGCGACGACTTCCCGACAATGACCGTGTTAAGCTGATTTAAAAGCGTTTGAAGTTTTTCTTTGACATGCATGGCCTGAACGATAACGTAATTTTTCGCAAAGTTTGTACACCATGAATGCGACTGGTTATTTCACCCACAGCGACTGCCGCAAGCATGAAATGGGGCCGGGTCACCCCGAGTGCCCGGCGCGGCTTGATGCGATTGAAGACAGGCTGCTGATGAGCGGCGTCGGTGATGCGCTGGACCGGCGCGAGGCGCCGCCAGCGCCGCTTGGCGACATCGAACTGGCGCACGACCGCATGCTGGTGGCGGCGATCCGGGGCTTGTCCGATCAGCTGGTCGACGACATCAATGCCGGCGGGCCGGCCTATGCCCAGATTGATCCTGACACCCTGCTCAACGTTCACACCTGGAACGCCGCCTTGCGCGCGGCGGGCGCGGTGATTGCGGCCACCGACGCCGTGATGGCCGGTGACCTGGCCAATGCGTTTTGCGCCGTGCGACCGCCCGGCCACCATGCCGAGCACAACAAGGCCATGGGGTTTTGCTTTTTCAACAACATTGCCATTGGCGCCAAGTACGCGCTGGCGCGCCACGGCTTGAAGCGCGTGGCGATTGTTGACTTTGACGTGCACCACGGCAACGGCACCGAAGACATCATCAAGGGTGACGACCGCATCCTGATGGTGAGCTTTTTCCAGCATCCGTTTTTTCCGTTCACCGGCGCCGACACGCAAGCGCCCAACATGGTCAATCTGCCGGTGCCGGCCTACACCAAAGGCATGGACGTGCGCGAACTGATCGAGATGATGTGGATGCCGCGCCTGGAGGCGTTCAAGCCCGAGATGATTTTCATCAGCGCCGGCTTTGACGCGCACCGCGAGGACGACATGGGCCAGATGGGACTGACCGAGCAGGACTACGCCTGGATGACCCAGCGCATCAAGGACGTGGCAAAACGCCATGCCAGGGGACGCATCGTGTCGGCCCTGGAAGGGGGCTACAACCTCAGTGCCCTGGCGCGCAGCGTGGAAGCGCACATCCGGGTGCTGGCTGATCTATAAAGCTGATTTTTAGGGATTTTCATGTTTGCTGCATCGGCTGATTCTTCGCCTCCCGTCCTTCATACGCAGGACGAGCGGGGCGTTCACACCCTTACCCTGAACCGGGCGGGCACCTTCAACGCCCTGAGCGACGAAATGCTGGCGGCCCTGCAAGGCGCACTGGACGCCATCAGGGCCGACCCGTTGGCCCGGGTGGCGGTACTTGCCGCGCAAGGCAGGGCGTTTTGCGCCGGCCACAACCTCAAGGAAATGCGCGCCCAGCCAGAACTGGCTTATTACCAAAAGCTGTTTGCCCAATGCACGCGGGTGATGCTGGCCATCCAGCATTTGCCGGTGCCTGTGATTGCCAGGGTGCAGGGGCTGGCCACGGCCGCCGGTTGCCAACTGGTGGCGCAATGCGACCTGGCGGTGGCCGCGCGCCACGCCAGTTTTGGCGTGAACGGCATTGATGTCGGCCTGTTTTGCGCCACGCCCAGCGTGCCGCTGGTGCGCAACATGCTGCCCAAGCAGGCCATGGAAATGCTGCTGACGGGTGAGTTCATTACCGCCGACGAGGCGCGGGCCCGGGGCCTGGTCAATCGCGTCGTGCCGCTGGAGTCGCTGGACGCCGAGCTTGAAAAGCTGCTGCAAGCGCTGCTGTCCAAGCCGCGCGAGGCGCTGGCCATGGGCAAGGCGCTTTTCTACAAACAACGTGAAACCGGTATTGAAGCGGCCTATCAGCTGGCGGGCCAGACCATGGCCTGCAACATGACGCATGCAGTGGCCCAGGAGGGCGTGCAGGCTTTTATTGACAAAAGGACACCGCAATGGCCAGTGGCGGCATCTTGAGTTCTGTTTTTACGTCCACCGCCTCCGCCCCTGCCGCCGTGCCGATCGACAGCCTGGACGCCTGGCTGGCAGCGCTGACCCGGCCAACCGCCCTGACGGAGATGGCTGTGCTGCTGGCCTGCGCGCTGTTGGCCTGGCTGGTGGTGCGCGTGGCCAGCCGCACGCTGCATGTCGATGGCGAAGCGCCCATCCTGTTTGGGCGGCGCCTGGTCGACGGGGTTTTGTTTCCCTTGCTATGGCTGATTTTTGCCTATGCGGCCCAGACGCTTTTGGCGCGCGCGTTCCCGTTGGCCGTGTTCAAGGTGGCGATTCCGGTGCTGCTGTCGCTGGCGCTGATTCGTTTGGGCGTCAAGGTGCTGCAGGTGGCGTTCAAAACCGCGCCGCTGGTGCGGGCGCTGGAGCGCAGCATTTCGTGGCTGGCCTGGATCGCCATGGTGCTCTGGGTCAGCGGGTTGCTGCCGGTCATGCTGGACCAGCTGGACAATATCAAGTGGAAGATGGGCACCTCGACCCTGTCGGTGCGCACCATGCTGGAAGGCGCGGTGACGGCTGGGGTCGTCCTGCTGATTGCGCTGTGGATTTCGTCGGCCCTGGAAGCGCGTTTGCTGCGCTCGGCCAAAGGCGGTGACCTTTCCCTGCGCAAGGCGTTCAGCAACGCCATCCGTGCGCTGCTGATGTTTGTCGGCCTGCTGGTGGCGCTGTCGTCGGTCGGGATTGACCTGACGGCGCTGTCCGTGCTGGGCGGGGCCATTGGCGTGGGCATTGGCTTGGGTTTGCAAAAACTCGCGGCCAGTTACGTCAGCGGGTTTGTGATGCTGGCCGAGCGCAGCGTGCGGATTGGTGACAACGTGCGCGTTGATGGCTTTGAGGGGCGGATCACCGACATCAATGCGCGCTACACGGTGGTGCGCGCCTTGTCGGGGCGGGAATCCATCGTGCCCAATGAGATGTTCATCAGCGGCCGCATTGAAAACCTGTCCCTGAGCGACACCCAGGTCCTGCAGTCCACCGTGTTGTCGGTGGCGTACGACAGCGACGTGGAGCAGGTGATGCGCTTGATGACCGAGGCCGCGGTGGGGCAGGAGCGCGTGCTCAAGGAGCCTGGCCCCGGTGTCAATTTGACTAATTTTGGTGCTGATGGCCTGGAGTTCACGCTCAACTACTGGATGGAAGATCCCGAGAACGGCCAGCAAAACCTGCGTTCACGCATCAACCTCGCCATTCTCCAGTCGCTGCGCGCCAACGGCATCGAAATTCCTTACCCGCAACGGGTGATTCACACCGTTGCCGCGGCGCCTGTGCCGGCCAGTCCGCCTGATGCAGTCGCCAAGGCGGCAGTCGCGGTGCCCGGGATTAGCGGCTCATGATTAAAATAGAACGATCGTTCTTTTTATTCCTGCCGTCATGGATAATTCCTACGCAGCTGCGTCCCGTCTGTTTCATGCAGGCCGCAGCTTAGAATGCAAAGCTTACGTTGACGTTGACGTTAACGTCAACGTTAATTAACAAACTCTGGAGCCCCGCAATGAAGGTTTTGGTCCCCGTCAAGCGTGTAGTCGACTACAACGTGAAAGTCCGCGTCAAATCAGACGGCACAGGTGTCGACATCGCCAACGTCAAGATGAGCATGAACCCCTTCGACGAGATCGCCATCGAGGAAGCCGTGCGGCTCAAGGAAAAGGGCGTGGCGACGGAAGTCATTGCCGTCTCGTGCGGCGTGCTGCAGTGCCAGGAAACCCTGCGCACCGCCATGGCGATTGGCGCCGACCGCGCCATCCTGGTCGAAACCGCCGAGGAACTCCAGCCGCTGGCTGTGGCCAAGCTCTTGAAGGCTTTGGTCGACAAGGAGCAGCCACAACTGGTGATCCTGGGCAAACAGGCGATTGACGACGACTGCAACCAGACCGGCCAGATGCTGGCTGCGCTGCTGGGCTGGCCGCAGGCCACGTTTGC